>NZ_JBIWCN010000023.1:0-58003 GCF_044761525.1 Streptomyces sp. NPDC097595 | reverse complement strand
CTGCCCTGCTGCCCTGCTGCCCTGCTGCCCTGCTGCCCTGCTGCCCTGCTGCCCTGCTGCCCTGCTGCCCTGCTGCCCTGCTGCCCTGCTGCCCTGCTGCCCTGCAAATTTTGTCAAGTCTACCTGGCAGTGGCACTCGACAGGGGCGAATTGACCTGAAGAGGCGCGGTCGTCGGCGGGAGCCGGGTAGGGCATGGCCCTGATCATACCGATGGCGGAACAGCCGCTTCCTCGTCGTGTGTCCAGTACGGTGACTCCTGGTCGGCGATCCGGAGAGGTGGTGGTTCATGAACACCCGAGGTGAGTCGGAACGTCCCGTGGCAAGGGGCATGAACAGTCTCCCCGGCGATGTCGACGGACAAGTGGCTCAGGCGGGAGTCGTCCACGGAGGCATCTCCTTCAACTACCACGCAGCACAGGCCGCAGAGCACACGGTCCGCCGTACCGACCAGGTTCCGAGGCCGCCCCGCGGGTTCGTCAGCCGCCTGGGTGCCCTGGCCGAACTCGACCGCTTAGCCGGACAGGATGATGCTCCGGGCTGCCCGATCGGCGTGTCAGCGGCCTCCCTGGCATCGGCAAGACGGCAGCAGCCTGCCAATGGGCCCACAACAACCAACCGCGGTTCCCGGGCGGGCAGCTCTTCGTCGACTTTGCCGCGCTGCGCTCAGAAGCCGGCGGAGACGTTTCAGAGGCGCTCGCCGCCTGTCTGAGGGCACTTGGAGTACGGGACCAGTACCTTCCTGCGGGGCTCGCCAGCCGAAGGGCCCTCTACCAGGCCTTGTCCGCGGAGCGCCGGATGCTGGTGGTGCTGGACGACGTCACCCGCCCGGCCCAGGTCATCGCCCTGCTGCCCCAAGGGCCAGGCAGCGCCGTACTGGCGACCAGCGACACCGAAGGCGCGTCAGCGGTCCTTTCCCGGGCTGCTGACGATCTGCACCGGACTGCCAGATGCCCTTCGCCCGAGTGGGCCGTGCCTACCGCTTCACCGACGCCCATCTCGCCGAGATCATGCGCCTCCACGAGGAGCGACCGACCGTCGCTGCGCGGCCACCGTCCCCCGGAGCCCCGCCTGCGGCCGCTGCCCGACGCTCGAGCGCCCCCGAGCCGGGTGCACCCTCCGCCCGCCTGCGCGCCGGGCCGCCGCGCCGATCCGACCGAGCCGCATTCGACACCGCCGCGTAGAACGCCGCACCGAAGAGGAAGGAAACGTACTTAGGTTTCACAGAGAAGCGCGGAAGCTACTGGCGTGCCCGATACAAGACCGCTCCCGGCAAACAAGTCATGCTCCGCTGAGCTGAATGAACGTTCCGCACTCTGGAGGAGTCACGTGGCAATCCGTAAGAGCATGGAGGAGGTCCTCGTGGTCGCCGGGCAGCGCGAGGAGTGGCTTACCCGTTGCGAACAGGGCCTCATTGCCGCAGGTTTCAAGGACGTGCGGTCACTCGCAGACCTCGGGCAGGTGACGGGCACGTATAGAAAGTTCCCCACCTGGGGCGAGCTCACGATCACGGTCGTCCCGGGCGCTCAGTCGGGATACATACGGCTGACGCTTCACTCGACCGCCGCAGTCGACAACATCTACGCCATTTTCTCCAGCCCGAACAAGAAGGTTCTCGAGGCTGCGAAGGCCGGTTTCGCGTGAGCCCAGCACCGTCCGGAACTCGGAGTTGCGGCGTGGTCGGAACAGCCGTTGCGGATCAGCCCGTGGGCCAGAATTTGGGTGCGTCCGCCTGAGGGTCGACGGTGCGGACACGGGTGGCGCGAGTTGGGTCGACAGAGGTGAGGGAGACCAGACGTTGGCCGTCTGCGACTGATAGCTCGGCCAGAGCGTGGGGGAGACCTGCGCAAACGGTGGCGATGGCCGAGCCCAGGCCGACTAGCCCGCCGTGCTTGTTGTTCTGTCGGTACTCGATCCGATGGAGCCCGGATGCAGCGATTGCCGCGACTTCATGGTGCCGGCTCATCTGTTTGGTGTCGTTGGTGAGGACTGCGTCGAAGCCTTCAGCGCGGGCCTTCTCGAACAGCTCGATGTCTTTGGTGCCAGCCCATCCGGGCAGGTCATGCACGTGCAGGACGTCATGAGCCTTGAGAAGGATGCGGACGATGTCGGCCATAGGACGCGGCACGTTCTCGTCGAGCAGCAGCTTCAAGCGGCGCCTCGGCTCGCACCTGCGCCTGCACCGGTTGGCGTTCCGGTGTAGCTGTCGACGTAATCGGTGAAGTCGGTTGCTTCAAGTGCTGCTCCGGCGCTGACCCCGGGGAAGAAGTCGGCGATCTGCTCCGGAGGAATTCCATCTCGGATCAGGGCTGCGACCTCGGCTGCGGGGACGCGAGTGCCACGGATTACCGGCTCACCGCCGCGTACGGATGGATCCACGGCGACATCTGGGCGGGGGGACAGCAGGTCGGGAATGTGTCGGCCGTTCCGGTAGAACGGGGCTAGGACATCGACGAGCTGGTGGATGACGAGGTTGCTTTTGCCACCCTTGCGGCCGATCAGGTCGACGGCATGGTCAGGATCGGCCAGATACACCGTGCCCCCGTCGGTGACGAGCTGGTAGGCAGAGAGGTGCTCTCGCTCACCCAGATCATCCCTGAGGGAGTCCACTGCGCGACGGATCCGCTGCAGCGAGGTCTCCTGCCGGAGGCGCACGCAGGTTCGCAGTGCAACGACATCTCGGAAGGAGTACAGGATGGGCCGTGTAGCCGAGATCTCTGGGACGAGGACTGCGCCTCCTGCGCCTGAGGCGTGACGCCAGTGCGAGAGCTGGGCCATCGTCGCGCCGGACAGCGCCGCTGCGAGCTTCGGTTCGTACGACATGGCCCCTCCTCTCTGTGCCTACCCGTATGAGCGCGACCGTACTGCATTCTCTGTCGAGGGCCCGCTCAGTGCGACCCCTTCGAGACAGGGGAGTCTGAACGTCTTGCTGCGTGGTGGCTGCCCTTCCAGCGCCGGGGCCGGGGAGCCGCCTTCCCGCACTTGGCTCCCAAACGGCTCCCAAGGCACCCCCGGAAACCACTCAGGGGCCTGATCCACTAAGTGGATCAGGCCCCTGACTTGGTCTTACGGCTGTCGGGGTGGCGGGATTTGAACCCACGACCTCTTCGTCCCGAACGAAGCGCGCTGCCAAGCTGCGCTACACCCCGATCGCCGCCGGTCTCCCGGCGACATCGACAACTCTAGCCCACCGGCGCCCGGAGACGAAATCCGGTTTTTGTCGTGATCGGCGGGGGTGGCCCGGTCAGGCGTCCCTGGGCGTCAGGGTGAGCAGGGTCGCCTCCGGAGGGCAGGCCAGGCGGACCGGGGCGTAGCGGCTCGTACCGCAGCCCGCCGAGACGTGGAGGTAGGCGCGGTTGCCGCCGGAGTAGTGGATGGAGAGGCCCTTCACGCGGTCCGTGTCCAGGTCGCAGTTGGTGACCAGGGCGCCGTAGAAGGGGATGCAGACCTGGCCGCCGTGGGTGTGACCGGCGAGGATCAGGGGGTAACCGTCCGTCGTGAACGCGTCCAGTGAGCGCAGGTACGGGGCGTGGACCACGCCGATCGAGAGGTCGGCGCCCGTCTCGGGGCCGCCGGCCACCTCGGCGTAGCGGTCGCGCTTGATGTGCGGGTCGTCCAGGCCGGTGAAGGCCAGCTCCAGGCCGTCCAGCTTGAGGCGGCCGCGGGTGTTGGAGAGGTTGAGCCAGCCCGCCTCGTCGAAGGCGTCCCGCATCGGCTCCCACGGGTTGTGGACGACGCCGGTCGCCGGGGCGTTGCCGTTGAGGCCGTGCTTGCCCGACGCCTTCTCGAAGAGATAGCGGACCGGGTTGCGCAGCTTGGGGCCGTAGTAGTCGTTGGAGCCGAACACGTACACACCCGGGAACTCCATCAGCGGGCCGAGCGCGTCCAGCAGCTCCGGTACGGCCTCGGGGTCGGAGAGGTTGTCGCCGGTGTTCACCACGAAGTCGGGGCGCAAACCCGCCAGGGACTGGAGCCAGGCCCGCTTCTTGCGCTGTCCGCTGACCATGTGCACGTCGGAGACCTGGAGGACGCGCAACGGGCGCGCCCCACTCGGAAGCACCGGGACCGTGACCCTGCGCAGGCGGAACGAGCGGACCTCGAAGCCTGCCGCGTAGGCGAGACCGGCGGCGCCGGCCGCGGCGGTGACCGCCGTGATTTTCAGGGGTACTCCGTAGCGTGCGCGCATGCGCCCATCGTCGCAGACGTCGTGCGCCCGCAGGAAAACAGGCGGGCGCCGGGCGCCCCGCACCTGCCACAATCACCTCATGACCACGCTCAAGTCCAAGCTCAAGGAAGACCTCACCACGGCCATGAAGGCGCGTGACGAGCTGACCTCGTCCACGCTCCGGCTGACCCTCACCGCGATCACGAAGGAAGAGGTCGGCGGCAAGACCGCCCGCGAACTCTCCGACGAAGAGGTGCAGAAGGTGATCGCCAAGGAGGCCAAGAAGCGCCGTGAGGCCGCCGATGCCTTCGCCAAGGGCGGCCGGACCGAGCAGGCCGAGCGGGAGAAGAAGGAGGGCGCGATCCTCGACGCGTACCTCCCGCAGCAGCTGAGCGACGAGGACCTGACCGCGATCGTGGCCTCCGCCGTGGACGACGCGAAGGCCGCCGGGGCCGAGGGGCCGCGTGCGATGGGCGCCGTCATGAAGATCGTCAACCCGAAGGTCGCGGGGCGCGCCGAGGGCGGCCGGGTGGCCGCCACGGTGAAGAAGCTCCTCGCCGGCTGAGCGAAGGCCTGGCCGGCCGCGTGTAGAGCTGGCTGCGCATATACGAGGGCGGGGCGCTCCGGATGATCCGGAGCGCCCCGCCCTCGTCTGCGTAACGGCTGATCAGGGACCGTTCGTGCCGCCGTCGTTCTGACCGCGGCCGTGGCCGTTGTTCCCGCCGAGGACGTCCGGCGGGATGCTGATGCCGGGGAACGGGTTGTTGTCGCCGCCGGGCTTGTTGTCGCCCGGCTTCTTCTTGTCCCCGCCCTTGTTCTTGTCCTTGTCCTCCTTCTCCTTCGCCCGCGGTACGTCGACCGGGTTGAAGGAAGGGGTCTCGGACGGGCTCAGGGCGCCGGTCATCGCCGTCTTCCAGATCGGACCGGGCAGGCAGCCACCGCAGACCTTGTCGTAGAACTGGCCGCCGATGACAATGCCGGTCATGTCGTTCTGGTGGGCGCCGTCGCTGCCGACCCATACCGCTGTGGACAGGTTCGGCGTGTAGCCGACGAACCAGGCGTTCTTGCGCCCGTCGGTGGTGCCGGTCTTGCCCGCGTTGTCACGGTCGCTGAGGCCGGCCTGCGTGCCGGTGCCGTCCTCGACGACGCCCTTGAGCATCTGGTTTATGGTGTCGGCCGTGTGCTCGCTCATCGCGCGGTTGCACTGCGGCTTCGGTACGTCGACCGGCTTGCCGTTCGGCTTGGTGACCGAGAGGAGCGCGACCGGGGTGCAGTACGTGCCGCGGTTGGCGAAGGTGGCGTACACCGAGGCCATGGCCAGCGGAGTCGACTCCTGCCCGCCCAGCGTGGTGTTGGCGACCTCCCACAGCGGCTTGTTGTCGCCGCGTTCGTAGCCGACCTTCTTCGCCATCGCGAGCGTCTCGCAGAGACCGGTCTTCTGCTCCAGCTTCGCGAAGTAGGTGTTGATCGACTTGCCCAGCGCGCCGGTCATGTCGAACATGCCCTTTTCCGACTCCGTCTCGTTCTGCACGCTCCACGGTTTGTCGTCCGTGGGTGCGCCCGCACAGGTGCGGAAGGAGTCGGCCGGCAGGGAGATCTTGCGCGGGGTATCGAAACTCTGTGCCGGGCTGATGCCCTTCTCCAGCGCCGCCGCCGCGGTGATCGGCTTGAACGTCGACCCGACCTGGAAGCCGGCGTAGCTGCCGCCCATGGCGTGGTCGACGGAGAGGTTCAGCATGGTCTGGTGCTTGGAGGCGTCGAGACCGTACGGCCGGGACTGGGCCATTGCCAGGATGCGTCCGGTGCCGGGCTGGACCTGAACGACCGCGTCGGCGACCTTGTCGTCCTTGTTGACCCGGGAGACGGCGGCCTCGTTGGACGCGGCCTGCGACCTCGGGTCCAGGGTCGTCTTGATGGTCAGACCGCCGGTCGCCCAGAGCTTGGCGCGGTCCTTGGCGGTCTTGCCGAAGGCCGGGTCGTTCTTGACGATCTTCGAGACGTAGTCGCAGAAGAACCCGGCACCGCTGACGGCCGTGATGCAGCCGTTCTGCGGCCGCTTGACCTTCAGCTTGATCGGGGTGGCCTTGGCCTTGTCGGCCTCTTCCTGCGAGACCTTGCCGATGTCGGCCATCCGCTGGAGCACGGTGTTGCGGCGCTTGGTCGCTTCCTCCGTGTCGTTGATGGGGTCGTAGCGGCTGGGCGACTGCACGATCCCTGCCAGCAGCGCCGCCTCCTCCAGCTTCAGGTCCTTCGCCGACTTGGAGAAGTAGCGCTGGGAAGCCGCCTCGACGCCGTATGCCTGCTGCCCGAAGAAGGTGATGTTGAGGTAGTTCTCCAGGATCTTCCGCTTGCCGAGCTCTTCCTCGACCTGGATCGCGTACTTCAGCTCCTGGACCTTGCGGCCCAGCGTCTGCTGGGTGGCCTCCGCGACCTTGGCCGGGTCGTCGCCGGCCTCCTCCACGAAGACGTTCTTCACGTACTGCTGGGTGAGGGTCGACGCGCCTTCCGCCGTACCGCCCGCCTGAACGTTGCGGTTCAGCGCGCGCAGGATGCCCTTGAGGTCGACCGCGCCGTGCTCGTAGAAGCGGGCGTCCTCGATCGCGATGATCGCGTTCTGCATGTACGGGGAGATGCTCGTGAGCGGCACCACCGTGCGGTCGCGTTCGTAGACCGTGGCGATCAGGCCGCCCTTGCTGTCGAGGATCTTGGTGCGCTGACTCAGCGGCGGGGTCTTCAGGTTGGCCGGGATCTCGTCGAACCCGTCGACCGTCCCCTTGGCCGCGAGGCCCAGTGCTCCGGCCGCCGGCAGCGCGATGCCCGCCAGGACGACTCCGGAGAGTGCGGCGACACCGAGGAACTTGGCGGCCTGCTGGGTCGTGGTGAGACCCCCGCCCGAGCGCTTCTTTGGCATGGGGGCAGCCTAATCCGTAGATATGAGTGTTCCGTGGGACCGGGGGCCTCTCGGAGCGTTCGCGTACCGGACCGTGACATTCGGAACCGGCGTGGGTGCCGCGCTGCGGCTGCTGGACCTGGTGGCATGGTGACGCGAGGGGGCTAGGTTCCCATTCGCCGGACACACGGATATGCCTTGGCCTAAGCTGCTCTCAACTGTCACAGCAGTCCGGTTCCGTATCAACCCCCGTGCACGATCCGGCCACACACCCGGCGCTCCCGAATTCGCCCCGTGTGTCACCGAACGTCCGATGTGGTTC
Source organism: Streptomyces sp. NPDC097595 (assembly GCF_044761525.1). Taxonomy (NCBI): domain Bacteria; kingdom Bacillati; phylum Actinomycetota; class Actinomycetes; order Kitasatosporales; family Streptomycetaceae; genus Streptomyces; species Streptomyces sp. NPDC097595. The sequence continues at coordinate 50,628 of NZ_JBIWCN010000023.1, read as the reverse complement.
TGGCAGACTGTCCCGATTCCGACGGGATAGTCCCGCATGTCCTCACCTCACTCCCCTGGGTGATCTGCCGTATACGCATAGTCCGTTCGGGCCATTCAAGATTGGGCCCGAAGGGGGTGTTGTGCTGTCGCCACCTTCCGTAACGTCCTCAACTGGCAGCGGTGAATATGCCGCTGCCGCCGTGGGGGAGCCTCGATTCGGGAGAGGACGGCGCCGGGATGGGCTGGGTAACCGACTGGAGTGCGCAGGCAGCCTGCCGCACTACTGATCCGGATGAACTGTTCGTACAAGGGGCAGCGCAGAACAGGGCCAAGGCGGTGTGCACCGGATGCCCGGTGCGGACCGAGTGCCTGGCCGACGCGCTGGACAACCGCGTCGAGTTCGGCGTGTGGGGCGGGATGACCGAGCGGGAGCGCCGCGCGCTGCTGCGGAGACGGCCGACCGTGACGTCCTGGCGCCGACTGCTGGAGACCGCCCGTAGTGAATACGAGCGCGCCTCGGGCATCCTGCCCGTGGCGATCGGTCTGGAGGACAGCGAAGAGCTGCACGAGACGTTCGCCGCCGTCGGCTAGCCCCCGGCGGTCCGTACGTTGTACGGGTTACGTGGACGGCTTACGTAGTACGAGGGGCTAGGCAGCTCCGTCCGGTGCGGAACCGGACGCGAGGCGGTCCCCGATGGCTCGCAGGCCCGAGAGGTCATGGACGTCTCCGGGCAGCGCGGCCACGGCGGTCACGGCCACCTCGGGGTGGAGTGTGGTGAAGCGGTCGCGTGTGTCCTGTTCGCGCGCGACCACCTGCATCCGCTCGGCATGCAGACGGAGCAGCCCTGCGGTCAGTTCTTCGGTTGTGACGGCTGCCGTGCTGTCGGGCCGGGGTTCGGAGTCCGTGGTGGGTGCGGGCCCGTCCGTGGGGGAGTCGGCGGGCTCACGAAGTCCAGCCTTCCCGGCCGCCTGATCCACAATGCCGTCGGTTTCAAGATTTTCTGCTTCAAGTTTCTCCGCGCCGGCCAGCGCCTGCTCGGCGGAGAGCCGCACCGCTTCGCTGCCGTGGACCCGGTTGAGCACCAGCCCCGCGAGCGGCATGTCCTCGGCGGCCAGGCGCTCCACGAAGTACGCCGCCTCGCGCAGGGCGTCCCGCTCCGGAGTCGCGACGACGAGGAAGGCCGTGCCAGGTGCCTGAAGGAGTTTGTACGTGGCATCCGCGCGGGTACGGAAGCCGCCGAACATGGTGTCCATCGCGGCGACGAACGTCTGTACGTCACGCAGGAACTGACCGCCCAGCAGCTTGCCCAGTGTCCCGGTCATCATCGACATGCCCACGTTGAGGAACTTCATCCCCGCGCGGCCGCCCATCTTCGCGGGCGCCATCAGCAGCTTGATGAACTTCCCGTCCAGGAACGACCCCAAACGCTTCGGGGCGTCCAGGAAGTCCAGCGCGGAACGCGACGGCGGCGTGTCCACGACGATCAGGTCCCACTCGTCCCGCGCCCGGAGCTGCCCCAGCTTCTCCATCGCCATGTACTCCTGCGTGCCCGCGAAGCCGGCCGACAGGGACTGGTAGAAGGGGTTCTCCAGGATCGCGCGGGCCCGCTCGCCGTCCGCGTGCGCCTCGACGATCTCGTCGAAGGTCCGCTTCATGTCGAGCATCATGGCGTGCAGCTCACCGGAGCCCTCGATGCCCTTCACCCGGCGCGGGACGTTGTCCAGCGAGTCGATGCCCATGGACTGGGCGAGCCGGCGGGCCGGGTCGATGGTCAGGACGACGACCTTGCGGCCGCGCTCCGCCGCCCGCACCCCGAGCGCCGCCGCGGTGGTCGTCTTCCCGACGCCGCCGGAACCGCAGCAGACGATGATCCGGATGCCCGGGTCATCGATCAGGGCGTCGGTGTCCAGAGCCGGTACGGCTTCCGCAGGAGCACCGCCGCCCTCCCCCGCCTTCGTGCGCGCTGTCATGATCCCGCCCCTCGTCCGGCTCCCGCTTGCCCCGCGCCCTGTTCCCGCAGCGCGGCCGCCAGGTGGTCGAGCCCGGCCCGGTCCACCCCCTCGCCGATCAGCGGCAGCTCGTACCCCGGCAGACCGAGCCCGGCCAGCACGGTGCGCTGCTCACGCTCCAGCGCGACCCGCTGGGTGTGCTCGGCGGCCTGCTCGACCAGGGGGCGTACGAGCCCCGCCGCGCCGGTCACGCCCGCCCGCGTCAGCGTCTTGGCGATCTCCTTGCGCCGTCCGCCCACCGTGGCGCGCAGCGCGTCCCCGTCCAGCAGCTGCGGGCGCACCATGTTCACGATGACCCGGCCCACCGGCAGTTCGGCGGCGCGCAGCTCCGCGATGCCGTCCGCGGTCTCCTGGACCGGCATCTCCTCCAGCAGCGTCACCAGGTGCACCGCGGTCTCCGGGGACTTCAGCACCCGCATCACGGCCTGCGCCTGATTGTGTATCGGGCCGATCCGGGCGAGCCCGGCCACCTCGTCGTTCACGTTGAGGAAGCGGGTGATGCGGCCGGTCGGCGGGGCGTCCATGATCACGTAGTCGTAGACGAACCGGTTCTGCCGGTCCTTGCGGCGGACCGCCTCGCACGCCTTGCCCGTCAGCAGGACGTCCCGCACGCCGGGCGCGATGGTGGTGGCAAAGTCGATCGCGCCGAGCTTCTTGAGCGCCCGGCCCGCGCTGCCGAGCTTGTAGAACATCTGGAGGTAGTCGAGGAGCGCCAGCTCCGCGTCGATCGCGAGCGCGTAGACCTCGCCGCCGCCCGGGGCGACGGCGATCCTGCGCTCCTCGTAGGGGAGGGAATCCGCCTCGAAGAGCTGGGCGATGCCCTGTCTGCCCTCGACCTCCACGAGGAGGGTGCGCCTGCCCTCGGTCGCGAGGGCGAGCGCGAGGGCGGCGGCGACCGTGGTCTTACCGGTACCGCCCTTGCCGCTGACGACCTGGAACCTGCTCACGTATTCGAGCCTAACCAGTCGCACCGCGGGCTACGCACGAGGCTGCGCGTGCCCCGGATCGCGCAGGCATTACAGTCGGGCCATGACCAAGTGGGAATACGCGACCGTGCCCCTTCTCGTGCACGCGACCAAGCAGATTCTGGACACCTGGGGCGAGGACGGCTGGGAGCTGGTCCAGGTCGTTCCCGGCCCGAACAACCCCGAGCAGCTCGTGGCGTACCTGAAGCGGGAGAAGCAGTAGTGGCGGGCGCCGTCGAGGCGAAGCTCGCCGAGCTCGGACTGCCGCTGCCGGCCGTCGTGCCGCCGCTGGCCTCGTACCAGCCGGCCGTGCAGTCCGGGGTGTACGTGTACACGTCCGGTCAGCTGCCCATGGTCGACGGCAAGCTGGCGGTGACCGGCAAGGTCGGCGCCGAGGTCACGGCCGACGAGGCCAAGGAGCTCGCGAAGACCTGCGCGCTGAACGCCCTCGCCGCCGTGAAGTCGGTGGCGGGCGACCTGGACCGGATCGCGCGGGTCGTGAAGGTCGTCGGCTTCGTCGCCTCGGCCACCGACTTCACCGGCCAGCCCGGCGTGATCAACGGTGCGAGCGAGCTGCTGGGCGAGGTCCTCGGGGACAAGGGTGTGCACGCCCGCAGCGCCGTGGGCGTCGCCGTGCTGCCGCTGGACGCGCCGGTCGAGGTCGAGATCCAGGTCGAGCTGACCGGGGTCTGATCCGTACCGTCTCCACCCCTGATCCCGTCCGGTCGTGAGGACCGGGCGGGATCTTGTGTGTACACGCCATGTACGGATCCGGGGGCCTCTCGAACATCGACGCGGTTCCGGATAGCCTCCGGCCATGTCCAATGGTCAGTGGTACCCCCCGGAATGGCCCGGCCGGATCAGGGCCCTCGCCGCAGGCGAGCTGACGGCCGCCGAGCCCCGGCGGGCCGCCACCGTGATGCTGCTCCGGGACGACGCCACCGGCACCGGGGGCGCACCCGCCGTCCACATGCTGCGCCGGCGCACCTCGATGGCCTTCGCCGGAGGGGCGTACGCCTATCCGGGTGGCGGCGTCGACCCGCGCGACGACGACCGGCTCGTCCGCTGGGCCGGGCCCGCGCTGGAGACCTGGGCGCACCGGCTGGGCGTCGGCACACCTGCCGAGGCACAGGCGGTCGTCTGCGCGGCCGTCCGCGAGACGTACGAGGAGGCCGGGGTCCTGCTGGCCGGCCCGACGCCGGAGACCGTCGTCACCGACACCACGGGCGACGACTGGGAGGCCGATCGCGCGGCGCTGGTCGCGCGGGAGCTGTCGTTCGCCGAGTTTCTGGAGCGGCGCGGCCTGGTGCTGCGCTCGGACCTGCTCGGCGCGTGGGCGCGCTGGATCACCCCGGAGTTCGAGCCGCGCCGCTACGACACGTGGTTCTTCGTCGCCGCGCTCCCCGAGGGCCAGCGCACCCGGAACGCCTCGACGGAGGCCGACCGCACGGTGTGGATCACCCCGGGCGACGCGGCCGACGGATACGACCGGGGCGAGCTGCTGATGATGCCGCCGACCGTGGCGACGCTGCGGACACTGCGGCCGTACGCCTCCGCCGCGCAGGCGCTTGAGGCGGCGTCGGACCAGGACCTCACCCCCGTACTCGCGCAGGCCCGTCTGGACGGTGACGAGCTGGTGCTGAGCTGGCCGGGGCACGAGGAATTCACCAAGCACGTTTCCACCGCGGGTGCGGACGAAACGCACGCCGGGAAGAACAAGGGCGACACGGAAGGCGGTGCGGCATGAGTGACGCGGCGGCGCTGCCCGGACAGCCGCGCGGCAGCGTGCTGTCCGGTCCCGCCACGGCCCGTACGGTCAACGTCCTGGCGCCCAACCCCTCGCCGATGACGCTGGACGGGACCAACACGTGGATCGTGGCCGAGCCCGACTCGGACCTCGCGGTGGTCATCGACCCGGGCCCGCTGGACGACGCCCATCTGCGGGCCGTCATCGACACCGCCGAGCGGGCGGGCCGCCGGATCGCGCTGACGCTCCTCACCCACGGCCACCCCGACCACGCGGAGGGCGCGGCGCGGTTCGCGGAGCTGACCCGGACCAAGGTGCGCGCGCTCGACCCGGAGCTGCGGCTCGGCGACGAGGGACTGGGCACGGGCGACGTGATCACGACCGGCGGCCTGGAGATGTACGTGGTGCCGACGCCGGGCCACACGGCGGACTCGCTGTCGTTCCACCTGCCGGCCGATCAGGCGGTGCTGACCGGGGACACGATCCTCGGACGCGGGACGACGCTGGTGGCGCACCCGGACGGGCGGCTCGGGGACTATCTCGACTCGCTGCGGCGGCTGCGCTCGCTGACGGTGGACGACGGGGTCCATATGGTGCTGCCCGGGCACGGACCCGTGCTGGACGACGCGCAGGGGGCGGTCGAGTTCTATCTCGCCCACCGCGCGCACCGGCTGGCCCAGGTGGAGACCGCGGTGGAATCGGGCTACCGGACCTCGTCCGAGGTGGTGGCCCACGTCTACGCGGACGTGGACCGTTCGCTGTGGCCGGCCGCGGAGCTGTCGGTGCGGGCGCAGCTGGACTATCTGACCGAGCACGGGCTGATCTGACATGCGTGCGGGGCCCCGCCGATGCCGGCGGGGCCCCGCATGTCAGATCAGCGCGACCGCTTGGCCAGCCGCTCCACGTCCAGGAGGATCACCGCGCGGGCCTCCAGACGCAGCCAGCCGCGGCCGGCGAAGTCGGCGAGGGCCTTGTTGACCGTCTCGCGGGACGCGCCGACCAGCTGGGCCAGCTCCTCCTGCGTCAGGTCGTGCACCACGTGGATGCCTTCCTCGGACTGGACGCCGAAGCGGCGCGACAAGTCCAGGAGGGCGCGGGCGACGCGGCCGGGCACATCGGAGAAGACCAGGTCGGACATCTGGTCGTTGGTCTTGCGCAGGCGCCGGGCGACGGCGCGCAGGAGGGCGGTGGCCACCTCGGGGCGCGCGTTGAGCCAGGGCTGGAGGTCGCCGTGGCCGAGCCCCAGGAGCTTGACCTCGGTCAGCGCGGTGGCGGTGGCGGTGCGCGGGCCCGGGTCGAAGAGCGAGAGCTCACCGATCAGCTCGCCGGGGCCGAGGACCGCGAGCATGTTCTCGCGACCGTCGGGGGAGGTGCGGTGGAGCTTCACCTTGCCCTCGGTCACCACGTAGAGGCGGTCACCCGGGTCACCCTCGTGGAAGAGCGCGTCACCGCGCGCGAGGGTCACCTCACTCATCGAGGCGCGGAGCTCCGCGGCCTGCTCGTCATCGAGCGCCGCGAAAAGCGGGGCGCGCCGCAGAACGTCGTCCACGAGTTCTCTCCTTGTCGGCCTGTTCAGGGAACCGTGGTCCCCATCATGCCGGACGGTAAAACAGTGCGATCAATCACAAACCAGTTTGACGCACGCGCGTGCCGAGGGGCACGGCAGGGGGCCGATTGGGGGCGGATCACCCGTGACCGGGGCGGATGTCAGTGCCGGGCTCTAGGCTGGCCGAGTGTCCGGATTGCCGGTGAGAGCGCAGGCCAAGGGGGCTGATGGGGTGTCGGAGGGCCGTGATTCCGCTGTGGGCGAACAGGGTGCGGACAAAGGGAAGAACCTGAAGAAAACGGCGGAAAGCGCCACCGGGACGGCGAAGAGCCGGTCCGCCGGTCCCGGCTCGGCCAGGCGGGCGAAGCCGGCGGAGACCGGGGCGTCCGGAGCCGCCGCGCCTAAGAAGAAGCCGGGACGGCCGGAATCGCATCTGGCCATGGTCCGCCGCGCCCGCCGGATCAATCGCGAGCTCGCCGAGGTCTACCCGTACGCCCATCCGGAGCTGGACTTCCGGAATCCGTTCGAACTGCTCGTCGCCACGGTTCTCTCCGCCCAGACCACCGACCTGAGGGTCAACCAGACCACGCCCGCCCTCTTCGCCGCCTATCCCACCCCCGAGGACATGGCCGCCGCGGTTCCGGAGAAGCTGGAAGAGCTCATCCGGCCCACCGGCTTCTTCCGGGCCAAGGCGAAGTCGCTGCTCGGGCTGTCCGCCGCGCTCCGCGACGACTTCGGCGGCGAGGTGCCCGGCAAGCTCGCGGATCTCGTCAAGCTGCCGGGAGTCGGCCGCAAGACGGCCAACGTTGTGTTGGGCAATGCCTTCGGAGTGCCCGGAATTACCGTGGACACCCATTTCGGGCGGTTGGTCCGGCGGTGGAAGTGGACCGAGCAGGAGGACCCGGAGAAGGTCGAGGCGGAGGTCGCGGCGATCTTCCCCAGGAGCGAGTGGACCATGCTCTCGCACCGCGTCATTTTTCACGGCCGCCGCGTCTGCCATGCCCGTAAGCCCGCCTGCGGCGCCTGCCCGATCGCCCCGCTGTGCCCGTCGTACGGTGAGGGCGAGACGGACCCGGAGAAGGCCCGCAAGCTCCTGAAGTACGAGATGGGCGGCAAGCCGGGCCAGCGGCTCAGCCCGCCGCCGGACTACCCGGGAAGCCCGGCACCTCCCCTGGGCGCCGACTGACGCGGACCGCCGCTGCGGAACGAATCGCGGGACGACGGGCGTTGTGAGACGGAGGGGTGCCTATGAAGACGCATGAGACCGGCACGGAGCGCGGTGGGGCGGACGGCCCTGCGGCCATGGTTTCGGAGGAGGGGCTGCCCGACTGGCTCGACCCCGTCGCCCGTGCCGCGCGCACCGTGCGGCCGCAGCAGCTCAGCCGCTTCCTGCCGCCGGAGAACGGCGCGGGGCGCCAGTCGGCCGTGCTCGTCCTGTTCGGCGAGGGCGCGCGCGGCCCCGAGCTGCTTCTGATGGAGCGCGCCGGAAGCCTGCGCTCCCATCCCGGCCAGCCGTCGTTCCCCGGCGGCTCGCTCGACCCCGAGGACGGCGACCAGGCGACGACCGGGCCGCTCAGGGCCGCTCTGCGCGAGGCCGAGGAGGAGACCGGCCTGGATCCGCGCGGGGTGCAGATCTTCGGTGTGCTGCCCCGTCTCTACATCCCCGTGAGCAGCTTCGTGGTGACCCCGGTCCTCGGCTGGTGGCGGGCACCCAGCCCGGTCGGTGTGGTCGACCCGGGGGAGACGGCGCGGGTCTTCACGGTCCCCGTGGCGGATCTCACGGACCCGGCCAACCGGGCGACGGCCGTCCACCCCAGCGGTCACCGGGGCCCGGCATTTCTGGTCGAATCAGCACTCGTCTGGGGATTCACGGCCGGCGTGATCGACCGGATCCTGCACTTCGCGGGCTGGGAACGCCCCTGGGACAGAGCCAGGCAGGTGCCGCTCGACTGGCGCGCATGACAGGCTGACTTCCGTGCTCCGCCGATCCGGGACCGCCCGGGCCACGGAGACGTACGGGCCCGGTGACGAATCTGCGAGGCTATAGACGGTGAACGTGCTGGACATCCTGCTGCTGGCCGGAGCCGTGTGGTTCGCGGTCATCGGCTACCGCCAGGGGTTCGTCGTCGGCATTCTGTCGGTGATCGGGTTCCTGGGCGGCGGTCTCGTCGCCGTCTACCTCCTGCCGGTCCTGTGGGACCAGATGACGGACGGTTCGGAGGTCTCCTCCACCGCGGCCGTCGTCGCGGTCGTCATCGTGATCGTGTGCGCGTCGGTGGGCCAGGCGTTCACCACCCATCTGGGAAACAAACTCCGCCGGCACATCACGTGGTCGCCCGCGCGCGCCCTGGACGCGACCGGCGGCGCCCTGGTCAACGTGGTGGCGATGCTGCTCGTCGCCTGGCTCATCGGCTCCGCCCTGGCGGGCACCTCGCTGCCGACGCTGGGCAAGGAGGTCCGCAGCTCCTCGGTCCTGCTGGGCGTCTCCCGGGTGATGCCGCCCCAGGCGTCCACCTGGTTCACGGACTTCTCCTCGGTCCTCGCGCAGAACGGCTTCCCGCAGGTCTTCAGCCCGTTCGCCAACGAACCCATCACCGAGGTCAGCGCCCCCGACCCGGCGCTGGTCGGCAGCCCCGTCGCCGCGCGCGCCAAGCAGTCCATCGTGAAGGTCGTGGGTACGGCCCCGAGCTGCGGCAAGGTCCTCGAAGGCACCGGGTTCGTGTTCTCCGACCGCCGGGTGATGACCAACGCCCACGTGGTCGGCGGCGTCGACGAGCCGACCGTCCAGATCGGCGGTCAGGGACGCCTGTACGACGCGAAGGTCGTCCTCTACGACTGGCAGCGCGACATCGCCGTACTCGACGTCCCGGACCTCGACGTGAAGCCCTTGCAGTTCACCGGTACCGACCGCGACGCGGAGACGGGCGACAGCGCCATCGTCGCGGGCTTCCCGGAGAACGGCTCGTACGACGTACGCTCCGCGCGCGTGCGGGCCCGCATCGACGCCAACGGCCCCGACATCTACCACCGGGGCACGGTCCGCCGTGATGTGTACTCGCTCTACACCACGGTCCGCCAGGGCAACTCCGGCGGCCCGCTGCTGACCCCCGAGGGCAAGGTGTACGGAGTCGTGTTCGCGAAGTCGCTCGACGACCCGGACACGGGCTACGCGCTGACGGCGGACGAGATCCGCGACGACATCACGCAGGGCCGTACCGCCAACCAGCAGGTCGACAGCCAGGGATGCGCGCTCTGAAGGTCTCCGGGCGGCCCGTGCGGGACCGTCGGTGCGTCAGTTACGGGGATGGCGCAGCCGCGCCGAGACCCAGCGGGCCCTGCGGCGCAGGATGCGTGAGATGCCGAGCCGAGGATCATGCATGACGTGCAAAGCGTGCACCCGGCCCTGAAGGCCGTCCCCCTCATGAAGGCCCGGAACCGCCGTGGCGGTCGAGCGACGGTTGCGTGCTGCGTCACCGAAGTCGTGCGTCCAGCCCATACCCGGACGTCTGCCCGTGCCTCATGGTCCGTAATCGCCTATCCGTCAGCCAATTGGCTTATGCGCCGGGCACGTGGCCGTTCGTAGGACATGTGTGCCAGAACGGCTAGCGATCCGGCTCGGAATCCTTGAGCCAGTTGATGAGTTCGGCCGAGAACCCCGCCGGATCCTCCTCATGCGGGAAGTGACCCAGACCGTCGAAAAGTCGCCAACGATAGGGCGCCTCGACGTACTCGCCGGACCCGGCCGAGCTGCGGGTGCGGACCGCCGGATCGAGTGAACCGTGAAGGTGCAGTGTCGGCACCCGAACGGGCCGCTTCATGCGCCGGTTGAACTGGATGCCGTCCGGGCGCGCCAGCGAGCGCACCATCCACCGGTACGGCTCGATCGAGCAGTGCGCCGTCGAGGGGATCGTCATGGCCCGCCGGTACACGCCGAGCGTCGCCTCGTCGGGGAACTCCGCCTTGCCCGGCCCCGCCCAGTCGCTGATCAGCCGGCCCACCAAGGCGCCGTCGTCGGCGACGAGCTGACGCTCCGGCACCCAGGGCCGCTGGAAGCCCCAGATGTACGAGCCGGCCCGGGACTGCGCGAAGTCGGAGAGCATCGAGGAGCGCCACCGGCGTGGGTGGGGCATCGAGGAGACGACCAGCCGGCGCACCAGCTTCGGGCGCATCACGGCCGCGGTCCAGGCCAGGTATCCGCCCATGTCGTGGCCGACGAGGGCGGCGTCCGGCTCGCCGAGGGACCTGACCACGCCCGTGATGTCGAGCGCCAGGTTGGCGGGGTCGTAGCCCCGGGGTGTGCGGTCGCTGCCGCCGACGCCGCGCAGGTCCATGGCCACGGCCCGGAAGCCGGCCTCGGCGAGTGCGGGCAGCTGATGGCGCCAGGTCCACCAGAACTGCGGGAAGCCGTGCAGGAGGAGGACGAGCGGCCCTTCACCCATTTCGGCGATGTGGAAGCGGGCGCCGTTCGCCGCGACGTCCCGGTGGGTCCAGGGGCCGTCGAGGCGGACGGGGCCGCCGGCCGGGGCGGACGGTGCGGGAACGGTCATGTGGACGAGCGTGCCACAGCCGACGCCTTGTCCTGGACCGGTGCGCTCTCGATGGCCCGGTCGGAGCGGGTGCTGCCGCCCACCGGGATGATCGCGTCGGCGGCGGTCTCGGGGCGCGGGTGCGGCTTGACGCCCTGAAGGACGGCGGCGGTCTGCTTGGCGGAGGCGATGGACTTCTCCGGCGGCTTGACCTTCTTGATCTTCGCGTAGCCGAACAGCGCGAGCAGAACGCCCAGCAGGATGAACGCGCCGCCCACGATCAGGAACGACCAGGCGAGGCCAAGACCCAGGTTGTGGATGCCGTACGCGGCCGCGAAGCTCAGCACCGGGATCGCGAACAGGATCAGCACGCCGGTGACGATGAACGCCACACTGCCGATGACGCCGCGCTTGACGTCCTGCCGCACCTCGGCCTTGGCCAGGGCGATTTCGTCGTGCACCAGCGCCGACAGTTCGGCCGTCGCCGACGCGACCAGCTGGCCGAGACTGCGGTCGGCGCCGCCCGCGTAATTGCCGGGGTCGCTCATCCCTGACTCCCTCTCCTGTTCAACACGTCCGATGTCAGATCATGCCGGACTGTCCGGCCTGTTGCTCGCTGCCCCCGCCAGTCGGGCAAGGCGGCGGTGCTCGGCCGCCTTCTCCTCGTAGATCGCGGCCATCCTCAGGTGGTAGGCCGGATCGTCCTGTTCGTAGACGTCCGGAACCCCGGAGCCGTCCTCGTCGAGTTCCTCGGCGTCGGACAGTGCCCTGTATCTGCGTACCCGCAGTTTGAGCAGTACACCGGAGAGTACGGCGGCAATGAGGGAGCCGAGCAGAACCGACGCCTTGATCCCGTTGATCATGTCGTCGTCACCGGCGAACGCGAGCTCGCCGATCAGCAGCGACACGGTGAAGCCGATGCCGGCGAGGGTGGCGATCGCGAAGACGTCAGCCCAGGCCAGGTCCTTGTTCAGCTCGGCCCTCGTGAGCCGGGTGGTCAGCCACGTACCGCCGAAGACGCCGATCGTCTTGCCGGCGACGAGGCCCAGGACGACCCCGAGGGTTTCGGGCCGGTGGAACACGGAGGCCACCGCGCCGCCGGAGAGGGAGACCCCTGCGGAGAACAGCGCGAAGACCGGTACGGCGAAGCCCGCCGACAGCGGGTGCACCAGATGCTCGATGCGCTCACCGGGGGAGTGCTCCTCGCCCTCACGGCGGGTGCAGCGCAGCATCAGGCCCATGGCGACACCGGCGATCGTGGCGTGCACGCCGCTGTTGTACATCAGCCCCCAGACGACCAGGGCGAGCGGCACGTAGACGTACCAGCCGCGCACACCGAGGCGGAGCAGCAGATAGAAGAGGCCCAGGCCGAGGAAGGCGCCGCCGAGCGCGAGGAAGTCGATGTCCTCGGTGAAGAAGACGGCGATGACGAGGATCGCGAAGAGGTCGTCCACGACGGCGAGCGTCAGCAGGAAGGCCCGGAGTGCGGCGGGCAGCGAGGTGCCGATGACGGCGAGAACGGCGAGCGCGAAGGCGATGTCGGTGGCGGTGGGGACCGCCCAGCCGTCCTTCGAGCCGTCACCGAGGACGTTCACGAGGGTGTAGACGACCGCCGGGACCGCCATGCCGCACAGCGCGGCGGCCACGGGGAGAGCCGCGGCCTTCGGATCGCGCAGTTCGCCCGCCACGAGCTCGCGTTTGAGTTCGACGCCGGCGACGAAGAAGAAGATGGCCAGGAGCCCGTCGGCGGCCCAGTGCTCCACGGAGAGGTGCAGACCGAGGGTTTCAGGCCCGATGTGGAAGTCGCTGACGGCCGAGTAGCTCGCCCCCGCGGTGTTCGCCCACACCAGCGCGGCCACGGCGGCGAACAGCAGGATGACGCCCCCGACGGTTTCCGTGCGCAGGGCGTCGGCGACGTAGTTGCGCTCGGGGAGCGGCAGCCGTCCCAGGAGGGTGCGGCGCGGGCCGGTGGGCGTAGGGGTGGGTGTGGCCACGGGGGGAGACCTCCGGGTCGGTACGGCAGCGATGGCATGGCTGATGCACTTGCCGACCAGACTTCCCGGCACCCCTGTGAAGATTTTCTTATCTTGTTGTTGATCAGCTGCCACTGTACCCGCGGGGCGTGACGGTGAGGATGCTCGGGAGCGGTGATCTCACCGTAAAGGCCCGAAGGGCACCCGGCGCGTTGCCGGGTGCCCTTCGGGTCGTGCGTCGGTGTCAGTCCTCGGAGGGAGCCGACGGCAGCTGGTTCTGGATGAGGTCCATGACCGAGGAGTCGGTCAGGGTCGTGACGTCGCCCAGGGCCCTGTTCTCCGCCACGTCGCGCAGCAGGCGGCGCATGATCTTGCCGGAACGGGTCTTGGGCAGCTCGGCCACCGGCATGATGCGCTTCGGCTTGGCGATCGGGCCGAGAGTCGCCCCCACGTGGTTGCGCAGCTCCGCGACCAGTTCGTCGGAGGAGGTCGCGGTGCCGCGCAGGATGACGAAGGCGACGATGGCCTGGCCGGTGGTCTCGTCGGTGGCGCCGACCACGGCGGCCTCGGCGACCGCGGGGTGCGAGACGAGCGCCGACTCGACCTCGGTGGTCGAGATGTTGTGGCCGGACACCAGCATGACGTCGTCCACCCGGCCGAGCAGCCAGATGTCGCCGTCCTCGTCCTTCTTGGCGCCGTCGCCGGCGAAGTACTTGCTTTCGAAGCGCGACCAGTAGGTGTCGAGGAAGCGCTGGTCGTCGCGCCAGATGGTGCGGAGCATCGACGGCCACGGCTCGGTGAGGACCAGGTAGCCGCCTCCGCCGTTCGGGACCTCGTTGGCCTCGTCGTCCACGACGGTCGCGGAGATGCCCGGCAGGGCGCGCTGGGCACTTCCCGGCTTCGTCTCGGTGACGCCGGGCAGCGGCGAGATCATCATCGTGCCGGTCTCGGTCTGCCACCAGGTGTCCACGATCGGGCACGTGTCGGCACCGATGTGCTTGCGGTACCAGATCCACGCCTCGGGGTTGATCGGCTCACCGACCGAACCGAGGACGCGCAGGGACGACAGGTCGAACTTGGCGGGGATGTCGTCCCCCCACTTCATGAACGTACGGATCGCCGTCGGCGCGGTGTAGAGGATCGTGACCCCGTACTTCTGGACGATCTCCCAGAAGCGCCCCTGGTGCGGGGTGTCGGGGGTGCCCTCGTACATCACCTGCGTGGCGCCGTTGGCCAGCGGCCCGTAGACGATGTAGGAGTGCCCGGTCACCCAGCCGATGTCGGCGGTGCACCAGTAGACGTCGGTCTCCGGCTTGAGGTCGAAGACGGCGTGGTGGGTGTACGCCGCCTGGGTGAGGTAGCCCCCGGAGGTGTGCAGGATGCCCTTGGGCTTCCCGGTGGTGCCCGACGTGTACAGGATGAAGAGCGGCTGCTCCGCCTCGAACGCCTCGGGCGTGTGCTCGGCGGACTGGCGGCCGGTGATCTCGTGCCACCAGACGTCGCGGCCCTCGGTCCACGCGGTGTCCTGGCCCGTACGGCGGACCACCAGGACGTGCTCCACGCTGTCGATACGGGAGACGGCGTCGTCGACCGCGGGCTTGAGCGCGGAGGGCTTGCCGCGGCGGTACCCGCCGTCGGCCGTGATGACGACCTTCGCGTCCGCGTCCTGGATGCGGGCGGCGATGGCGTCGGCGGAGAAGCCGCCGAAGACCACCGAGTGCGCGGCGCCGATACGGGCGCAGGCCAGCATCGCGAAGGCGGCCTCGGGGATCATCGGGAGGTAGACGGCGACCCGGTCGCCCTTGCCGACACCGAGCTCGGTGAGGGCGTTGGCGGCGCGGGAGACCTCGTCCTTCAGCTCCGCGTAGGTGATGGCGCGGCTGTCGCCGGGCTCGCCCTCGAAGTGGATGGCGACCCGGTCGCCGTTGCCCGCCTCGACGTGGCGGTCCACGCAGTTGTACGCGACGTTGAGCTCGCCGTCCGCGAACCATTTCGCGAAGGGCGGGTTGCTCCAGTCGAGGGTCTCGGTCGGCTCGGTGGCCCAGGTCAGGCGGCGGGCCTGCTCGGCCCAGAATCCCAGCCGGTCCGCTTCGGCCTGCTCGTACGCCTCAGCGGTGACGTTGGCGTTGGCGGCCAGCTCGGCAGGCGGAGCGAACTTCCGCTCTTCCCGAAGCAGGTTGGCCAGGCTCTCGTTGCTCACGACTTCTCCCAGTCCCAGGGTGTCCGTTGTGTCCCGGGGCATAGCTCATCAGTCCCAAGGCCAGGTGACAAGTGCCTGCCGGGAATTGGTTTAGACCTGTCTCTCGTGTATAGAGGCATGATCCCGCCTTCGCGCGGTCGCGGCACGGTGGAGCACTCCGCCGGTGCGGACGCTTCCGGCACGGAAGCGGGATCACTAGGTCTTACGGATCCGAGGTGCCTGCGGTTCAGGCGCCGGTACGGGCGGGCTCCGCCGGGTGCGCCGGTGGGACCGGGTGCGCCGGTGGATGCGGGTGCGCCGGTGGGACCGGGTGCGACGGTGCGATCGGCTCGAACACCTCGGCCGTGCCGCTCTCCGCGCTCGCGCCCTCGTCCAGCAGATACGACTGGGCCTCGGCCACGTGGAAGTACATGCCGTGGAGCTGAAGGGTGCCGTCGGCGATCCGGCGCTCCACCGATGGGTGGGCTCTCAGATGGTCGAGCTGCTGGACGACGTTGGTCAGGCAGAGCTGCTCCACCGCGTCGGCGGGCAGTCGGCCGGAGAGCCGGACCGGGGTGTCGCCGGCCGAGGACATCCGGGCCAGGCTGGGGAGCCCGTGTCGGAGCCAGCGCCACAGCGATGTGTCCGGGGCTTCCGGGGCGGATCCCAGCAGCGCGTTCATCGCGCCGCAGTCCGAGTGGCCGCAGACGGTGATGGACTCGACGCCGAGCACGTCCACCGCGTACTCGATCGCGGCCCCCACCGAGTGGTCGCCCTCCTCGGCGTCAGGAGGTGGCACCAGGTTGCCGATGTTCCGCACGGTGAACAGGTCGCCGGGCCCGCTGGCCGTGATCATGCTCGTCACCAGGCGGGAGTCCGCGCACGTGATGAAGAGCTGCGAGGGGCTTTGGCCCTCCCTGGCGAGTCGTGCCAGCTCCCCCCGGACGAGGGGTGCCGTATCCCGCTGGAACGAACTGAGACCCCGGACCAGCCGGTGATCGCGGACTGCGCGCGGGGGCCGGCCGACGGATGCGGGCTGCTGGGCGGAGGCGGCGGGAATGCCGGTCGCGGGGGACTGCGTCCGTGACGGGGGTGGGGGCTGTGGGAGGCGAGGGGCGGGCTCGGAAAGGGGCACAGAGTCGGTGGTGGTGCCGGGGGCGGTGCCGGTGTGGGGCGGGGTGGCGGGGGTGAGGGCGCCCGGGGCCGGGCCGGCGGTGGTCGCGATCCCGGTGGGGATGGTTGTTGCGGTGTCGGCGGTGTCGGCGGTGTCGGCGGTGCCGACGTGGCCCGGCGGGTGGACCGCGTCCAGGGTGCTCCCCGTGCGCTGCGGGGCCTCGGCCGCCGTGCCGGCATCCGCGCCGCCGTTGGCCTCTGCGGGAGGGGCGTGCTCGGGGCGGTCGTGGCAGTGGTGGTTGCGCCAGGGGGTCCATGGCCGGCAGCAGGAGTGCGCTGCCGCGGCGGGCTCGGCGATCCTGCCGCCGGACCTCCCGGCGAACGCCACCTGGCCGCCGTGGGCCGCATGGGCGTTGCTCCAGTCCTGGATCGTCTCGTATGCGGCGTGGTCCATGAACGAGCCGTCCAGCTCCACGACCACATCGGCATCCTGGGGGAGTCGCCCCAGCACCCGGCTGAGGCGGGGAACGGCCAGGAAGGTCAACTGGCCCCGTACGACCACGAGATGTTGCCCGTTCTGTTCGGACACCGAGATCCGGGTCCGGCCCAGCCGGTGCAGCGCGACGGCCACCGCGACGGCGATGCCGATGACCACGCCCTTGAGCACGCCGACGACCAGCACCCCGGCGATGGTCGCGCCGTACACCAGGAACTCCCGGTGCTTATGGACGTTGCGGATGTGCGCCAGGCTCACCATCTTGAGGCCGACCATCATCACCAGTGCTCCGAGGGCGGCCAGTGGAATGCGTTCCAGCACACTGACGAGCAGGGCGGACGCGACCAGGATCCAAACGCCGTGGAGCACGGTGGACGCGCGGCCGGTCGCCCCGGCTCTCACATTCGCCGAACTGCGCACGGCTCCACCGGAGACCGCGAGTCCCCCCAGCAGGCCCGATACCGCGTTGGCGACGCCTTGTGCGCGTAGCTCCCGATCGAGGTCGGAGCGTTTGAGGAGGGGCGGCGCGGGCCGCTTGGCGGAGTCCGGGCCGGCGTGCGCGGCGGCTGCTTCGTCGGCCGGTGCCTCTCCCGACGGCGTAGAAGAGCCTGTCGAGTGCGCACGGCTCCGGTCGGCGGCCAGCTTGTCCACGGCGACGGCGGCGAGCAGCGACTCCAGGCTGGCCACCAGCATCATCGTGAACACGGCTGTAGCCAGGCCGAGCACCGGTCCGTGCGGCATTTCGGGCAGGGCGTGCGAACGCCATGAGGGCAGATCGACCCGGGCGATCGACGGCGCCGCCCACGCGGCCACGGCCGTGGCCAGACCCACGGAGGCCAGGGCCGCAGGAGCCCGGCGCAGGAACCGCCCGGTCCGCCCGGGCAGCAGTGGCCACAGGACGAGGACGGCTACGGTGAGCGCGCCGATCAATGGGGCGGCGGGACTGACACGTGCCAGCTGATCGGGGAGATGCAGCACGTTGGAGATGGCCGAGCTCTGCGGTGAACCGCCCAGCACGATGTGCAGTTGAGCGAGCGCGATGGCCACGCCGATGCCGGCGAGCGTGCCGTGGACGATGGCGGGGCTGACAGCGAGTGCGCTGCGGGCCGCTCGCAGTGAGCCGAGCGCGAGCTGAAGCAGGCCCGCCCCGATCGTGATGGCGCAGGTGGTGCGCCAGCCGTAGATCTGGATCGTCTCGGCGGTGACCACGGTCAGTCCGGCGGACGGGCCGGAGACCTGCAGGGGGGTGCCGCCGAGGAGTCCGGCGACGATGCCGCCGACCGCGGCGGAGATGAGACCCGCCTCCAGGGGGGCTCCCATGGCGACAGCCAGACCGAGCGACATGGGGATGGCGAGCAGAAAGACAGTGATGGACGCGGACACATCGGCGCCCGAGATACGGAACCGTCCGCCGCGCGGCGGCGGGGGCGGGCTGTGTGGTCGCTTGACTCCCGAGGACCGGGAGGGGCGCGAACTGCGGGACGAGTGTTCGTGGCGAGTGGGCACGCAGGCAGACATATTTCCCGTCTCCTCCTGAGCGGCGCGGTCGTGGAACTCGATGGCGCGGCCGTGGGTCACGGCATGCAGCGGCGGGATATCTCAACTCTCGGTAAACAGACAGTAATGGAGAGTAAAGAGTCATGTCCAGGATTGAGGGCAAATGGGCCATCCAGCCACCCATTCCGGTGAATAGTCAGCTTTTCATTCGGCCTGTCGTGCTGGCTCTTGGGCCGTGCGTGCGACTTTGGCCGCGCCGTGTCGGCACCCGGCGCAAGCTACCTGCGAGAAAGAGGTGGGCGGATGATGGCCGCCGCGAGGAAGACGATGGGCGCCACGAGGAGGATCGGCCTGGGCGTCGTGGCCGTCGTGCTGGTCGCGGGAGCGGCCGGGTGCTCGGGAACCGGCTCCGGAGCGGAGGGCTCCGGCCTCGGGGCCGTGAACGGCGCTGCGGGAGAGAAGAAGAAGGGTGCTGAAGCTGCCCCCAAGCGCGTGTTCCGGGCCATCGGTGATGGTTCCACCGCGTTCACGGGGGTCCAGCCCAAGCAGCCGGTGGTGGATCGCCTGACGCCGAGCCAGAAACCCCCGCAGTTCGTGGTGTTCTCGTGGGACGGGGCGGGCGAGGACAGCCAGCGGCTCTTCTCGCACTTCCGCGAGGTGGGCAAGAAGTACAACGCCGCGATGACGTACTTCCTCAGCGGCGTATATCTCCTGCCGGAGGGGAAGCGGACGCAGTACGACCCGCCCAAGCACAACGCCGGCGCCTCGGACATCGGTTTCAACGACACCAAGGGCATCCGAGACACCCTGGCCCAGCTCCGTGGGGCCTGGCAGGACGGCAACGAGATCGGCACCCACTTCAACGGGCACTTCTGCGGCAAGGACGGCGGCGTCGGCACCTGGTCCGTCGAGGAGTGGAAGAGCGAGATCAGCCAGGCCAAGTCATTCGTGAAGGGCTGGAAGACGAACGACCCTGTCCTCAAGGACGAGAAGGCGCTGCCCTTCGACTACGACAAGGAGCTCGTCGGCGGCCGCACCCCCTGCTTGGAGGGTCAGAAGAACATGGTGGAGGCGGCGCGCACCCTGGGGTTCCGCTACGACTCCAGCGGTGTCAACGATCAGGTGTGGCCCCAGAAGAAGAACGGTGTCTGGGACCTCTCCATGCAACTGGTGCCGGTCCCGGGGCGCGACTTCGAGACGCTGTCGATGGACTACAACTTCATGTTCAACCAGTCCGGAACGACGCAGGGCGACCCCGACAAGCACGAGTACTGGGGAAACCAGATGCGCGACGGCCTGCTCCAGGCGTTCGATCGCGCGTATGACGGCAACCGCGCGCCACTGATCATCGGCAACCACTTCGAGTCCTGGAACGGTGGCACGTACATGCGCGCCATCGAGCAGACGATCGCGACGGTCTGCACCAAGAAGGAAGTGCGCTGCGTCTCGTTCAGGCAGCTGGCGGACTGGCTCGACGCCCAGGATCCGGCGACCCTGGCGAAGTTCCGGACGCTCAAGGTCGGCCAGGCGCCCAAGGCCGGCTGGCCCGCGTTCCTCACGTCGGGCGTGGGCCGGGAGCCGTTGGCCTCGAAGGCGCCGGCCGCGGCCGCGGGTAATCCGGCCGATCGTTAGATCCGGTGGGTCCGGGCGCCGGGCAGGAGACGTGCCCGGCGCCGTGGCCGGCCCACCCGGGACCTCAGTCGCTCACGCGAGCTGGGTCGCTTCGGCGCGGAGGAAGCGCTCGTCCAGTACGAAGCCGGGGTCGACCTGCGCGGCGAGGTCGGCGCCGGTCTTCTCGTTCCCCCAGCTCTCCGCGTTCCTCAGGTGGAAGTGCACCATCTGGCGCGTGTAACGGGCCCAGTCCCGTCGTTCGTACGAATCCTCCGCAGCGTTCTGCAGGGCTTGCAGGGCCATCCGGTTGTCCGCCTCAAGCAGCTCGAAGCGAGCGGGGCGGCCCTTCTCCATGGCTCGCACCCAGTCGGAATGGCCGACGGTCACCAGCAGGTCGTCGCCCACCTCGGAACGCAGGAAGTCCAGGTCGTCCTCGCCCTGCACCTTGTTTCCGACGACCTTCAGATCCACGCCGAAGTCCCGCGCGTACTCCTTGTACTGGCGGTAGACGGAGACGCCCTTACGGGTCGGTTCGGCGATGAGGAACGTCATGTCGAAGCGGGTGAACATCCCCGAGGCGAAGGAGTCCGAACCGGCGGTCATATCGACCACCACGTATTCGTCGGGGCCGTCCACGAGGTGGTTGAGGCAGAGCTCGACCGCGCCGACCTTCGAGTGGTAGCAAGCCACGCCCAGGTCCGATTCGGTGAACGGCCCCGTGGCCATCAGCCGGATGTCTCCGTCGTCGAGCCGGACCGTACGGGCGCAGGCATCGAAGATCGGGTTGTCCTCGCGCACGCGCAGGAGGCGCGAGCCCTCGCCCGGCGGCGTCGTCTTGATCATCGTCTCGGCCGAGGCGATGCGCGGATTGCCGCCGCGCAGGTACTCCTTGATCAGGGGCAGCTCGGCGCCCATGGCGGGCAGCGCCGCGGATTCGTCCTCGTCGAGGCCGAGCGCGGCTCCGAGGTGCTGGTTGATGTCGGCGTCCACCGCGACGACGTGGGCTTCATTGGCTGCGAGGTGGCGGATGAAGAGCGAGGACAGCGTGGTCTTTCCGCTGCCGCCCTTCCCTACGAAAGCGATCTTCATGTTCACCTAGGGTAGTCGATCGCTCGCTATGAGTTGTCTGGTTTCGTGAAGAAGGCCACTCCCGGCCGGTGGGCGGGCCGGAGGCGCGTAGCCTCGCTACTTATGAGTACGACTTCCTCGGACCCGCTCGTCGCTCTGGGCGCCCTGCCGGGCGTGACCGACGCGGTGGACTCCGTACGCAAGGCGGTGGACCGCGTCTACGGCCACCGCGTGATGCGGCGCCGCAGCAACGAGGTCACGGCGGAGGCCGCTCTGCGGGGCGCGCGTGGATCGGCCGCCCTGTCCGGTGCCGACTGGAACCTCGAAGAGGTGCGCCGCCGCACCGACTTCAGCGGTGACGACGAGGCACGTGTCGTCGGGGCCGCGCTGCGCCTGACAGCGGAGGCGGGGCAGCTTCTGTCCATCTGGCGGCAGTCGCCGTTGCGGGTGCTGGCTCGGCTTCACCTGGTGGCGGCCGGCAGCGCCGCCCCGGAGGACGCGGTCGGGCGGCCCCGGCTCGCGGGCGAACCGGTGGACGAGCCTCTGATCGAAGCCCCGCTGCCGGACGCGGACGAGGTCGCGGGCCGACTGGAAGGCCTCAGCCGGATCATCCTTTCGGGGAGTGAGGCTCCCGCTCTGGTGACCGCCGCCGTCGTGCACGGAGAGCTGCTGGCCCTGCGCCCCTTCGGTTCGCACAACGGCCTGGTGGCGCGGACCGCGGAGCGGATCGTGCTGATCGGGAGCGGGCTCGATCCCAAATCGATCTGTCCGGCCGAGGTCGGGCACGCCGAGCAGGGGCGGGCGGCCTATGCCGCCGCTTTCGATGGCTACCTGTCCGGTACGCCGGACGGCATGGCGGCCTGGATCGGCCATTGCGGACGCTCGGCGGAACTCGGCGCCAGGGAATCGACAGCGGTGTGCGAGGCCCTGCAGCGAGGCGCCGCATAAGGCGGGTCCCCGCTCGCCACCGGCATCGGCCGGCCGCTGTCGGCTAGCCGCTGTCGTACGGGTATCGCGGTCGTACGAGCTGAGCATGGTTGCGGCGGTACCGGTCTCGGTACCGCCGCTGGCACGTCCGCCCGGTTACCAAGCGTCCTCGATATGTGCCCATCAGGCCGGGGTCTTTGCCCGCTCCTGGTGTGGCTGGCCCGTAATCGACGGGTCGACGTCGCGTGGGTGCCGGGTTTTCATGCGCGGTCCGTGGGGCCTTGCTGCGTAATTCAGGTCATCCTCTCGGATGTCCTTGGTCTCGCGGGCCGTTGAGTCCTTTGTACTCCAGGGGCCGGTGGAGCGGTAGTGGTGGCCACACTTCTTTACTTTTGTGTTCAATTACGGACGAGTTGGTTCAATGGGTCGGGTCACGCGGAAGCCGCGCCGGCTCGTCGGCGGGCGGCGTACCAGACGGCTCCCGCCGTGAGCGCTGCCGCACTCACGGCTGCCGCGGCCATGAGCGCCGGTCGCGGTGGCAGGGAGAACGCCGAGAGGCGCTGCTTGAGGCGGACGGGCCGGTCGAAGGCGAGAATCGGCCACTCCCGAAGCGCGGCCTCCCGTCGCAGCGCGCGGTCCGGATTGACCGCGTGGGGATGGCCCACGGATTCCAGCATCGGGACATCGGTGGCCGAGTCGCTGTACGCGTAGCAGCGGGCCAGGTCGTATCCCTCGGACTCCGCGAGCGCCTTGATGGCTTCGGCCTTCGTGGGGCCGTACGCGTAGTACTCCACCTCGCCCGTGTAGCAGCCGTCGTCACCGACGACCATGCGGGTGGCGACGACGCGGTCGGCGCCGAGCAACTCACCGATCGGCTCGACCACCTCGGCGCCCGAGGTCGAGACGATCACGACATCGCGGCCGGCGGTGTGGTGCTCCTCGATGAGGGTCGCCGCCTCGTCATAGATGATCGGATCGATCAGTTCGTGCAGGGTCTCGGCCACAAGTTCCTTGACCTGCTGCACGTTCCAGCCCTTGCAGAGCGCCGAGAGATATTCGCGCATCCGCTCCATCTGGTCGTGATCCGCGCCCCCGGCGAGGAACACGAACTGCGTGTACGCGGTACGCAGCACCGCGCGGCGGTTGATCAGCCCGCCGTGGTAGAAGGACTTGCTGAAGGTCAGTGTCGAGGACTTCGCAATGACCGTCTTGTCCAGGTCGAAGAAGGCGGCTGTGCGCGGCAAGAAGCGGTTTTCCACACGGCAGAGCATAGGGGCCCGCCATTCGGCGTAAACCCTGGCGCGTGGGTTTGCCTGAGAAGGGCCTCGGGTACACCATGGAAGTCACGGATCGTTCGCGACCGTGCTAACCCGGTCCGGCTCCTCCCCCCCCCGAGTCGGCCGTGGGGACGACCCCCGCTCTCCCCCCCGGCGGGGGTCGTCGCATGTCCGGACGCGGTTTGTCGCGCGGAATCGACCATTTCTCCTCCTTCTGCTCCTTGTCGGGCGATGACCGCGACCGACTCACGTCAGCGTGCACTGTGACACTGGGTAGCGAAAGAGTCGCACCGGGAAGTCACCGGTATGAGCTACGAAGTTATTCACAACCACTGAGTTGTCCACGGTTTTTGAGCAAGATCCACACGATTTCCGGAAGCGCTGCACCGTGATTCCACCCGTGAACTCCACGGGTACCGGAATCACCGTTCTCGGACGGTCTCCGAGATCGCCGCACCCGCGGCGAAGGTGAGTGATGGAGGGGGAGAGCGTGGCTGAATCCAGTGCGCAGGACCGATGGGCGGCTGTCGCCACGCGGCGGGGTGGACCGCTGATCGTGACCGAGGACGTGGATCTGCTCGACGACCTGCTGAGGCTGTGCGCCGCCGCCGGTGCGGAACCGGAGGTGCATCACACGCTGCCGGACCATCGAGAGGGGTGGGAGCAGGCGCCCATGGTCCTCGTCGGCGACGACGCGGCCGCACGGTGCCGAGGCGCGGCGCGCAGGCGGGGCGTCATGGTCGTGGGACGGGGCCGGGACGTGCCGGACGTGTGGCGCCGAGCCGTCGACATCGGCGCCGAGTGCGTGATCCGGCTGCCTGACTCCGAGACCTGGCTTGTCGACCAGATCGCCAACGCGTCGGAAGGCGTCGGCCGGCCCGCGGTCACGGTCGGGGTGATCGGTGGCCGGGGCGGCGCGGGTGCGTCCACGCTGGCCTGCGCTCTCGCGGTGACCGCGGCCGGAGCGGGGCAGCGGACCATGCTCATCGACGGGGACCCGCTGGGCGGTGGCATCGACGTGCTGCTCGGTGGCGAGCGGGCGGAAGGCATGCGGTGGCCGGATTTCGCCCATTCAAAGGGGCGGGTCGGCGGGGGCGCGCTGGAGGAATCGCTGCCCGCGCTGCACGGGCTGCGGGTGCTCAGCTGGGGCCGAGACGACTGGGTGGTGATCCCGCCCCCCGCCATGCGGGCGGTGCTGGCCGCCGCGCGCAGGCTCGGCGGGGTGGTGGTGGTCGATCTGCCGCGCCGGGTGGACGAAGCGGTGGCCGAGGCCCTTGCCCAGCTGGACCTGGGGCTTGTGGTCGTTCCCGGCGAGCTGCGCGCGGTCGCGGCGGCGAAGCGGGTGGCGTCGATGGCCGGGATGGTGCTCGACGATCTGCGGGTGGTGGCGCGGGGACCGTACGCGCCAGGGCTCGACGCGCACTGGGTGGCCCGGGCCATGCGCCTGCCGCTGGTCGGCGAACTCCCGCTGGAAAAAGGTCTGTCGGCCGAGCAGGACGCCGGCGAGCCGCCCGGCGGCAACGTGCGCGGCCCGCTGGCCAGATTCTGCGCCGCCTTCTGGGATCAGGCGCTCGTGGGTGAGCGCGTCAGTGGCCCGGTCGCCGGGGGTACTCCATGACCGAGGCGCTGCTCGACGCGGTGAGGCAGCGGCTTGCCTCCAGCGGCGCTGCTCCGACTCCGGCCGGGGTCGCCGCCGCTCTGCGGGCGCAGGGGCGTCTGCTCGGCACGGCCGAAGTGCTCGGCCGTGCGGACGAACTGAGAGGGGAGCTGATCGGCACCGGGGTGCTGGAGCCCCTTCTGGCCGACCCCGATGTCACGGACGTTCTGGTGTCGGCGCCCGACCGGGTCTGGGTGGACCGGGGAGGGGGGCTCGAACTCACCGGGGTGACCTTCGCGGACGCGGCCGCAGTCCGCAGGCTGGCCCAGCGGCTCGCGGCCGTGGCGGGACGCCGACTGGACGATGCCAGGCCCTGGGTGGACGCGAGACTTCCGGACGGCACCCGTATGCACGCGGTGCTTCCCCCGGTATCGGTCGGGTCGACGTGCCTTTCGCTGAGGGTGGTCAGGCCCCGGGCCTTCTCGCTGGCGGAGCTGGTCGAGGCCGGGACCGTGCCGCCCGGAGGAGACCGGGTGCTGAGGGCCCTGGTGGAGGCGAGGGTCTCCTACCTGATCAGCGGTGGGACGGGGGCGGGGAAGACGACTCTGCTGTCGAGCCTGCTGGGGGCGGTGGGGGAGCGCGAGCGGATCGTGCTCGCAGAGGACTCCGCAGAGCTGCGACCGGACCACCCGCATGTCGTACGGCTGGAGTCGCGCCCCGCGAATCAGGAGGGTGCCGGCCGGGTGACCCTTCGCGACCTGGTGCGACAAGCACTGCGCATGCGGCCCGACCGGCTGGTGGTCGGTGAGGTACGGGGAAGCGAGGTGACCGAGCTCCTGGCCGCCCTGAACACGGGGCATGAGGGGGGCTCAGGAACTGTTCATGCCAATGCCGCCGGGCACGTACCAGCACGGTTGGAGGCGCTCGGAACGGCGGCGGGGCTGGACCGGCTGGCGCTGCACAGCCAGCTCGCGGCGGCTCTGTCGGTCGTGGTCCACCTCGTACGGGACCGGGCGGGGCGCAGGCGGATCGCGGACATCCATGTGCTGGAGCGGGATGCGGCCGGGCTGGTGCTGACCGTTCCGGCGCTGCGGTGGGGCGGCACCGGATTTGAGCGGGAGCGGGGCTGGGAGCGGCTCCACGAGCTCATCGGGGGCGCGCTGTGATCGGCGGGACGGCGCACGTCGGGGTGCCGGACGTGGTGCACGCCGCGGCGCTGTGTGCGGCGATGGCGGCCTGGCTGGTGGTGATGGGGCGTAGTCGGCCGCTGCGCAGGGCGCGAGCGCTGATGACCGACGAGGGCGAGCGGACGTCTGCCGGGGAGAGGTGGTGGAGGGTCCGCAGCCGGATCGAGAAGCGGCTCAGAGGGCGGTGGGAGTGGCTGTGTCTGCCGGTGGCTTCGGTGCCGGCGGTGCTCGGGCAGTCCGTTCTGCCGTTGATCGCGGGGGCCGCTGCTGTCCCTCTGGCGCGGAGATGGTTGCTGAAAAGGGGGGCGCGCGAGGAACAGGAGGCCAGGGCGAACGGGGTGGTGGACCTGTGCGGTGCGTTGGTCGGCGAGCTCAGGGCCGGTCGCGAGCCGGGGGAGGCGCTGCTCGTCGCGGTGCGCGGTACGGACGTGATGGGCGATGTCGGATTCCGGGTGTCGGCCGCCGCACGGTTCGGGGGCGATGTGCCGCGGGCGCTCGTCCAGGCGGCGGGTGAACCGGGCCTGGACGGGCTGGCCGGAGTGGCCGCCTGCTGGCGGGTGGCGGTGGGCAGCGGGGCCGGGCTCGCGGCGGGCCTGGACCGGCTGGAAAGCGCGTTGCGTGCCGAACGCAGGCAGCGGGATGAGCTGCGGGCGCAACTCGCGGGGGCGTGGTCGACGGTCGCGGTGCTCGCCCTGCTCCCCGTGCTCGGCCTGGGGCTCGGCGCCGCGCTGGGCGCGGACCCGTTGAGGGTGTTGCTGCATACCACCGCCGGTCTGGTCTGCCTGGTGACCGGCGGCCTGCTGGAGGTGTGCGGGCTCTTCTGGGCAGCCCGGATCGTCCGGGCGGGGGAAGCCGGATGAGCGCGTCGGCCGGAGGGGGTGTCCAGGCGGCGGAAGCCGTGGCGGTGGCGCTGTGCCTCTACGCGCGAGTGCTTCTTCCCTTGGCGCGGCGGCAGGCCGGTCGGCGGGTGCGGCGTCGGGGCGAGCGCCTTTTTGCGGTGGGGCCGGCGGTTCCCGGGGTCTGGATGGGGCCGTTCCGCTCCTCCGGGCCTGGGGTGGGCCGGACGGTCTCCGTCGGCCCGGTCGGACAGTGGGTGGTGCTGTCGGCGGTCGTGCTGACGGGGTGGTTCCTCGTGGGCGGCCCGGCGGGATGGGCGGTCGGCCTGGCCTCGGCCTTTGGCGCGCGGCGGTGGCAGCGGAAGCGGCTCGGACATGCCTCGCGAGTCGCCGCCGAGACCATGGCCCGAACGGCGGAGGCCGCCAGCCAATTGCCCATGGCGGCGGATCTGCTGGCGGCCTGCCTCTCCGCCGGTGCCGGTCCGGTGGAGGCGGCCGAAGCGGTGGGGGAGTCCCTGGGCGGCCCGGTGGGCGATCAGCTCGCCCGGACGGCCGCGGAGATCCGGCTCGGCGGGGACCCGGCTGTCGCCTGGGGGAGGTTCGGCGAGATACCGGGGGCCGCCACCCTGGCCGGCTGCCTGGACCGGGCCGGCTCGACCGGCGCACCGGCGGCGGAGCCGGTGGCCCGGATCGCCGAGGCACTGCGGGCCGAGCGGGCGAGGGCGGCCGTGGCGCGGGCTCAGCGGGCCGCCGTGATGGTCACCGCGCCTGTGGGGCTCTGCTTCCTCCCCGCGTTCCTGGCGGTCGGGGTGGCGCCCGTGGTGATCGGGCTGGCCGGGGGCCTGCTCCAGCCGGCGTAGTCCGGAAGGCGAAGACGTAAAAGCAGTTCAGCCATGTCGTACGTAACCGATGTGTCGGGGGTTTGAAGTGATGCGCAAGATCAAGAACTGGATGCGGTCCGTGGTCCGTCTCGCACGGTCTCGGGGCGACAGTGGAATGACGACGTCCGAGTACGCGGTGGGCACGATCGCGGCCTGTGCGTTTGCCGCCGTGCTCTACAAGGTCGTCACCAGCGCGGCGGTGATGTCCCAGCTGCAGTCACTGCTGAAGGGCGCGCTCGATGCGAAGTTCTGAGGCGGGTGCGGGTGCGGGTGCCGGGTCCGGAGGTCGGCCGGGGCGAGGGCGGAACGGGCGGTGCGGGGGAGTCGTGCCGGACGGCAGGAGGTTCGGCGATCGGGGAGTGGTGACGGCGGAGGCCGCCATGGTGATCCCGGTGCTGGCGCTGTTCGCTCTGGCGCTGCTGTGGGCGCTGATGGCTGCGTCGGCCCAGATTCGTTGTGTGGACGCGGCCCGGGCCGGTGCTCGTGCCGCGGCCCGTTCGGAGCCGGCGCCGCAGGTGCGGGAAGCCGCTCTTTCCGCCGCACCCGGCGGGGCTTCGGTCGCGGTGGAGCGGGCCGGAGAGCTGTGGCGGGTGACGGTGACCGCTCCGACGCCCGGGCCCGGGCGGCTTGCCGTGACGTTGAAAGCGGAGGCCGCGGCTGCGGCGGAGGACGCGCCGGTGCCTGCCGGGCCGGCTGCGGCGGGCGGCCCGAATCCGGCGGTGGAAGGGGGCGGCCCGTGATGGGGCGGGGACGTTGCCGATGGGACTGGGCTTTGGTCCGGTGGCGGCGTCGGGTGCCGGAGGGGGATCAGGGGCTGGCGACCGTTTGGGCGGCGGTGACCACGGCGACGCTGTGCACCGTGTTCGCTGTGGTTCTGGCGCTCGGGCAGGTGGTGGCCGCCCGGCACCGGGCCGGGGGCGCGGCCGATCTGGCGGCGCTGGCGGTGGCGGACCGGGCGCTGGAAGGCGTGGAGCCGGCCTGCGCGTCGGCCGGGGAGGTGGCCAGGGCGCAGGGGGCGGAGGTGGTGCGGTGCACGGTGCTGGGGGAGGTCGCCGATGTGACGGCCCGGGTGCGGTTCGGGCCGTACGCGCCGGAGGTCAGGTCCCGGGCGGGGCCGCCGGAGGAGGCTCCTCCGGCGGGTGGACCGCCGCTTCGGGCGAGCCGGGATCAGCGGGGCGGCCCGGACCGGATCCGGCCGGGCGGCCCGAGCCCTCCGTCGTAGCGCGCCGGTTGTCGGGCGTCGCGCCGGGGCCATGCGCCGAAGCGCCCCGGCCCTCAGGCGGTGCGTCCTGGCCGTCCGCCACGGCGTCCTGGCCGTCCGCCACGGCGTCCAGGCCTTCCCCCGTAGCGTCCCGGCCCCCCGCCCCAGCGCCCCGGGCGTCGTCCTTGCCCGGCCCGCTCGGCGTTCCGCCCGGCCCGCTCGGCGTTCCGCCCGGCCCGCTCGGCGTTCCGCCCGGGCCGTCGGCCTCGTCGGGATCGCCCGGCGCGGAGCGCAGGAGTTCCGTGAGGAGGCGGACGGCGCCTCGTTTGTGCAGGGGGTCGTTGCCGTTGCCGCACTTGGGGGACTGGATGCAGGAGGGGCAGCCCGCGTCGCACTCGCAGGACGCGATGGCCATGCGCGTGGCCGACAGCCACTCGCGGGCGGTGTGGAACGCGCGCTCGGCGAATCCGGCGCCGCCCGGGTGGCCGTCGTACACGAAGACCGTGGGCAGCAGGGTGTCGGGGTGCAGCGGGACGGACACCCCGCCGATGTCCCAGCGGTCGCAGGTGGCGAAGAGAGGCAGCATGCCGATCGAGGCGTGCTCGGCGGCGTGGAGCGCGCCGCCGAGGATCTCCGGGTTGATCCGTGCGGCGTCGAGCTGGTCCTCGGTCACCGTCCACCACACGGCTCGGGTGCGCAGGGTGCGCGGCGGCAGGTCCAGCTTGCTCTCGCCGAGCACCTCTCCGGTGATCAGCTTGCGGCGCAGGAAGGAGACGACCTGGTTGGTGACCTCGACGGACCCGTAGCAGAGCCGGCCGTCCCCCCAGGGGATCTCGGTGTCGGTGTCCAGGACGGCGATGGAGGTGGTGTCGCGGGCGGTGGTCGAGTACGGCGGGTCGGCCTGTTCGACCAGGGCCACGGAGTCCTCCAGGTCCAGTTTGCGGACCAGGTAGGAGCGGCCCTGGTGGAGGTGGACGGCGCCCTCGTGCACGGCGCTGTGGGCGGCGGACTCGTCCACGGTGCCCAGCAGCCGGCCGGTGCCCTCCTCGACGATCTGGACGGGGCGGCCGCCCTCGCCGCGGATGTCGGTGAGGTCGGCGGCCCGCTCGCGCCGGGTCCAGTGCCAGCCCGACGGTCGCTTGCGGAGCAGCCGGGCGGTCTCCAGCTGGGGGAGGAGCCCGGGCGCGGCCGGGCCGAAGAGCTGGAGGTCGTTCTCGGTGAGCGGAAGCTCCGCCGCGGCGGCGCAGAGATGGGGGGCGAGGACGTACGGGTTGTCCGGGTCCAGGACGGTCGACTCCACGGGCTGCTCGAACAGGGCCTCGGGGTGGTGGACGAGGAAGGTGTCCAGCGGATCGTCGCGGGCCACCAGGATGGCGAGGGCGCCCTGGCCCGCCCGCCCTGCCCGGCCCGCCTGCTGCCAGAGGGACGCCCTCGTTCCCGGGTAGCCGGATATGACGACGGCGTCCAGCCCGGAGACGTCGATGCCGAGTTCCAGGGCGGTGGTGGCGGCGAGACCCAGGAGGCTGCCGGAGTGCAGGGCGCGTTCCAGGGCGCGGCGTTCCTCGGGGAGGTACCCCCCGCGGTAGGCGGCGACCCGGGAGGGCAGGGTGCGGTCGACCTCGGCGAGGCGTTCCTTGGCGATGACGGAGATCAGCTCGGCGCCGCGCCGGGAGCGTACGAAGGCGACCGAGCGGACGCCCTGGACGGTGAGGTCGGTGAGCAGGTCGGCGGTCTCGGCCGTGGCGGTGCGGCGTACGGGGGCACCCTTCTCGCCGTGCAGCTCGGTCAGCGGGGGCTCCCACAGGGCGAAGACCAGTTCGCCGCGCGGGGAGGCGTCGTCGGCCACCTCCGTGACGGGGAGGCCGGTGAGGCGGCCGGCCGCGAGGGCCGGCTCGGCGGAGGTGGCGGACGCGAGGAGGAAGACGGGGTCGGAGCCGTAACGGGCGCAGAGGCGGCGGAGTCGGCGCACCACCTGGGCGACGTGGGAGCCGAAGACGCCCCGGTAGGTGTGGCACTCGTCGATGACGACGTAGCGCAGCGAGCGCAGGAAGGAGGACCAGCGGGGGTGTGACGGGAGGATGCCCCGGTGCAGCATGTCGGGGTTGGTGAGGACGTAGTTGGCGTACTGGCGCACCCACTCGCGCTCCTCGACGGGCGTGTCGCCGTCGAAGACGGCGGGCCGGATGCCGTTGCCCAGCGGGGCCGCGAGCGCCTTGACCGAGCGTCGCTGGTCGGCGGCCAGTGCCTTGGTGGGGGAGAGGTAGAGAGCGGTGGCGCCGCGCCCGTTCGGGGCCTCGGAGCCGTCCAGGAGGGCGCTGAGGACCGGGGCGAGGTAGGCCAGGGACTTGCCGGACGCCGTTCCGGTGGCGATGACGACGGACGTGCCGTCCAGCGCGTGCTCCGCGGCGGCCGCCTGATGGGCCCAGGGGTGGTCGATGCCGGCCTTCTGGATGGCGGCGATCACTTCCGGACGGATGCGGTCGGGCCAGACTGCATGGGTTCCCGCACGCGGGGGCAAGTGCTCCGTATGAGTGATGCGCGCGGACCGGCCCGCCCCTGCGGCGAGCCGGTCGAGGACCATCTCGGGAGAGGGGCGGGAGCCCCCACTCCCCGGGGGTCGACTGGGGCGTTGATTCTTGGCCATCGGCACCGAGTGTGTCACTGGCGAGGCGGACAATGGTCCGAAGGCGTCGTGCATGGCTGCCGGTAAGTGATTGAATGCCATCGCGGCTGGCGATCCGTCCCCCGGCTCCGCCGGGGAGACCGAGGGGCGACCGCTCGATAGCAAGGTGCTGGAGGATCCGTGGACCTGTCCTTGTCGACTCGCAATGTGTCCGGCCCTGGTGGCGACCGTACGGTCGTCGAGGTCGGTGGCGAGATTGATGTGTATACCGCGCCCAAGCTGCGCGAGCAGTTGGTCGAGTTGGTGAATGACGGCAGCTACCACCTGGTTGTCGACATGGAAGGCGTCGACTTCCTCGACTCCACCGGCCTCGGCGTGCTCGTGGGCGGCCTGAAGCGGGTGCGGGCCCATGAGGGCTCGCTGCGCCTGGTGTGCAACCAGGAGCGCATTCTTAAGATTTTCCGGATCACCGGTCTGACCAAGGTGTTCCCGATCCACACCACGGTCGACGAGGCCGTCGCGGCCACCGACTGACATCCGGTCCGGCGCCGGTCCGGCTCGTGCCGGTCCGGCGGCGGCCGGCCCGCGGCGGCTCCCCCGGGAGCCCGCCGGGGCGGCAGTGTTTGTCCCGCCGTGGCCGGTGGGTGGGCCCGGGATGCCGGGATCACCCGGTCGGCGGTCCGTGGCCGATTTATTTGTCAGCCGTATCCGTCAGCCGCCCGATCCGTCCGGGAGAGTCCGCTCGGCGCCGGGAGCCAGGGTCCGCAGAGGGAGCCGGGGCTTCGGGCCGTGCGGCCTGCCCCCGGCATGCACATACGTACGTTCGAGGGGGATCGCATGGCCACCGTTGAACTCCGCTTCAGCGCCCAGCCCGAACACGTCAGGACCGCCCGTCTCGTGGCGGCGGCCGTGGCGCGCAGGGCCGGAGTCGACGAGGCCGTGCTCGACGAGGTCCGCCTCGCCGTGGGCGAGGCGTGCAGCCGCGCCGTCGGCCTGCACCGCAGCCACGGCGTCACCGCTCCCGTGACGGTCCGCCTGATCGAGGAGGAGAAGACCTTCGCCATCGAGGTCGGGGACGAGGTGCCGGGCCCCGGCGCCGACGGCTCCGTTCCCGGTGGTGCCTCCGGGCGACGCGGCGGAGGGCTCGATGAGCCCGAGCCCGATGCGGACGACGAGGACGAGATGGGCCTCGCGGTCATCAGCGGCCTCGTGGACGACGTGGAGGTCAGGTCCGGTGCGGAGGGCGGAGTCATCCGG
The DNA here is from genome assembly GCF_044761525.1 of Streptomyces sp. NPDC097595. NCBI lineage: Bacteria > Bacillati > Actinomycetota > Actinomycetes > Kitasatosporales > Streptomycetaceae > Streptomyces > Streptomyces sp. NPDC097595. The sequence continues at coordinate 18,130 of NZ_JBIWCN010000023.1, read as the reverse complement.
ATGAACTGGCCGAAGACGCCGGTCGCCGTCCTTCCCTGAGCGGTGCCACCGCGCGTCGCGAGCGATGCGCGGTCAGTTCTCTTCTCACTCAGAGCTTCTGACGTCGCGTCTGGCTGGTCGACCTCTCGTGCGAGTGGGGAATCGTTCGCCTGTTCCCCTCGGTGGGGGCTGTCCGGGTGAGTTGCGTATCCCTCATTTCCCTTGGTGCAAATGGCTGCAAAAGCCTGCCTATCGGACGCCTGACACCCGGATGGAGGGCGTTCGGCGTGTAAGTTCCGGGGCCGAGAGCCTTGGAAGGGACCAAACCGGTGAACAAGAAGCTTGCAGCCGCGCTGTCCGGCGGTGCGGTACTCGTACTGGCACTGTCGGGCTGCAGCGACGACAGCGACGACAAGGTGAACGACTGGGCGAAGAAGGTCTGCGACCAGGTTCAGCCGCAGCTGCAGAAGATCGCGAACGCCAACGCGTCCATCCAGCAGCAGACCTCCGACAACAGCAAGCCCGCGGACGTCCAGAAGACCGACTCCGCAGCCTTCCAGCAGATCTCGCAGGCGTACAAGGCGCTGGGCTCGGCCGTCGATTCGGCGGGTCCGCCGCCGGTGGACGACGGCGAGACCACGCAGAAGGAGGCCGTGAAGGAGCTCAACGCCTCCTCCGCGGCCTACGCCAAGCTCCAGGACAAGGTCGACGACCTGGAGACGAAGGACCAGGGCAAGTTCGCCGACGGCCTCAAGGGCGTCGCGGAGGAGCTGAACAAGATCAGTACCAGCGGTGACCAGGCCCTGCAGAAGCTCCAGTCCGGCGATGTCGGTTCCGCGATGGCCAAGCAGGAGGGCTGCCAGAAGCCGACCGCTTCGCCGTCCCCCTCGGGCGGCGCTTCGGACGACTCCGAGCCCTCCGCCAAGCCTTCGACCGAGCCGTCGAAGGAAGCGTCTCCCTCCGCGTCCGCCAGCAAGAAGGCGTAACCGGGCGGCCGGCGTCACGGCCCGCGGAGAGCGGACGGAAACCGGGTGAGCGGCCCGGCCACCCCGGGGATACCCGGTGCGGTGGCCGGGCCGCTGCCGTTGTCAGTGGGAGCCGTCACAATGGAGCACGTGAGTAAGACCAGCCTTTTCGCAGCAGACCTTCCCGCGGCGGACCACGCGCACCGGCTCCGCGAGGCCCTGCTCGCGGCCGCCTTCACGGCCGACGGGCTCCTCGACCTGCTCGGCGCGCCCGCCTACGCCGCGCTGGCGCGCAGCGAGACGGTTCCGGCGTTGCGGGCGACGCGTGGTGACACGCCGCTCGACACGCTGGTGCGCCTCTTCCTCCTCCAGCGGCCCGTGCCCGTCGAGCGGGCGGCGGCCGTGCTCCCGCTGAAGGAGTGCGTGGCGGACGGCTGGCTGACCGAGACGGCCGGCGAGGTACGGGCGACCGTCGATGTGCGGCCGTACGGCGGGCCTGCCGGCGAGGACTGGTTCATCGTCTCCGACCTCGGCTGCGCGGTCGGCGGCGCCGGCGGGATCGGCTCGCGCGAGAAGGGCGTCGTCCTCGGCATCGGCGGGGCCTCCACCACCCTGGCCGGGATCACCGTCCGCAAGCCCGTCGGCTCCGCACTCGACGTCGGTACGGGCTCCGGCATCCAGGCGCTGCATGCCGCGCAGCACGCCACCAGGGTCACGGCGACCGACCTCAATCCGCGCGCCCTCGCCTTCACCCGGCTCACCCTCGCCCTGTCCGGCGCCGCCCCGGCGGACCTGCGCGAGGGCTCGCTGTACGAGCCGGTCGGTGCCGAGACCTTCGACCTGATCGTCTCCAACCCGCCGTTCGTCATCTCCCCGGGCGCTCGGCTCACCTACCGCGACGGGGGGATGGCCGGTGACGACCTGTGCCGGACCCTGGTGCGGCAGACCGGCGACCGGCTCAACGAGGGCGGCTTCGCGCACTTCCTGGCCAACTGGGAGCACACCGAGGACGAGGAGTGGCAGGACCGGCTGCGCACCTGGGTCCCGGAGGGGTGCGACGCCTGGATCGTGCAGCGCGAGGTGCAGGACGTCACGCAGTACGCGGAGCTGTGGCTGCGCGACAGCGGCGACCACCGCACGGACCCGGCGGAGTACGAGGCGCGGTACGACGCCTGGCTGGACGAGTTCGAGGCGCGGCGGACCAAGGGCGTCGGCTTCGGCTGGATCACCCTGCGGAAGTCCGCCGCGGCCGCCGCCGGGAGCCCCTCCGTCGTGATCGAGGAGTGGCCGCACGCGGTGGAGCAGCCGCTCGGCCCCGCCGTCGAGGCGCACTTCGCCCGCCAGGACTATCTGCGCGAGCAGGACGACGCCGCGCTCCTCGCCGCCCACTTCACCCTGGCCGCCGAGGTGGTGCAGGAGCAGGTGGGGATGCCCGGGGCGGAGGACCCCGAGCATGTGGTGCTCCGTCAGAACCGCGGCATGCGCCGGGCCACCAAGGTCGACGCGGTCGGCGCCGGGTTCGCCGGGGTCTGCGACGGCTCGCTGCCCGCCGGGCGCATCCTCGACGCCATCGCCCAGCTGATGAACGAGGACCCGGTGCTGCTCCGGGACCGCACCCCGCAGGCCATCCGGCTGCTGGTCGAGGAGGGCTTCCTGGAGCCGCTGCCCCCGGGCGGGCGGTGACCGGATGATCCGGATCGAGCTGGACGAGACGTCGCTCGGCGCGACCCGCATCGCGATCAGCCCGCTGTGGGACGCCTTCTGCGGCCTCCACCTCGCGATGCCGCACCGCCACCCCTCCCGCCCGTACGAGGAGTGGGTGGTGCGGGCCCGCGAGGTGCTGCGCGAGGACGAACGGACGCATGCGCTCCGGCTGCTGATCGACGGCCCCCACCAGTTCCCCGACTTCATGCTGCCCCGGCCGGTCGGGGCCACCGCCGTCGAGATGGAGCTGGAAGCCGTGCGGACCACCCCGGCCGATGTCGTACGGGCGGGGATCGCCGAGCACTACGCGGGGCTTGAGGACCATCCGTACGTACGCCCCTATCTCGCCGATCCCGAAGGCGCGTGCGCGGCGCTCGCCGATGCGTACGCGGCGTACTGGGAGGGCGCGATGGCCGTCCACTGGCCCGTCATGCGCCGTCTGGTCGAGGACGAAGTGCTCATCCGGGCGCGGACTTTCGCCACCGAGGGCATCGACGCGCTCTTCACCGGCTTGGAGAGCCGGGCCAAGTGGCAGCCGCCGGTCCTGGAGCTGACGAAGCACATCGACGCCGAGTACCGGGCCGGCGAACGGCGGCTTCTGCTCGTGCCCCTCGTCTTCGCGGAGGGCTGCCGGCTCTACTCCACCGACGACCCCGAGGTCCTGACCGTGTCCTTCCAGGCGCGCGGCGCGGGCGCCCTGCGCGAGCGGCCGGCGGAGCGCGCCGACAGCGGCGACCGGCTCGGGCTGCTGCTCGGCCGGGGCCGGGCCTCCGTGCTGCGCCAGCTCGGCGGACCCCTCACCACCGCCGGGATAGCCGACCGGCTGGGGCTCGCCCCGAGCACGGTCTCCGAGCATCTGTCGGCCCTCGCCGAGGCCGACGTCGTCACCCGGCACCGCATAGGCCGCAGCGTCTACTACCAGCTCACCGACACCGGCCGCGCCCTCCTCGCGCTGCTCTCGGGGGAGGACGTTCTGCGCGCGGTCTCGTAAGGGAAGCGCGGACGATTCGGGGGGTTCCGAATCGATGGCAGGGCGCCGGCGGCGGACCTAGCGTCCGGGCCATGCTTGCGATCGAGGCGAAGAACCTGTGCCGCACCTACACCAGCCGGACCGGCTTCCTGCGTCCGCGCCGCACCGAGACCGAAGCCGTGCGGGGGATCACCTTCGAGGTGGCGCGCGGTGAGCTCTTCGGGCTCCTCGGGCCGAACGGCGCGGGCAAGACCACCACCATCAAGATGCTCAACACCCTGCTGCTGCCCACCTCCGGCACGGCCCGGGTGCTGGGGCACGACGTGGCGTCCGACCCGGTCGCCGTACGCCGCCGGATCGGTTACGTCTTCGGCGGCGACCGGGGCCTGTACGACCGGCTGTCCGCCCTCGACAACCTGCGCTACTTCGCCGAGCTGTACGGGGTCGAGCCCCGGGACCAGAAGCGGCGGATCGCCGGACTCCTCGACCTGGTCGGCCTCGCCGGGCGCGAGAAGGAGCGCGTCGAGGGGTACTCGCGGGGCATGCGGCAGCGGCTGCACATCGCGCGCGGCCTGCTGCACAGCCCCGACGTCCTGTTCCTCGACGAACCCTCCATCGGCGTGGACCCGGTGGCGGCGCGCGACCTCCGCCGCACTGTCGCCGACCTTCGCGCCGGTGGCACCACGGTGCTGCTGACCACGCATTACATGGCGGAGGCCGACGAGCTGTGCGACCGGATCGCCGTCATCGCGGGCGGCACGATCAGGGCGCTCGGCACCCCGGACCGGCTCAAGTCCCGCGTCCAGGAACGCGGCATCCTGGAGATCGAGGCGTACGGGGCGGGCGAGGACCACCTCGAACGCATCCGCGCCGTGGCCGGTGTGCACGGCGTGGCCGCCGAGGACCGGGGCAGCCGACAGGCCGTCATCGTGCAGACGGAGCACGGCGCCGACCTGCACGGACAGGTCCTGGCGGCGCTCGACGGGGTCCGCGTCGGACGGGTCGTCACCCGGGAACCCACGCTGGAGGACGCCTACATCGCGATCGTGGAGGAGACGGACGGGCCATCGCGCGCAGAGCCCGCACCGACCGAGCCGGGCCCCGCCGAGCCGGGCCCCGCCGAGCCGGGCCCCGCCGAGCCGGGCCCCGCCGAGCCGGGCCCCGCCGAGCCGGCCCCCGGCACCGAAGCGGACCGCCACCTCGACGGCGAGGTCGTCGCATGACGCCCGCCCGGGCCCTGCGCCTGACCGCCGTCGGTGTGCGGACACACGTGTCGTACATGAGCCGTTCGCCGCTGGAGATCACCTTCGCCGTCCTCGTGCCCCTGGTCTACGCGACGCTCTCCGTCTACCTCTTCCGCGCCGCCGACGACCCCGACCGGCTGCTGACCGCGGCCGTCGGAGCCGGGCTGATGGGCATCTGGTCCTCGGTCCTCTTCGGATCCGGCGGGGCCGTGCAGAACCAGCGCTGGCTGGGCACCCTGGAGACGCTCGTCGCCTCGCCCACCCCGCTCGCCCTCGTCCTGCTGCCCATCACCCTGGCCACCGCCGTCATCGGCACCTACGCCATGGGCGCGACGGTGCTCTGGGGCGCCGTGCTCTTCGACGTGCCGCTGGACTTCGCGCATCCGGTGCTCTTCCTGGCCGCCGTCCCGGTCTGCGTCCTCTCGCTCGGGATGATGGGGCTGCTGCTCGCCGCCACCTTCGTCCTGCTGCGCAACGCGAACGCCCTGGCCAACCCGCTGGACGCCCCCGTGTGGCTGCTCTCCGGGATGCTCGTGCCCATCACCGTGCTGCCGGACTGGACGCGTCCGGTCTCCTGGGCGCTGCCCACCACCTGGGGCTCGCGCGCGGTGCACGCGGCGACCTCCGGCGGGGCCGGCGCGGCCGAGGTGCTGGTCCCGATGGGCGCCGCCCTCGGACTCGGGGCGCTCTACGCGCTGCTCGCCGTCCTGGTGCTGGGACGCGTCGAACAGCGTGCGCGGGCCGCCGCGACCCTCGCCCTCGCCTGACCTGGCGCGCCGCCCGACCCGGACCCGCGCCCCGCACCCCCTTCCGCCCCGCCCCCAGGAGTTGCCCGCATGTCCGCCCGTACCCCTCACGCGGATTCCGGTTCCGCACCCGGCCTCCACCGCCGGATCGTTTCCTCGGTCAGGCTCGTGGTGATCGGCGGCGCCCTCTCGTACCGGGCGCTCTTCAACTGGACGACACCGCCCATGTTCATCGGCACCCTGCTCGTCGGCCCGCTGCTGCAACTCCTCTTCTTCGTCTTCCTGGGACGGCAGCTGGGCGTCGCCGACGACCGCTTCTACCTGCTCGGCAACGCCGTGATCTCCTCATCCACAGCCTGTGTGTACGGCGGCACGATGGCCATCGCCAACGAGCGGCGTTTCGGAACGCTCGGCGCGGTCCTGCTCAGCCCCCGCGACCGCGCTCCGCTCTGGTTCGGCCGGGCCCTCCCGTATGTGCTGAACGGTCTCGTCATCAGCGTCTTCACGCTCTCCGCCGCCTGTCTCCTGCTCGGTCTGCGCATTCCGCTTGGGGCTCTGCCGGGGCTCGGTGCGGTCCTGCTCGCCGCCGCTGCCGGATGTTCCGCGTTCGGCCTGGCGCTGGGGGCGCTGGGGCTGCGGTTCCGGGACGTCTTCCTCGTATCGAACGTGGCCGCTTCCGTACTCCTGCTCCTGACCGGTGCGAACGTGCCGCGGGAGACCCTGCCGGGCTGGATGCGGGCCGTCGGGGACGTACTGCCGCTGACTCACGCCGCCGACGCGGCGCGTCAGTTGTCCGCCGGGGCCGGGCTCGACGGCCGGGGCATCGCCGCGGAACTGCTGACCGGCGCCGGCTACGCCCTTCTCGCCGTCGTACTGCTCGCCCTGTTCGAACGGGGGAGCAGGCGGCGCGCCACGCTCGACGTGATGTGACGGGTCCTGCTGTTCACCCCGTGTTGGCGTCCGCGACGCTCCGCGGTGGGAGCCTCCCCGCGTATCCGAGATGTGGCAGGGGAAGAGGGAGGCGTACGGAATGGAGAGCGGGCCCGCTGTTCTCGCCGGAACGACGTTCGCACTGTTCGGCGCGGCGCTGCTGCTGTGGACGGGGGCGCGTGTGCTGCACCGCGCGCCGGTGGCATACGGGGTGCGCCCCCGGGTCTCCACCGCACTCGCCACCGTGTTCGGCGTACTTTTCCTCGTCCTCGGGGTGTGGTGCTTCGGTCGCGTATGAGTGCGCCCGGGCGCCAGGCGTACGCGGCCGGGCCGGTCGGGGACCCGGTGGTGAGGCCGGAAACACGCCCGGGCCGCGTGTCCCCCGGACCCCGCACCCGCAGGGCGGTCCGGACCGTGCCGAAACCCGCAGGCCGTGGCCGTGCGCGCGGCGGACCGAGCGGGCCGGGCGGCAGGAATGGCGGAAGTCGGGTTACCGTTCGAGTGGCCGTTGCGGGCTTTTGCCGTTTGACACGGGGGCGGGCTGTACCGTCACACTCCGCAGCGACAGCACTGTCGGCAGCGCCCTCGCGCTGCCCCGGATGCCCACCGAGCGTCGACCGGAGAGAAGAGCGAAGTTGTCCCCGACCAGCGAGACCGCACAGGGCGGCCGCCGACTCGTCATCGTCGAGTCCCCTGCCAAGGCGAAGACGATCAAGGGCTATCTCGGCCCCGGATACGTGGTCGAGGCGAGCGTCGGGCACATCCGCGACCTCCCGAACGGCGCCGCCGAGGTGCCCGACGAGTACACCGGCGAGGTGCGCCGTCTCGGCGTCGACGTCGAGAACGACTTCGAGCCGATCTACGTCGTCAATGCTGACAAGAAGGCCCAGGTCAGGAAGCTGAAGCAGCTGCTGGCCGAGTCCGACGAACTCTTCCTCGCCACCGATGAGGACCGCGAGGGCGAAGCCATCGCGTGGCACCTCCAGGAAGTCCTGCGGCCCAAGGTCCCCGTCCACCGGATGGTCTTCCACGAGATCACCAAGGACGCGATCCGCGCCGCCGTCGCCAACCCGCGCGAGCTGAACCAGCGCATGGTCGACGCCCAGGAGACCCGCCGCATCCTCGACCGCCTCTACGGCTACGAGGTCTCGCCGGTCCTGTGGAAGAAGGTCATGCCGAAGCTCTCGGCGGGCCGCGTCCAGTCCGTCGCCACCCGGCTCGTCGTCGAGCGGGAGCGCGAGCGCATCGCCTTCCGCTCCGCCGAGTACTGGGACCTGACCGGAACCTTCGCCACCGGGCGGGGCGGGGACGCCTCCGACCCCTCGACGTTCACGGCCCGGCTCAGCGCCGTCGACGGGCGCCGCATCGCCCAGGGCCGCGACTTCGGTGCGGACGGACAGCTGAAGTCCGCCTCCGGCCAGACGCTGCACCTGGACGAGGCGAACGCCCGGGCCCTGGCCGCCGCGCTCGCGGACTCCTCGTTCGCCGTGCGGTCCGTCGAGTCGAAGCCGTACCGCCGCTCCCCGTACGCGCCCTTCCGTACGACGACCCTCCAGCAGGAGGCGAGCCGGAAGCTGGGCTTCGGGGCGAAGGCCACCATGCAGGTCGCGCAGAAGCTGTACGAGAACGGCTTCATCACCTATATGCGTACCGACTCCACGACCCTCTCGGACACCGCGATCTCCGCGGCCCGGGCGCAGGTCACGCAGTTGTACGGGGCGAACTACCTGCCCGAGAAGCCGCGTACGTACGCCGGCAAGGTCAAGAACGCGCAGGAGGCGCACGAGGCGATCCGCCCCTCCGGCGACCGCTTCCGCACGCCTGCCGAGACCGGCCTCACCGGTGACCAGTTCCGGCTGTACGAGCTGATCTGGAAGCGGACCGTCGCCTCCCAGATGAAGGACGCGACCGGTAACTCGGTCACCGTCAAGATCGGCGGCCGGGCGAGCGACGGGCGCGACGCCGAGTTCTCCGCGTCCGGCAAGACGATCACCTTCCACGGCTTCATGAAGGCGTACGTCGAGGGCGCCGACGACCCGAACGCCGAGCTGGACGACCGCGAGCGGCGGCTGCCGCAGGTCACCGAGGGCGACGCGCTGTCCGCCGACGAGATCTCGGTCGACGGCCACGCGACGAAGCCGCCCGCCCGGTACACCGAGGCGTCGCTGGTCAAGGAGCTCGAAGAGCGCGAGATCGGCCGGCCGTCGACGTACGCCTCGATCATCGGGACGATCCTCGACCGCGGCTATGTGTTCAAGAAGGGCACGGCCCTGGTGCCGTCGTTCCTCTCGTTCGCCGTGGTCAATCTGCTGGAGAAGCACTTCGGCCGGCTCGTCGACTACGACTTCACGGCCCGCATGGAGGACGACCTCGACCGCATCGCCCGTGGCGAGGCCCAGTCCGTGCCGTGGCTGAAGCGGTTCTACTTCGGTACGCAGGAGGGCGACGACGCGGCCGGTGCGGGGGCGGCCTCCGACGCGGGCAACGGCGACGGCGACCACCTCGGCGGGCTCAAGGAGCTCGTCACCGACCTCGGGGCGATCGACGCGCGGGAGATCTCGTCGTTCCCCGTCGGCAACGACATCAAGCTTCGCGTCGGCCGCTACGGCCCGTACATCGAGCGCGGCGAGAAGGACTCCGAGGGCCACCAGCGCGCGGACGTCCCCGAGGACCTGGCGCCCGACGAGCTGTCCGTCGAGTACGCGGAGGAGCTGCTGGCCAAGCCGAGCGGCGACTTCGAGCTCGGCGCGGACCCGGTCAGCGGGAACCAGATCATCGCCAAGGACGGCCGTTACGGGCCGTACGTCACCGAGGTGCTGCCCGAGGGCACGCCGAAGACCGGCAAGAACGCGGTGAAGCCGCGGACGGCCTCGCTGTTCAAGTCGATGTCGATCGACACGGTGACGCTGGCCGAGGCGCTCAAGCTGATGTCGCTGCCGCGGGTGGTCGGCGTGGACGCCGAAGGCGTCGAGATCACGGCGCAGAACGGGCGCTACGGGCCGTACCTGAAGAAGGGCACGGATTCGCGGTCGCTGACGTCGGAGGACCAGATCTTCGACATCACGCTCGACGAGGCGCTGGCGATCTACGCGCAGCCGAAGCAGCGGGGGCGGGCCGCGGCGAAGCCGCCGCTGAAGGAGCTGGGCACCGATCCGGTGAGCGGGTCTCCGGTCGTGGTGAAGGACGGGCGGTTCGGTCCTTACGTCACCGACGGGGAGACGAACGCGACGCTGCGTACCGGGGACAGTGTCGAGGACATCACGCCGGAGCGGGGGTTCGAGCTGCTGGCGGAGAAGCGGGCCAAGGGGCCGGCGAAGAAGAAGACGGTCAAGAAGGCTGCGGCCAAGAAGGCGCCGGCGAAGAAGGCTGCGGCTACGAAGAAGGCGGCGGCCACGAAGAAGACGACGGCCAAGAAGGCGCCGGCGAAGAAGGCTGTCGCCAAGAAGGCCGCTGCGGAGGAGTAGGCGGGGCGGGGCGCCTGGGGCGGGGGTGTTCCCCTACCCGCCCCTTCCCGAAACCGGGGCTCTGCCCCGGGCCCCGCGCCTCAAACGCCGGCGGGGCTGGATCGTGCGGCGGGGTGGGTTTCGGGGCTCTGCCCCGGGCCCCGCGCCTCAAACGCCGGCGGGGCTGGATCGTGCGGCTTGGGTGTTTGTTCGGGTGGGGGCACGGGGGATGTGGGTGTCCCGTTAGGCTGGGCGGATGACGCGAGCCGAGCAGCCTACGGTCGTGAGCCCCACCTCCGACGCACTTGCCGCAGACTCACGCGAGCGCGCCGTACGAGCCCTGTTGCGTGTTCCTCCGCTGAAGCGGTTGTGGAGCGCACAGCTCGTCGGCGGTACCGGCGACGCACTCGCCCTTCTCGTGCTGGTGCTGCTGTCGCTGCAAGCGGCGGTTCTCGAGGGCTCATTCGGGACCGGATACCGGGGGGCGGCCTTTGCCGTCGCCGCCGTGTTCGGGGCCCGGATCATTTCCACCCTGCTCTTCGGAGCCGTACTTCTGGGGCCGTTGACGTCGCTCACGGCGCCGGGCGGGCCGGTCGACCGGCGGTGGCTGATGATCGGGGCCGACGGGGTGCGGCTCCTGCTGCTCGTCGTCGCGCCCCTGTGGATCGACTGGACGCCCGCCAACGCGCTGACGATGATCCTGGTCACCGTCTTCGTGGCCGGGGTGGCCGAGCGGCTCTGGACCGTCGCCAAGGAGAGCGCGGCGCCCGCGCTGCTGCCCGCCCCGCCGATCGAGGGCGCCGCGGTGCGGCCGCTGCCGGACCACCTCGACGCACTGCGCCGGCTGTCCCTGCGTACGGACTTCGCGGCCGTTCCCCTCGCCGCGGCCGTTCTGCTGGTCGCCACGGTGATCGGCCGCCTGCTGGGCTCCGGTCTGGACTGGTTCTCCTTCCATCAGGCGGCCCTCGGTTCGTACGTCGCGGCCGGGCTGTTCTCCGCCTCCGTCTCCACCCTGTACTTCCTGCAACTGCCCGCCACGCAGACGCCCCGCCCGCGCTCGCCCCTGGAGGGGTTGCGCAGGCCGTCCGCGGGGAACGGCCCCGACAAGGGCCGCACCGGTTCCATCCCGCTGATCGTCGCCACCTGCGCGGCGGTCGCGGGAGCCATCGCGGCCGCGGCCGCCGTCGCCGTGCTGCACGCCAGCGACCTCGGCGGCGGGCCCGTCACCCTCGCCCTGCTGGTCCTCGCCCTCACCGGCGGTACGGGTGTGGGCATCCGTACGGCGGGGAAGGTGCTGCCCGCCCTGTCGCGGCGGCGGATGCTCTCGTTCGCCACCGCCGTCACCGGCATCGCCCTCCTGGCGATGGGCCTCGTCCCGGACACCGCGACCGTCGTCCTGCTCGCCGTACTCGCCGGATACGCGGCGGGCGTCGCCGCGAACACCGGTCATGTCCTCGTCGACCAGGAGACCGAGGAGGCCCGCCGGACCAGGATCGCCGAGCACCTCCAGGCCGTCGTCCGGATCCTCATCGCCCTCGGCGCGGTCGGGGGCCCCCTGGTCGCCGCGGCCATCGGCACGCACCGGCTGACCATCGGCGACTTCGTCTTCGCGCACGGCGGCGCCGCGTTCACCCTGATGCTGGTCGGCGCCCTGCTGCTGCCCGTCGCGGTCATCGTCCTCGCGAAGACCGACGACCGCACCGGCGTACCGCTGCGGCGCGATCTGCGCGAGGCGCTGCGCGGCGGCGACCCGGCCGTCGCGCCCGCCGCGAACGGCTTCTTCATCGCCCTGGAGGGCGGCGACGGAGCCGGCAAGTCCACCCAGGTCGAGGCGCTCGCCGCGTGGATCCGGGCCAAGGGCCACGAGGTCGTCGTCACCCGTGAACCCGGCGCGACCCCGATCGGGAAGCGGCTGCGGTCCATCCTGCTCGACGTGTCGTCGGCCGGGCTCTCCAACCGGGCCGAGGCCCTGCTGTACGCCGCCGACCGCGCCGAGCACGTCGACTCGGTCGTCCGCCCGGCCCTGGAGCGCGGCGCCGTCGTCATCTCCGACCGCTACATCGACTCGTCCGTCGCCTACCAGGGCGCGGGCCGCGATCTGGCCCCCACCGAGATCGCCCGCATCTCGCGCTGGGCGACGAGTGGCCTCGTACCGCATCTGACCGTCCTCCTGGACGTCGCGCCCGAGACCGCGAGGGAACGGTTCACCGAGGCGCCCGACCGGCTGGAGTCCGAGCCGCCCGAGTTCCACGCCCGGGTGCGTTCCGGCTTCCTGACCCTGGCCGCCGCCGACCCGACGCGCTACCTCGTCGTGGACGCCGCACAGGGACCGGAGGCCATCACCACCGTCGTACGCCACCGCCTCGACCAGGTCCTGCCGCTCTCCGAGGCCGAGATCAAGGCCCGCGAGGAGGCCCGCAAGGCCGCCGAGGAGGAGGCCAGGCGCCGCGCCGAGGAAGAGGCCGCCCGCAAGGCCGAGGAGGAGCGGCTGGAGCGCGAACGGCAGGAACAGCTCGCCAAGCTCCGCGCCGAGGAGGAGGAGCGCAAGCGCCGCGAGGAGGAGGAAGCCCGCCGCCGCGAGGCCGAGCGCCAGGCGGAGGAGGCCAGGCGCCGCGCCGAGGAGGAGGCCGCCCGCAAGGCCGAGGAGGAGCGGCAGCGCGCCGAGGCGGAGCGGCAGCAGGCCGAGGAGGCCCGCCGTGTCGCCGAGGCCGAGCGCGCGCGCCGCGAGGCCGAAGAGGCGGCGTACGAAGCGGAGCAGGCGCGGCTGCGCCGGCAGGCGGAGGAGGACACGCGCCTGCGCAAGGAGGCCGAGGCCGCGCGGTTGGAGAAGCAGCGCAAGGCCGAGGAGGCCCTGATCCGGGCCGAGGCCGCCCGCCGCCAGGCGGAAGCGGAGGCCCAGGCGAAGGCCCAGGCCGATGCGGCCGCCGCCGAGGAGCGGGCCCGTGAGCGGGCTGCCCGCGAGGAGGAGGCCCGCGCCCTGGCCGCGCGGCAGGAAGCCCGTGCCCGGGCCGCCCGGGAGGAGGAGTCCCGGCTGCGGCAGGACTCCGGGGGTTCGTCGCGCTCGGAGGCCGGCGGTTCCGGCAGCGGCGACAAGCCCGCCGGGCCCGACAACGAGCTGACCGTGCCCACCCCGATCGTGAGCCCGAACGAGACCACGCAGCCCGTTCCCGCGCCCGTGGATCCGGAGTCCGGTTCCGGCCGGGGCCGTGGGCCCTGGCCGTCCGACCAGGACGAGACGACCGTGATCCCGAAGTTCTCGGACGACTCCGAGGAGACGACGGTCCTGCCGGCCGTACCGGCTGCCGACCCGGCCGACCGCGTGCCGCGCGGCATCTTCCGGGACGAGCGGCAGGCGGAGGGCGAAAACGAGCGCACCCGTGAGCTGCCGCAGATCACCGATCCGCACGCGGAGCAGCAGCGGCCCCGGCGCCCCCGGCCCGACTGGGCGGAGGAGACCCCGCTGGACGACCTGCCCAGCCTGGCCGACGAGCTGCTCGGCGGTTACGAGGACGAGGGCCCGGAGTCCTCGGGCGGCCGGGGACGACGGCCCCGCCGCTGACCGTCCGGCGCCGACGGAAGTACGCCGATGGCCCCGCGCCCTCCACGGGTGCGGGGCCATCGGCGTCCGTGGTGTCAGACCTGTCCCTCACAATGGGAGACCGGAGCGACGGGAGCCACGCGTCGAGCGAAGCGGAAAGGCGGTGCCCCATGTCCGTGTGGGACGACCTGGTCGGTCAGGACCGGGTGCAGGAGCAGCTGAGCGCCGCCGCCCGGGACGCCGATGTGCTGGTCACCGCCAACGCGGCGGGGGAGCCGGTGCCGCCCGGCTCGAAGATGACGCACGCCTGGCTGTTCACCGGCCCGCCGGGCTCCGGGCGCTCCACCGCCGCCCGGGCCTTCGCCGCCGCGCTCCAGTGCACGAGCCCGGACCGCGCGCTGGGCGGGGCGCCGGGCTGCGGATTCTGCGACGGCTGCCACACCAGCCTCATCGGTACGCACGCGGACGTCGACGTGATCCGCACCGACCTGCTCTCCATCGGTGTGAAGGAGACCCGCGAGCTGGTGCGCCGCGCCCAGCTCTCGCCGGCCGTCGGGCGCTGGCAGGTCATCGTCATGGAGGACGCCGACCGCCTCACCGAGGGCGCGGGCAACGTCCTGCTGAAGGCCGTCGAGGAGCCCGCCCCGCGCACGGTGTGGCTGCTGTGCGCGCCCTCGCTGGAGGACGTGCTGCCGACGATCCGGTCGCGGTGCCGCCACCTCACCCTGCGGACGCCGCCGGTCGACGCCGTCGCCGACGTGCTGGTGCGCCGGGACGGCATCGACCCGGAGCGGGCCGCCGCCGCCGCCCGCGCGACGCAGGGGCACATCGGCCGGGCGCGCCGCCTCGCCACGGACGAGCGGGCCCGGGCGCGGAGGGCCGCGGTGCTGAAGCTGCCGCTGCGCGTCGAGGACATCGGGGGCTGCCTCAAGGCGGCGCAGGAGCTGATCGACACCGCGACCGAGGACGCGAAGCAGGCGTCCGACGAGGTCGACGCGAAGGAGACCGAGGACATGAAGGCGGCGCTCGGTGCCGCCGCCGGGGGCCGGATGCCGCGCGGTACGGCCGGGGTGATGAAGGAGCTGGAGGACAAGCAGAAGCGCCGCAAGACCCGCACCCAGCGCGACAGCCTCGACCTGGCGCTCACCGAGCTGACCGGCTTTTACCGCGATGTGCTCGCCCTGCAGTTCGGCTCGCGGATCGCGATAGCCAACGCCGACGCCGAGGACGCCCTGGACCGCGTCGCCCGCGCGTCCACCCCGGAGCGCACGCTCCGCCGGATCGAGGCGGTATCGGCCTGCCGCCGCGCCCTGGACCGCAATGTGGCGCCGCTGCTGGCGGTGGAGGCGATGACGATGGCGCTGCGCGCGGGCTGAGGCGGCGCTCCCGTACATCCGCCGAATCACCCGAAAGAGCAAGGAATCGGGTGACCGGCGGGGCTGCGGCTACGCTCCGGGCATGGACCCCAGGCGCCCGTTCCGCACTCTTGCCCTCGTGCTCGGCACTGCCGGCCTGCTCGTCTCCGGGTGCAGCGGCGGAGACTCCTCGTCGGGAGCCACGTCCTCCGCCGGTGCGGGCTCCGCGTCGCCCTCGGCGGTCCCGGCCGGCCTGAAGCCGTACTACGCGCAGCACCTCAGCTGGCGGGACTGCGGTGTCAGCGGATTCCAGTGCACGACGATGAAGGCGCCGCTGGACTACGCGAAGCCGGACGGCGACGGGATCAAGCTCGCCGTCTCGCGCAAGAAGGCGACCGGCCCCGGCAAGCGGATCGGCTCCCTCCTGGTCAACCCGGGCGGCCCCGGCGGATCGGCCATCGGCTACCTCCAGGGCTACGCGGGGATCGGCTACCCCGCCCAGGTGCGGGCCCGCTACGACATGGTGGCCGTCGACCCGCGCGGGGTGGCGCGCAGCGAGCCCGTCGAGTGTCTGACCGGGCCGCAGATGGACGCGTACACGCAGGTGGACCAGACCCCCGACGACGCCGCCGAGGTCACGAAGCTGAGTGGTGCCTTCGAGAAGTTCGCCGCCGGCTGCGAGAAGCGCTCGGGCGAGGTCCTGCCGCATGTCTCGACCGTGGAGACCGCCCGCGACATGGACATGCTGCGCGCCCTGCTCGGCGACGAGCGGCTGAACTATGTGGGGGCGTCGTACGGGACGTTCCTGGGGGCGACGTACGCGGAGCTGTTCCCCGGCCGCACCGGCCGCCTGGTCCTCGACGGGGCGATGGACCCCTCGCTCTCGTCGGTGGAGATGAACCGGGCGCAGACGGCGGGGTTCGAGACGGCGTTCCAGTCGTTCGCGAAGGACTGCGTGCGGCAGAAGGACTGCCCGCTCGGGAGCACGTCCGCCTCCGACGCGGCGGACCGCCTGAAGAAGCTCTTCGCCCGCCTGGACGCGGATCCGATCCCCACGGGCGACTCCCGCGAGCTGGGCGAATCGCTCGCCACGACGGGCGTCATCGCGGCGATGTACGACGAGTCGGCCTGGCCCCAGCTGCGCGCGGCGCTGACCGGCGCCGAGTCGGGCGACGGCTCCGGGCTGCTGGCCCTGGCCGACAGTTACTACGAGCGGGAGCCGAGCGGTAAGTACACCAATCTGATGTTCGCCAACGCCGCGGTGAACTGCCTCGACCTCCCGCCCGCCTTCACCGGCGCGAAGGCCGTCGAGAAGGCCCTTCCCTCCTTCGAGAAGGCGTCCCCGGTCTTCGGCAGGGGCTTCGCCTGGGCGGCCCTGAACTGCGCCCACTGGCCCGTCCGCGCCACCGGCACCGCCCACCGCATCGAGGCGAAGGGCGCCGCCCCCATCGTGGTCGTCGGCACCACCCGCGACCCGGCCACCCCGTACGCCTGGGCCCGGTCCCTGGCGGCCCAGCTCTCCTCGGGCATCCTCCTCACCTACGAGGGCGACGGCCACACCGCGTACGGACGCGGCAGCGACTGCATCGACACGGCGATCAACACGTACCTCCTGGAGGGCACCCCGCCGGCCGGGGGCAAGAAGTGCACCTGACCTGCGCGAACGGTGCCGAAGCGGGCTGGTTCGGAGCACCCCTGGAAACTGTGTAGACTTGGCGTCGCTGCTGATCGCATCATGGTGCGAACAGGGCGCGCCGCCTTAGCTCAGTTGGCCAGAGCAACGCACTCGTAATGCGTAGGTCTCGGGTTCGAATCCCGAAGGCGGCTCAGTTGAACCCCAGGCCACATAGCCCGTGACCTGGGGTTTTCTGTTGCTCGGAGCATGGCGGGACACACGGCCGGGTTGCCGTGGTGTTGCCTGCGTGAGCGGTGCGTGAGCGGAGCCGCTCGGGGACCTACTTCTTGGGCTTGCGGCGTGTGTCCTTCTTGGCTGCCTTGGCCTGAGCTTTTGCCTTGTCCCTCTTCGGCTTGCCGCCGCCCTTGCTGCCCTTGCCGACGTCGGCCGCCTTGGCCGCAGCCTTCCTGGCCTTCTCCTTCTTTGCGGCCTTGCGCGCGGCCTTCTCGGCCTCGGCCTTGCGCTGGAGGGGGACGAGCTTCGCGGTGGCCTCGGCGGCACTCTTGCCGACGTGGGGGAGGACGCTCTGGTAGATGTCCCGCGTGATGCGGGTGTCGCTGTGCCCGAGGGTGTCCGACACGATCTTGATATCGATGTCGGCGGCGAGCATGAGGGTGGCCGCGCCGTGGCGCAGATCGTGCAGGCGGATCTTCCACCCCGGCGGAAAGATCGCCCCCGACCTCACCCTCCCCAAGCTCAAGGCCCGCCTCGAAACCACCCCAGCCGAAGAACACCCCACCGCACGCCGACAGCGCCCCACCACCCCCTGGCACCAGGCCACCGACGCCCTCGACACCCTCCACCAGGACATGACCGACGACACCCACGCCCAGGCCCACATCACGGCACTCGGCGAACTCATCGAGGCGACCGCACAGAAAGCCCCCGACCACTCCCGAGCCGAACTACGCACCGCAGCACGGACATTCGCCCGTTCCCAGCGCTCCCAGATCCGCGCCGAGACCCAGGCTGCCCACACCCTGCGCCGCGCAGCCCGCGACATCGCCCACACCGTCACCGGCCCCGACGCCAGCGCCTTCGCCGCCCTCGTCTGGGCCACGATCGTCGCCGCCCGCTGGCACGAAGCGAGGAACCACGCCCACCAGGCCGAAGCCGCCCGCCAGACCCTTCACCACCTCCAGACAGCCGCCGACCACGCCCTCGTCCCGGTCATCGACACCCTCGCCGCTCGCCGGCCGAGCGACCAGGCCAGCCGGACCCTGGCCCATGACGTCCGGGCGGCCGTCCCCGACCACGCCGACCGCATCCTCACTGACCCCGCCTGGCCAGCCCTCGCCACCGTCCTCGCCGACGCCGAAGCCGGCGGCCACAAACCCCACCAGCTCCTCAAGGAAGCCGCCGCCCAGCGCGAACTCACCACCGCTCGCCAGCCCGCCCGCGTCCTGATCACCCGCATCCAGCACACCAGCCGCAACCCCGCACCCAACCTCCGAGCCGAAGCCGCCCGCCTCCGCACGACGGTGTCTAGCCTCGCGCTTTCACGAACGAGCCTGTCCGAAGCGTGATCAAAAAGGTGAGGAGTGCCTCTGACCTGGGACGATAGGACTTGTCTAGGGTCCG
>NZ_JBIWCN010000022.1:0-140209 GCF_044761525.1 Streptomyces sp. NPDC097595 | reverse complement strand
TCCTCCACACCTACAACCACCACCGCTGCCACACCGCACTCGGAGGCCAACCCCCGATCAGCCGCGTCAACAACGCTGCGGGTCAATACACCTAGCACACGGAACGGTCAGATCAGCCCGTCCCACATCTGCTCCAGCAGCACCGACCACCAGCTCTCCGGCGACGCCAGCGCCGCCGCGTCCAGCGCCACCAGCTGCGCCTGGAAGTCCACCGTCCAGCGGCCCGCCTGCTCCGGGTTCAGCCCGTACCGCAGCCGCCACATCCGGCCCAGCAGCGCCATGCAGCGCACGAACTCGGGCAACCCCGTGTTCACGAACTGCGGCGGCACCGGCGCACCGCCCGGACCCGCCTCCACCGGCACCGCCACGATGTGCGCGGTCCCGTACTGGACGCAGATCGCCCGGCCGAAGTCCGAGCCCATCACCAGATACGACCCCGCGTCCGACGCGGGCTGCACCTGCCGCTGCGCCGCCAGCTCCGCCAGCGTCGGCACCACCGGCTGACCCGGCTGCGCCCAGAAGAACGGCCCGAAGTCGGCGGGCAGACCCGCCCACACCAGGGTCCGCGCCACGATCTCCGGCACGCCCTGACGCGACACCGCGCGCTGGTCGAAGCGGAGGACACCCTGCGGACCGAAGGTCTGCATCATCTCCTCGGCCAGCGCCTCCGGCGGCACCGGCGGCGCGGGCTGCATCTGCGGCAGCGGCGCCCGCACCGGCGCGGGCCGCGCGGGACCGTCCGCCACCTGGTGCAGCTCGCCCTGGTGCGTCAGCAGATGCTGCATGCCCTGCTGCCGGCTCGCATGGTCCGTGCCGTACGGGGCGACAGAGGTGATCCGCACCTGCGGCCAGGTCTCCCGGATCATCCGGGCACAGTAACCACCGGGCAGCTCACAGGACTCCAGCTCCGTGTGCAGCTCGATCACCTGCTGCGGCGGCACGTTCATCGCCCGCAGCTCGTGCAGCATCTGCCACTCCGGGTGCGGGGTGCCCGGCGCAGAGCGGCGGATCAGCTGCTGCTCACTGCCGTCCGGCGCCCGGAACCGCAGCACCGCCTGGTAGCCCGGACCCACGGTCGGCTGACCGGGCGGCGTCTGCGGATAGCCGTACGCGGGCGGCGCGCCCACCGGCGGACCCGGCGGGCCCGGCGGCTGCGGCGCCCCCGGACCGGCCTGCGCCGGACCCGCGAGCATCGTCGCCGCGTGGTGCACCCCGCCCGGGCCGGGCGGAGGCGTCGCCCTCGGCGGCGGAGGCGGCTGCTGCCCGACGGGCGCACCGGGGACTCCGGGCGGGCCGGGCGGCTGGGGCGCGCCCGGCACACCCGGCGGACCGGGCGGCTGCGGGACGCCCGCGCCGGACGAGGCGTTCGGGTCGGCGAACATCGTGGCCGCGTGGTGCACCCCGCCGCCGGGCGGCGTCGGCGGACCGGGCGGCTGCGGGGCGCCGGGCGGGCCCAGCTGGGAGACGAGCTGCGTCGGCACATAGCCGCCCGCGGGCGCGCCGGGCGCACCTGGCCCCGAGGGCGGCGGCACCGGTGCGCCCGGCCGGGCGCCCGGGGTGCCGGGGGCTCCGGGCGGCGGAGGCGTACCCGGACGCGAGGCGCGCGGCGGGATGGCCGCCTTGCTCGTCGCGGCATCGGCGATGTCCCCGGCCCCGGGCCCACCGGGGGGTCCGGGAGGCGGGGTGTGCTGGGCGGGGGGCGGCGTGTGCTGCCCCGGGACCGGCGGACCGGGCACGGCGGTGCCGGGCACGGGCGGACCCGGGACCGGCGGACCCACCGGCGGGCGCTCGCCGCCCAGGCTCGGCGCGATCGCGGTCTTCGGCAGCGCGCTGCCGCCCGACATCAGCGCCGTCGGCGCGTCCGCAGGGACGACCGGGGGCAGCTCCTCCTCGTCGTCGGCGCCCGACAGCGGCGGCGCGAACACCGTCGCCGGAAGCGCCACCTCCGCGTCGTCCGAGTCCGCGTTCACATCGGTGCCCGCCCACGGCGTGGCCCCGACGGGCGGCTGGAGCGAGGACGCCGGTACGCCGTCCGAGGCGGTCGGCTCGTACGCCACCGAACCGCCCTGCGAGGACGTCGAGGGCGACGGGATCGGGGCCGGCGGCGGGAAGGACGACGGGGTCTGGGGCGCGGGCGGCGGGGTGTCGTCCCGCTCCGCACGCCGGTCCGGAATGCCCAGCTTGTCCGCCGCCTCCTGAAGCCACTCCGGCGGGCTCAACAGGAACGACGTCTGGTTCAGGTCCACCCGCTCGGGCGGCGCCGGGGCGGCCGGCTCCACTTCCTGCGCGCCGTACTCCTCCTCGTACCGCCGGATCACCTCACCGACCGGCAGCCCGGGCCACAGCGTCGCCTCACCGCTGTCCCGCGCGATCACCAGCCGCTGACGACCGCCGTCGGACACCGGTCCGTCCGGGCGGTCCTCGGCCCACACCACGAATCCGAGTTCGAATTCACGGACGCGCACCTCGCGGTGCTGGTACGCGGGAACGTCGCCGTTCACCCATTCCTCAGCGCGCTCCTGCGCCTGAGCGAAGGTCACCATCGCGCTCACCCCTCCACCGGGACGGCCTGCGCGAAGCCGCCGTCCACCATCAGGTTCGCCACCGTCTCCAGCTCCGGCGGATTGCCCGCCAGCCGCTGGAGGAACGCGTCGAAGTCCTCACCGCACGGCAGCAGCAGCCGGTCCACCCGCTCCTGCACCGTCCAGCCGTCACGGTCCCGGGCGTCGTCGTACGCGCAGAACCACACCGAACCCAGGGCCGCACCGCGCACCTTCACCGCGAGCAGGCCGCCCTGCACGAAGGCGACACCGAGGTAGTCCTTCGTCAGGTGGTCGCGCAGGCACTTGTTGACGTACACCAGGTCGTTCACGGCGGCCTCCTCGCGCACCGTGAAGAACGGCTGGTCGATCAGGAGACCCAGCTCCGCGTCGAGCGCCGTACCGGCCGGGGCCGAACCGCCGGCCGCCTTCAGGAACGAGCGGTACGCACCCGGCAGCCGGTAGCCGAGGTCCTCCTCGGCGCCCAGGATCTGCTGCTCGGTCACCGCCACGGCGCCCTTCGGCAGCCGGAAGTGCGCGGGGCGCGTCTCCTGGAGCGGCCGCGTGCCCCGCTTGTCCTGGTCGACCTCCGTGGACGCGAGCCCGCCGTGGTGGCGCAGCAGCGCCTTCACCTCGACCGGGATCAGCTCCATCCGGCGGCCGCCCGGCACGTGGTGCCAGGTCCAGCCGTGCGGCGTCGCCACCGGCGGGACCGTGTCCCACAACTCGTGGCCGGCCTCGGCCAGCGCCGCGTTCGCGGACACGTAGTCCGTGAGCCGCAGCTCGTCCACACCGAAACCCTGCGGAGGCTCCGCGATCTCCGCGGCGGCGCGCGCGTACGGCGAGAAGTCCGGACAGCCGTTCTCGTCCATCCGCACCCCTCTGGGGTGGCGGGACGCCCGGACCGGGTCCGGGAAGTGCACGAGCTGCCCGGCGTAGGCCGCGTTCGGTGGCGCGGCTTGCTGCCCGAGCCGACCTGTCGTCATGGCGGTTGCCCCCTGCTGCGTCTGGCTGATGAGGACCGACCTGCCCAGGAGGCGGTCCAGGCACAGCCTAAGCGGTGTCACCCGTACGGGGACCGGCCCCGTCATCCCCGGGCCATAGCCGTCACCAAACGTCACAACGGCGTGACGGACGAGCGACGGGAGCGCCACCGAACCGCGACACGCAGACACGTTTCAGCGACCCAGCTTTCACAGGACCCGACACATTTGGCAGGCTGTCACCCGCATACACGGGGGCGTGCACACCAGGCAGCGGCCGCTGCGGGCACGGGAGGGACACAGCACCATGCACACCGCACACTCTGCACAGACCGTCACGACCGGGGACCCACGACTCAGCTGGAGCAGCACCGAGAAGGGCCCCGCGCCCCGGCTCGGCCAGCGCCGCGACGGCATCCTGCCCGCCGTCGCCGCCGCCCTGTCCGTACGCGGCGAGACGCTCACCTGCACCGCCGGCAAGGGCGACCAGCCGCCGGTCCTGCACCACCTCGTCCAGGACTTCCTGGACACCCTCCCCAGTGCGCAGCGCGAACGGTTCACCGGCCGCTGCCCCGAGGCCATACTCCTCTCCCGGCACCTCACCGCCGCCGAGGCCGGGCGCTCCAAGCGCGCCCAGCGCAAGCCCCTCACCAACGGCGAGGCCCGCCGCGCCCTGAAGCACGCCCGGCTCACCGCCCGCCGCATCCGCGAGGACGGCGACCCGCTGCACGGCAGTTACGCGGCGCCCTGC
Source organism: Streptomyces sp. NPDC097595 (assembly GCF_044761525.1). Taxonomy (NCBI): domain Bacteria; kingdom Bacillati; phylum Actinomycetota; class Actinomycetes; order Kitasatosporales; family Streptomycetaceae; genus Streptomyces; species Streptomyces sp. NPDC097595. Next base: position 135,935 of record NZ_JBIWCN010000022.1, on the reverse strand, counting down.
CGCTCCTGTGCCGTCATGCTCGCCCACTTCGGCGTACGCCCGGTCGACCTCACCGCGGGCGGCGCGGCCACCACCGCAGAGAAGAGCTGACCGCGCCCATGCACGACCGCACCGACCTGCCCCGGCAGACCGGCCCCGACCGCCAGTCCGCCACCCGCTTCCCCGTCGCCGTCGACGCCGCCCTGCGGGCCGCCGGCTGGGCGCCCGGCCGGTGGGACATCCGCCAGGCAGAGGAGTGGGCCGACGCGCTGCGCTCGCACGCCTCGCCCGCCGGGCACCAGCACGCGGTCTTCCCGGCGGCGGTCGAGGCGTGGGCGGAGTTCGGGGGCCTCCACATCACCGCCACCGCGCCGGGGCGCCAGATCGCGCCGCCGGCCGTCCGCATCGACCCGCTGAGCGGGCTGCACCTGGCCCGCACCCTCGGCGACCTCGGCCGCGCGCTGGCGACCGAGGTCGCGCCGCTCGGCGAGGAGGGGGACGGGCAGGCCGTCCTGGCGATCGACCTGGCGGGGCGGGTGTACTCCATCGACCACACCGGGGACTGGTATCTCGGCCAGGACATCGACACGGCGCTGGCGACGTTGGTGACGGGGTTGCAGCCGGAGCGGTTGGTTTCGGGCTGAGCCGGGGTCTCCGGCGCGGCGGTTCACGCCGGGTGGGCGGTCACCACCGCGAGGGTTCCGTCCTCAAACGCCGGACGGGCTTGAGCTGCCGCCGCCCGGGCTCGGGATGGTGCCGCCGTCCGGCAGGACCGCCGACACCCTGAAGCCGCCCGCGTCCGTCGGGCCCGAGACGAAGACTCCGCCCAGGGCGAGGACGCGTTCGCGCATGCCGACGAGGCCGTTGCCGCCGCTGGGCAGGCCCGCGTCGGCCGTGGCCGCGTCCGTGGGGCCGTTCTCCACCTGCATGGCGACCTCGGCGCCCCGGTGCGCCAGCCGCACCCACGTCTTGGCGCCCGCCGCGTGCTTGTGGACGTTGGTCAGGGCCTCCTGCACCACGCGGTACGCCGTCTGCTCGACCTCGGGCGCGTAGGCGCGGGCGGAGCCCTCGACCGACAGTTCGACGGTCATGCCGGCGGCGCGCGACTGGCCGACCAGCGCCTCCATCTCGTCCAGCCGGGGTCCGTCCTCCGCCGCGGCCTGGGCCGCCCGGCCCACGGAGGCCAGCGGCACCTGCTCGACCCGGGCGGACGCCGGATCACCGGTGCGCAGGACGCCCAGCATCTCGCGGAGCTCGGTGAGCGCCTGGCGCCCCATGTCGCCGACCAGGGCCGCGTTGCGCACGGCCTTCGCGGGGTCCTTGGGCGCCACGGCCTGGAGCGCCGCCGCGTGCACGACCATCAGGCTCACCCGGTGGGCGACCACGTCGTGCATCTCGCGGGCGATCCGGGTCCGCTCCTCCGTACGGGCCCACTCGGCCCGCTCCTCGGCCCGGTCCGCGAGCAGCGACAGCTCCCGCTCCAGCGAGTCCGCGCGCTCCCGCAGGCTCTCCATCAGCCGGCGCCGTGCCCCTATGTACAGCCCGAACAGCACGGGCGGGGCGGTCAGCCCGACGGCCATGAAGAGGGAGAGCATGGGCACGTACCAGTCGCCGGGCCCGAAGTCGGCGTTCTCGTTCACGCCTTGGCGGAGCCGTACGTACGTCACGATGAACGTCCCCACCAGGGACATGCTCATCAGCACCGCGGTGATCCGCCGGGGCACCTCGGACGCGGCCAGCGTGTACAGGCCGACGAGGCCCATCAGGAAGCCCATCTCGGCGGGCGTCGTCGCGATCGAGACCAGCACCACGGCGATCGGCCAGCGCCGCCGCACCAGCAGCACGGCCCCCGCGATCAGCCCGAACACCACCCCGAAGGGCACCGGCAGCCCGGTGTCCCCCGCGAAGTCCACCCCTTCGAGCCCGCACTCCGCCGCCGAAACGAGCGCGAGCCCCACATCCAGCGCGATACTCCGTCGCCGTTCCCACCACCAGTAGCCACGGGTGGTCGGACCCGCCGCTTCCCGGTCTTCCCCCGTTGCGGTCATGGCATCCAGCGTACGGGCGCCCGCATCCCATTTTCGGGTGACCTGCACAGCACGTCGTACGTTCGATCGGAGGCCGAATGAGGAACAACCGCCCGAAATAACGAATCGACCGCCCATTCGACCCGGACGTCCGGATTCCGGACAACGCTTGGCGCATGACGGAAATCACGAGCAAGTACGCGGATTTCGAGGGCCTGCGCGAACGGGTGGTGGCGTTACGGCGGGAGGGGTTGAGCCGCCGCCAGATCCGGGACCGGCTGCACGTCGACAACAACGACATCCTCAACCGCCTGCTGCAGGGCGAGCCCCCGCCGGAGTGGACGAAGCGCCCACGCGCGAAGGACGACCTGCGGGCGAGGGCGCGGGAGCTGCGGTTGGAGGGGAAGACGTACGACCAGATCCAACTGGAGCTGGGGTGCTCGAAGAGTTCGATCTCGTTGTGGGTGCGGGATCTGCCGAAGCCAGTGCGAAGCCGCTCAGCTATTGAGCAGGCTCGGCTCGCCGGCCGGATGCGGTGGGACCACGAGCTGGCCGTGCGGGACGCGGAGCGACAGCGAACGAAGGCCGAGGCGAAGAGCGAGATCGACACCTTGACGGACCGGGAACTCCTGCTCCTGGGAGTCGCGCTGTACTGGGCGGAGGGCTCCAAGGACAAGCCCTACGACCGGCGCGAGAACGTCATGTTCATCAACAGCGATCCGAACGTGATCCAGGCCTACCGGGCGTGGCTGCGGATGTTGGGCGTCACTCCCGACCGGCTGTGCTACCGAGTCATGATCCACGAGAGCGCGGACGTCGAAGGTGCCGAACGCTACTGGGCCGACCTGGTGGGCATCGATGTGTCGGACCTCCAGAAGACGACCCTGAAGAAGCACAATCCCAAGACCGTTCGAAAGAACACCGGGGATGCGTACCGGGGATGCCTCGTACTTCGTGTTTCCCAGGGCGCCGAGTTGTATCGTCGAATTGAGGGCTGGTGGAGCGCAATCGCGGACCAGGCTCAACTTCGCCTCAGGTAGGGTCTGATCTGTGATCCGCCGTGGGGTAGCGGCATCCCGCAGGCCTTTGGAGCCTTGAGACGCTGGTTCGAATCCAGCCGGCGGAGCCCACGCATACGGGCCCCGACCACCTCGGTCGGGGCCCGCGCCCATGTCCGGTCCGGCGCCCCCCGGTATCCTGCGGATGTCCACCACCCGAAGCCGAAGGGCCTATTCGTGAGCTCCGTACGCCCGGCAGCCGTCGTCGTCCTCGCAGCGGGTGAGGGCACCCGCATGAAGTCGAAGACCCCCAAGGTTCTGCACGAGATCTCCGGGCGCTCGCTCGTCGGTCATGTCGTCGCCGCCTCCCGCGAGCTGGACCCCCAGCACCTCGTCGTGGTCGTGGGCCACGCGCACGAGCAGGTCACCGCTCACCTCACCGGCGCCGACGCGCAGGTGCGTACCGCCTACCAGGCCGAGCAGAAGGGCACCGGGAACGCGGTGCGGGTCGCGCTCGACGAGCTGGGCGGGGTCGTCGAGGGCACCGTCGTCGTCGTGTGCGGGGACACCCCGCTGCTGGCCGGCGAGACGCTGGCCGCGCTCGCCGCCACGCACACCACCGACGGCAACGCCGTCACCGTGCTCAGCGCCGAGGTCCCCGACTCCACCGGCTACGGGCGGATCGTGCGCGACGCGGCGAGCGGCGCGGTCACCGAGATCGTGGAGCACAAGGACGCGAGCGACGAGCAGCGGGCGATCCGGGAGATCAACTCCGGGGTGTTCGCGTTCGACGGCAAGCTTCTCGCCGAGGCGCTCGGCCAGGTGCGGACGGACAACAGCCAGGGCGAGGAGTACCTCACCGACGTGCTGTCGATCCTGCGCGAGGCCGGGCACCGGGTCGGTGCCTGTGTCGCGGGCGACCACCGCGAGATCCTGGGCATCAACAACCGCGTCCAGCTCGCGGAGGCCCGCCGGCTGCTGAACCAGCGGCTGCTTGAGCGCGCCATGACGGCCGGTGTGACCGTGGTCGACCCCGGCTCGACGCTGATCGACGTCACGGTGACCTTCGAGCGGGACGCGATCGTGCACCCGGGGACCCAGTTGCTGGGCGCCACGCACCTCGCGGAGGACGCCGAGGTCGGCCCGAACTCGCGGCTGACGGACACCGTCGTGCACGCGGGCGCGCGGGTGGACAACACGGTGGCGGACGGCGCCGAGGTGGGCCCGGGCGCGCTCGTGGGCCCGTACGCCTACCTGCGGCCGGGCACCAAGCTGGGCCCGAAGGCCAAGGCGGGGACGTACGTCGAGATGAAGAACGCGACGATCGGCGAGGGGACCAAGGTCCCGCACCTGTCGTACGTGGGCGACGCCACCATCGGCGACCACACCAACATCGGCGCCGCGAGCGTGTTCGTGAACTACGACGGGGTGGCCAAGCACCACACGACGATCGGGTCGCACTGCCGTACCGGGTCGGACAATATGTTTGTGGCTCCCGTCACGGTCGGGGACGGGGTTTACACCGCCGCCGGCTCGGTCATCACGAAGGACGTACCGTCCGGTTCGCTGGCCGTGGCCCGTGGCCAGCAAAGGAATATCGAGGGTTGGGTCGCGCGCAAGCGTCCCGGAAGCGCCGCCGCGCAGGCGGCTCAGGCGGCCGCGGAGGAGCCGGCCGGCGAAAGCTGACCGGAAACAGGTGCGTCGCGCACCGCGTACCGTGATAGATGCTCACCCCATTTCGGCTGGCTCGTTGCACATCGGGACATCTGCGTGCGGCGCCAGGAACACGTCCGAGGAGACTGTGCTGTGACCGGGATCAAGACGACCGGCGAGAAGAAACTGATGCTCTTCTCCGGCCGCGCCCACCCCGAGCTGGCCGAGGAGGTCGCACACCAGCTGGGTGTCGGTCTCGTGCCGACGAAGGCCTTCGATTTCGCCAACGGTGAGATCTACGTCCGCTTCCAGGAGTCGGCGCGTGGCGCGGACTGCTTCCTGATCCAGAGCCACACGGCTCCGATCAACAAGTGGATCATGGAGCAGCTCATCATGCTGGACGCGCTGAAGCGCGCGTCGGCCCGTTCGATCACGGTGATCGTGCCGTTCTACGGCTACGCCCGCCAGGACAAGAAGCACCGTGGCCGTGAGCCGATCTCGGCCCGTCTGGTCGCGGACCTGATGAAGACGGCGGGTGCGGACCGCATCCTCACCGTCGACCTGCACACGGACCAGATCCAGGGCTTCTTCGACGGCCCGGTCGACCACCTGTTCGCGCTGCCGATCCTGGCGGACTACGTGGGCGCCAAGGTGGACCGTTCCAAGCTGACGATCGTCTCGCCGGACGCCGGCCGCGTGCGCGTCGCCGACCGCTGGTGCGACCGCCTCGACGCCCCGCTGGCGATCGTGCACAAGCGCCGCGACAAGGACGTCGCCAACCAGGTGACCGTCCACGAGGTCGTCGGCAATGTGAAGGGCCGGGTCTGTGTCCTGGTCGACGACATGATCGACACCGGCGGCACGATCTGCGCCGCCGCCGACGCCCTGTTCGCGCACGGCGCCGAGGACGTCATAGTGACGGCGACGCACGGTGTGCTCTCGGGCCCCGCGGCGGACCGCCTGAAGAACTCGAAGGTCAGCGAGTTCGTGTTCACGGACACCCTGCCGACGCCGGGTGAGCTGGAGCTCGACAAGATCAAGGTGCTGTCGATCGCCCCGACGATCGCCCGCGCGGTGCGCGAGGTCTTCGAGGACGGCTCGGTCACGAGCCTCTTCGAGGAGCAGTAGAAGCGACTGGACCGGGGCGGCGAATGCGCCGCTGTTGATCCACTTTGGGGTGCGGCCTCCCCGCCGGGTAGACTCAGCGAGTTGCTCGGCGAGGGAGGCCGTACTCATGTACGGGGCTCCGTTATCGGCGCGCTCTTCGTAGCAGGCCAGTTGTCGGCCGGGTGACCGTTCGTTTTTCCGTCACCTCACGAGGAGTGCCGCCATGGCCGAGATCAAGCTCGCCGCCCAGGTCCGTAACGAGTTCGGCAAGGGCGCCGCCCGTCGCGCGCGTCGCGCCAACCAGGTCCCCGCGGTCGTCTACGGCCACGGCGCCGAGTCCGTCCACATCACGCTTCCGGCCCACGAGCTCCAGCTCGCGCTCCGTACCGCCAACGTCCTCATCGGCCTGGAGCTCGACGGCAAGGACGCCCTGGTCATCCCGAAGGCCGTCCAGCGCAACCCGCTCAAGGGCGACATCGAGCACGTCGACCTGCTGACCGTGAAGCGCGGCGAGAAGGTCAACGTCGAGGTCGCGGTGCACGTCGAGGGCGACCTGGCCCCGGGCGGCAACCTGCTGGAGTACGTGCAGAACACCCTCCTCGTCGAGGCCGAGGCCACCCACATCCCCGAGTCGGTCACGGTCTCCGTGCAGGGTCTGGACGCCGGTGCGTCGATCCTCGCCAAGGACATCCCGCTGCCCAAGGGCTCCGTGCTCGCCGGTGACGAGGACGCCATCGTGCTCCAGGTCGTCGCCGCGCAGGCCGAGGAGCCGGCCGCCGAGGGTGCCGAGGAGGAGGGCGCGGAGGCCTGAGCCTCTGCCCGCCTGCTTGACTGACGGGGCGGTGGTCTCCCTTCACGAGGGGAGCCGCCGCCCCGTTTTCTGTCCGCTTCCCCTGTACGAGGAGACTTCGCGCGATGTCCGACGCCACCGACCCCTGGCTGATCGTGGGGCTGGGCAATCCCGGCCCCGAGTACGCGGCGAACCGGCACAACGTCGGCTTCATGGTCGCCGACCTGCTCGCCGAGCGGATCGGCGGGAAGTTCAAGCGCGCCCCGAAGGCGCAGGCGCAGGTGCTGGAGGGCCGGATCGGTCCCCCCGGACCGCTGAGCCGCCGGGTGGTGGTCGCGAAGCCGATGTCGTACATGAATCTGTCCGGCGGCCCGGTGACGGCGCTGCGGGACTTCTACAAGGTGCCACTGGACCATGTGGTGGCGGTCCACGACGAGCTGGACATCGACTACGGGACGCTGCGGCTGAAGCTGGGCGGCGGGGACAACGGGCACAACGGGCTGAAGTCGATGACGAAGGCGATGGGGCCGGACTATCACCGGGTGCGGTTCGGGATCGGGCGGCCGCCGGGGCGGATGCAGGTCGCGGACTTCGTGCTGAAGGACTTCTCGTCCACGGAGCGCAAGGAGTTGGCGTTCGAGGTGGACCGGGCGGCGGACGCGGTGGAGTGCCTGCTGGCGGAGGGTCTGGAGCGGGCGCAGTCCGCGTACAACACCTGAGGGATACGGGTCCGGCTTGACCGGTCGTGCGGCTCTGGCCAAGGATCTGGGCCCATGAAGCGGAACCCCTCCCACCGTGCCCTGTTGTACGGCCGCAGTGCGGCGCTCGGCCTCGTCGTCGTGGTGCTGCTGGTGGCGGGTGTGCTGACGTCCTGGGACGCGGCTCACCACATCGTGCTGGCCAAGGGCCGGGAGCACGGGACGATGACGGTGACGGGGTGCGGCGACGACGTGTGTACGGGGTCGTTCGCGCCGGCGGACGGGGCGGCGGCGCGGTCGCGGGTGTCGGTGGACAGCTCGGTGGCGGCGCGCAAGGGGGACCGTTTCCCGGTGGTGGTGAAGCCGGGGACGGACCAGGTGGTGCGGACGGGGACGCCGGGGTTCCTGCACGCGTGGGTGCCGCTGGGCGGGGCGCTGGTGCTGGCGGCCCTGGTGATCGGCGGGGGCCTGCGGCTGACGCGGACGGCCTGGGGTACCGGGATCGCGGGCGGGGTGCTGCTGGTGGCGGCGTTCATCGCGCTGTGAGATCGCGTGGTGAGATCGCGCTGTGAAGCGGCCGCCGGACGTGCGACGGGGCGCGGGGAGGTGATCCCCGCGCCCCGTCGTCGTGCGGTGCCTGGTCAGCCGGTGTTGCGGAGGCCCGCGGCGACACCGTTGACGGTCAGCAGCAGGGCGCGGGCGAGGAGCGGGTCCTCCTCCTCGCCGGCTTCGGCGGCCTGGCGCTGGCGGGCGAGCAGCGAGACCTGGAGGTAGGAGATCGGGTCCAGGTAGGCGTCGCGGATGTGGAAGGTCTGCTGGAGCACCGGGTTGGTGTCGAGCAGCTTCTCGCCGCCGGTGATGCGCAGGACTTCCTGCACGGTGAGGGCGTGCTCGGCCTCGATGACGTCGAAGACGTGCTTGAGCTCGTCGGGGACGAGGGTGTCGACGTAGTGCCGGGCGATGCGCAGGTCGGTCTTGGCGAGGGTCATCTCGACGTTGGAGAGGAAGTTGCGGAAGAAGTGCCACTGCTCGTGCATCTCGTCCAGGACCGTGTCGAGGCCGGCCTCGCGCAGGGCCTTGAGGCCGGAGCCGACGCCGAACCAGCCCGGGATGATCTGGCGGGACTGGGTCCAGCCGAAGACCCACGGGATGGCGCGCAGTCCGTCGAGCGAGACGCCTGAGCCGGGGCGGCGGGAGGGCCGCGAGCCCAGGTGCAGGTTGCCGAGCTGGTCCACCGGGGTGGAGGCCAGGAAGTACGAGGGCAGGTCGGGGTCCTCGACCAGCTTGCGGTACGCGGCGTGGGCGGCGTCCGAGACGGTGTCCATGGCCGCGTCCCAGCGGGCCAGGGCCTCGTCGGACTGGCGGGGCGCGGTGTGCAGGGCGGACGCCTGGAGGGTGGCCGCGACGGTCAGTTCCAGGTTCTCCCGGGCGAGCGCCGGGATGAGGTACTTGTCGGAGATGACCTCGCCCTGCTCGGTGACCTTGATCTCGCCCTCCAGGGTGCCCCAGGGCTGGGCGAGGATCGCGTCGTGCGAGGGGCCGCCGCCGCGGCCGACGGTGCCGCCGCGGCCGTGGAAGAGGCGCAGGCGTACGCCGTAGCGGTGGGCGACGTCGCGCAGGCGGCGCTGGGCGCGGTGGATCTCCCACTGGGAGGTGGTGATGCCGCCGAACTTGGAGGAGTCGGAGTAGCCGAGCATGACCTCCTGGACGTCGCCGCGCAGGGAGACGAGGCGCCGGTAGGAGGGGTCGGCGAGCATCTCGTCGAGGATGACGTCGGCGGCGCGGAGCTCGTCGGTGGTCTCCAGGAGCGGGACGATGCCGATCTCGGCCCAGCCGGCGTGGAGGTCGAGGAGGCCGGCCTCGCGGGCGAGGACGGCGGCGGCGAAGACGTCGTCGGCGCCCTGGCACATCGAGATGATGTAGGACTCGATGACCTCGGGGCCGAAGCGCTGGAAGGCTTCCTTGATGGTGTGGAAGACGCCGAGGGTCTTCTCGCCGGCGGCGTCGAGCGGGGCCGGGGTCGGCGCGAGGGGGCGGCGGGAGCGCAGTTCCTTGGCGAGGAGCTTCTGCCGGTAGTCGCGGGGCATGTCGGCGTAGCGCCAGGATTCCTCGCCGAGCCGGTCGAAGAGCTGGCCGAGGGCGTGGTGGTGGGCGTCGGCGTGTTCGCGGACGTCCATGGTGGCGAGCTGGAGGCCGAACGCGGAGAGCGTGCGGATGGTGCGGTCCATGCGGCCGTCGGCGACGATGCCGGCCTTGTGGCGGCGCAGCGAGTCCTGGATGAGGGCCAGGTCGCTGATGAGCTCGGCGGTGCCGAGGTAGTCGCAGCCGGGGCGGTGGGGGCGGCCGGAGGCGAGGCGCTCGCGGGTGTTGACGAGCTTCTGGCGGATGCAGGTGGCCTTGAGCCGGTAGGGCTCCTCGGCGTTCAGCCGCTTGTAGCGGGGGCTGATCTCGGGGAGGAGTTCCAGGTCGGCCTGGAGGGAGGCGAGGAGTTCGTCGGTGGCGCCGGTGTAGCGGATGGAGTTGGAGAGCAGTCCGCGCAGCTGGTCGACCAGTTCGAGGGCGTCGGTGATGCCGTGCTCGTGCTGGAGGATGAGGACGTCCCAGGTGACCGCGGGGGTCACGTTGGGGTTGCCGTCGCGGTCGCCGCCGATCCAGGTGCCGAAGGTGAGGGGGCGGGTGCCGGCGGGGAGTTCGACGCCGACGCGCTCCAGTTCGGCGGCCAGGTCCTCCAGGACGTCGCCGACGGCGTTGGCGTGCAGCTCGTCCAGGTAGTAGATCGCGTTCCGGGCCTCGTCGGTGGGCTCGGGGCGGACGACGCGGAGCTCGTCGGTCTGCCAGATCAGGTCGATGTTCTCGGCGAGCCGGAGGTCCTGGCGGCGGCGGTCGGCCTCGATGACCGGGGTCTCCAGGAGGGCGGCGATGCGGCGGAGCTTGTTGAGGACGGAGCGCCGGGCGGCCTCGGTGGGGTGCGCGGTGAAGACGGGGCGCACGTTGAGGTTCTTGACGGTGGCGCGCAGGTGCTCGGGGTCGGCGTCCTTGAGCCGGTCGGCGGTGCGGGCGAGCAGGCCGCCCTCGGCGGACCGGCGGTCGCGCATCTCGTGGGCGCGGTGGACCTGCTCGGTCACGTTGGCCAGGTGGAAGTAGGTGGAGAAGGCGCGGACGAGCTTGGCGGCGGTCTCCAGGCCGGTGTCGCCGAGGAGCTCGGCCGCGGCCTCGCCGTCGGTGCGGGTCAGGGCGCGGACGCGCTCGACGAGGTCGAGGAGTTCCTGACCCTCCTGGCGTACCAGGGTTTCGCCCAGGAGGTCGCCGAGGCGGCGGATGTCGGCGCGCAGCTCGGGGCTGGCGGCGGGGGTCTGGTCGGCACTGCTCACAGTGTGCGGCTCCTTGCAGTGGTGGTGCACGGGACCCGGGACCGCGGTCGGCGGATGCCGACGCCACCCCGGAAAGCAGGGTGCGGACCGCGCTGTCCGACCTCTCCAGGATAGGTGTCCGTGCTTTCGGTGCTGTTCGCGCCCCGGACGGCCGTCCGTGTTGTCGGGGGGACCGGCCGGGGTACGCGGTGTGTGTCTACCCGGTATTCGCGCGTCTGTGCGCGGTGTTTCGCCCTCTCGTGGGCGGGCCTTCGCGCTGCCATACTTACGAGGCCGTAGGTTACGGGTGCGTAACCCGGCTGTCCGTCCCGTTCTCACCCCCAGGGGACTCCCCATGAAGACCAGCCCCGATGTGATCGAGGCCGCCGACCCGGCGGCCGGTGATCAGGCTCTTCCTCCCGCCACGCTCGGCGGGGACAACAAGCGGTCGATCGAGCAGATCGCGCTGCTGCTGTTCATCGTCGTGCCGTTCGTGGCCCTGGTGGCGGCAGTGCCGCTGGCCTGGGGCCGCGGTGTGAGCTGGCTCGATCTGGGTCTGATGGTGGCGATGTACTACATCGGCTGCCACGGCATCACGATCGGCTTCCACCGGTACTTCACGCACGGTTCGTTCAAGGCGAAGCGGCCGCTCCGCATCGCCCTGGCGGTGGCCGGTTCGCTGGCCGTCGAGGGTCCGCTGGTGCGCTGGGTGGCCGATCACCGCAAGCACCACCGGTTCTCGGACGCGGAGGGCGACCCGCACTCGCCGTGGCGGTTCGGCGAGACGCTGCCGGCGCTGATGAAGGGCCTGTGGTGGGCCCACATCGCATGGATGTTCGACGAGGAGCAGACCCCGCAGCAGAAGTACGCGCCGGACCTGGTCAAGGACCCGGCGATCCGCCGGATCTCGCGGCACTTCATGACCTTCACGATCATCTCGCTGGCGATCCCCCCGCTGGTCGGCGGGCTGGTGACGATGTCGTGGTGGGGTGCGGCGACGGCGTTCTTCTGGGGCTCGCTGGTACGGGTGGCGCTGCTGCACCACGTGACGTGGTCGATCAACTCGATCTGCCACGCGGTGGGCAAGCGCCCCTTCAAGTCCCGTGACAAGTCCGGCAACGTGTGGTGGCTGGCGGTGCTGTCCTGCGGCGAGTCCTGGCACAACCTGCACCACGCGGACCCGACGAGCGCGCGGCACGGTGTGATGCGCGGTCAGATCGATTCGAGCGCGCGCCTCATCCGCTGGTTCGAGCAGGCCGGCTGGGCGTACGACGTGCGCTGGCCGGACGAGGCCCGTATCGAGTCCCGGCGCAACCGCGCGGCGGCCGACGCGGCATGATGGACGATGTGGCGACCGACTCCAGCGCAGGCAGCGAGAACACCCGTGCACCCTCGTCCCGGCGGGCCCGCCGGGTGCGGATGACGGGGAAGGAACGCCGCGAGCAGCTGCTGGACATCGGTCGCACCCTGTTCGCCGACAAGGGCTTCGAGGGCACGTCGGTCGAGGAGATCGCGGCCCGCGCGGGGGTGTCGAAGCCGGTCGTCTACGAACACTTCGGCGGCAAGGAGGGGCTGTACGCGGTCGTGGTGGACCGGGAGATGCGCCAGCTCCTGGACATGGTGACCAGCGCCCTGACCGCGGGGCACCCCCGGGAGCTCCTGGAGCAGGCGGCGTTCGCGCTCCTGGACTACATCGAGACGTACACCGACGGCTTCCGCATCCTGGTCCGGGATTCGCCGGTCGCCCAGTCGACGGGCACCTTCGCCTCCCTGATCAGTGACATCGCGACCCAGGTCGAGGACATCCTCGGCCTGGAGTTCAAGGCCCGGGGCTTCGATCCGAAGCTGGCCCCGCTGTACGCGCAGGCGCTGGTGGGCATGGTGGCGCTGACCGGCCAGTGGTGGGTGAACGCGCGCAAGCCGAAGAAGGCGGAGGTCGCGGCCCATCTGGTGAACCTGGCCTGGCACGGCCTGGAAAACCTGGAGTCGAAGCCGCGGCTGATAGGGCACCGCAAGAACTGACGACCGAAGCGATGTTGTTTCATCGGTAAACCACTTCAGTCCCGGCAGTCACAGTTGTAGAGTCTGTGAACATCCCGGGAATGCCTCACCCTGCGTGTGACGCACTTGTGAAGGCCGTTCTCCCGGTTCCACCACGTACCCCTGGGGGGGGCTTTGACTTCTGTGGAACCCGGCCGTGCCATGCCCGCACGCTCGAAGCGTGCGCGGCGGCTCGCCGCCTGCACCGCACTCGTTCTCTCGGCCGGCATGCTGCTGGCCGCTCCGGCCTCGGCCGATGACGCGGCGCCCGCGCCGCACCGCGCCACCCAGCCCCGCGTCCCCGCCCTCGACGCGCAGCCCACGCTGACGCTGCCCGCGCCCACCGCGAAGAAGAAGACGCGGGCGTCGCAGGCCGAGGGCGCGAAGGCCGCCGCGGTCGTCCCCGCCCTGCCGCGTTTCGACGTGGACGGCGACGGCTACAGCGACACGCTGTACCGCGGTATCGATGGGCACTACTACCTCATTCCGGCGAACGGGGCGGACTCGTACGAGTTCACCGTGAACACCGGTGACTACGAGGAGCGACTCAAGGACGTCATCACGCCCGGCGACCTGAACGGCGACGGAACGCCCGAGCTGCTCACCCTGTCCTCGGGCGGCAAGCTCTCGATCCACCAGGTCCTCGGGACCAGCACCGCCGGCTACGCGGACTGGTCCGGGACCGGCTGGCAGAAGTACAACAAGGTCGTGGCCGCCGGTGACCTGACCGGCGACGGCCGCGGCGACCTGCTCGCCCGTACGCCGTCCGGCGACATCTACCTGTACGCGGCCACCGGCAACGTCAGCGGGGCGCCCTTCAAGGCCGGCGTCAAGGTGGGCTACGGCTGGGGCTCGTACGACCAGATCGTCGGCGCGAGCGACGTCAACGGCGACGGGATCGGCGACCTCTACACCCGTACGCCGGCCGGTGACCTGTACTACTACGCGGGCACCGGGAAGGCCGCGTCGCCGTACAAGGCCCGCGTCAAGGCCGGCTACGGGTACGACACGTACAACCAGATCATCGCCACGGACGACTACACCGGCGACGGCCTCGGCGACCTGATGGCCCGTACGCCCGGCGGCACGCTGTACTTCTACGAGTCCACCGGCTACGGCACCTTCCTCAAGCGGACGGAGGGTGGCACCGGCTGGAACGCCGCGTCCCTCTTCGCGGGCCAGGGCGGCAACCCCGACTTCGGCAAGAACGAGCTGATGGCCCGCACCAAGGGCGGCACGCTCTACTGGTACTACGCGAAGAACAACGGGAAGCTCAGCGCCCGCATCCAGGCGAGCGACAGCGGCGGCTGGGCCGGGGCGAGCATCAACTTCCCGTCGTCGCTCGACAACAACGGTTACGCCGAGCTGCTGGAGACGTACGACGGCACGCTGTACAACGGTGGCGCGTCGCTCGGCGGCGGCTGGAGCGGCTACACCGCCCTCGTCGGCCCCGGCGACCTGAACGCCGACGGCAAGGGCGACCTGCTCGGCCGCACCAAGTCCGGCGACCTGTACCTGTTCAAGGGCAACGGGCTCGGCACCAAGCTCGCGTCCAGGATCAAGGTCGGCTACGGCTTCAACACGTACAACAAGATCGTCGGCGCCGGTGACCTCAGCGGCGACGGCATCGCGGACGTCGTGGCCCGCGACACCAAGGGCAACCTGTACCTGTACAAGGGCACGGGCAGCGCCACCAAGCCGCTCAAGGCCCGCGTCAAGCTCGGCTACGGCTACAACACGTACAAGCAGTTCGTGGCCCCGGGCGACCTGGACGGCGACGGCAAGGCCGACCTGGTCGGCGTCGACGGCAAGGGCGACGTGTACCGCTACTCGTCCACCGGCACCGGCAAGATCGAGAAGCGCGTGAAGATCGGCTACGGCTGGGACATCTACAACGGCCTCTACTAGGCCCGTCCGACCGCCGGACCATGGCGCCCCGTTCCCGCCCGCGCGGGGGCGGGGCGCTGTAGAGTCTGGGCACATCCCGGGAATGCTTCACCCTGCACGTACCGTGCCCGTGAAGGCGTTTCTCCCGGTTCCACCACTTCACCCCTGGGGGGGCTTTGACTTCTGTGGAACCCGGCCGTTCCGTCGTGCGCTCCAAGCGCGCGAGCCGGCTCGCGGCCTGCACCGCACTCGTTCTCTCCGCCGGCATGCTGCTGGCGGCCCCGGCCTCGGCCGATGACTCGGCGCCCGCCCCGAGCGGCGCCACCGCGCAGCACGCCCCCGCGCCCGGCGGCCGGCCGACGCTCAGCCTGCCGAAGCGCGCGGCGAAGAAGAAGTCCGGCGCGTCGAACGCGGCGGGCAAGCAGTCCCCGTCCTCCGTCGTCCCGGCCGAGCCGCGCGGCGACCTGGACGGCGACGGCGCCGGCGACATGCTGTACCGGGGCCTGGACGGCAACACGTACGCCGTGACGGCCACTTCGGACTCGCACCCGTACGTGATCAACAGCGACGACCAGTTCGAGACGCCCAAGGACATCATCACGCCGGGCGACCTCGACGGCGGCGGCATGGCCGAGGTCCTGACGCTGTCGGCGTCGGGCACGCTCTCGCTCTACCAGAGCTGGGGCACGGACGGCACCGGCTATGTCACCTGGTCGGGCAACGGCTGGCAGAAGTACAACAAGGTCTCCGCCCCCGGCGACCTGGACGGCGACGGCCGCGGCGACCTGCTCGCGCGGACGCCCTCCGGCGACATCTACGTCTACATCTCCACCGGCAACGTGGACAGCGAGCCCTTCAAGGCCGGTGTCAAGGTGGGCTACGGCTGGAACGTCTACGACCAGATCGTGGGCGCCAACGATGTCAACGGCGACGGGCTGGGCGACATCATCGCCCGTACGCCGGCGGGTGACGTGTACTTCTACGCCGGCACCGGCGACGCGGCCAAGCCCTTCAAGGCGCGCGTCAAGGTCGGCTACGGCTGGGACATCTACAACCAGCTGATCAGCTTCGACGACCTCGACGGCGACGGCCTGGGCGACATCGTGGCCCGCAAGCCGGGCGGCGCGCTCTACACGTACCTCGCCAACGGCGACGGCACCTTCAAGGCGCGCGTCGACGGCGGCACGGGCTGGAACGCGGCGGCGCTCTTCGCCGGCGCGGGCGGCAACCCGGACTTCGGCAAGCACGAGCTGGAGGCGCGTACCACGGGCGGCAGCCTGTACTGGTACCAGAGCCGGAACAACCAGAACTTCTTCCCGCGTCAGCTGGACAGCTCGGACACCGGCTGGAACCAGGTGAGCCTGTCGCTGGCCTCCTCGCTGGACAACGACGGCTGGGGCGACCTGCTCCAGGTCTACAACGGCACCCTCTGGGTCGGCGCCGAGGAGATCGGATCCGGCTGGCAGGTCTACAACAGCCTGACCGGTCCCGGCGACCTCAGCGGTGACGGCAAGGGCGACGTGCTGGCCCGCGACACCAAGGGCGACCTGTACCTGTACAAGGGCAACGGGCTCGGTACGAAGTTCGCGGCCAAGGTCAAGGTCGGCTACGGCTTCAACACGTACAACAAGATCGTCGGCGCCGGTGACCTCAGCGGCGACGGGATCGCGGACGTCGTGGCCCGCGCGACGGACGGCACGCTGTACCTGTACAAGGGCACCGGCGACGCCGCCAAGCCGCTCTCGGCCCGTTCCAAGATCGGCACCGGCTACAACATCTACAAGCAGTTCGCCGCCCCCGGCGACCTCGACGGCGACGGCAAGGCCGACCTCGTGGGCGTCGACGGCAAGGGTGACGTGTACCGCTACTCGTCCACCGGCACCGGCACGATCGCCAAGCGCGTGAAGATCGGCTACGGCTGGGACATCTACAACGGCCTGTACTAGGCCCGTCCGACCGCCGGACCATGGCGCCCCGTTCCCGCCCGCGCGGGGGCGGGGCGCTGCCGTTTCTCAGCCCGTGACCGGCTCCAGGAACTCCAGCCGGTTGCCCACCGGGTCGTGGCTGTAGAAGCGGCGGTGGCCGGGCAGGTTGTCGTCCCAGACCACCTGGGCGCCGCGCTCGGCCAGCAGGGCCGCGTACGCCTCGATGTCCGTGACGCGCAGGCCCGGGTGGGCCTTGCGGGCCGGGCGGAAGTCCGCCTCGATGCCCAGGTGCAGCTGGACCGGACCGGCGGCGAACCAGCAGCCGCCCCGGGCCGCGAGCACCGGCGGCTTCGGGATCTCGGTCATGCCGAGGACGTCCGTGTAGTACGCGCGCAGGGCCTCCTCGCTGCCTTCCGGGGCGGCGAGCTGGACGTGGTCGAGCGAGGCGATCATCGGTTCCCCCGGTGGGCGACGGCGAAGATGCGGCGGAAGGGGAAGACCGTGCCGTGCGGGCCCTTCGGATAGGCCGTGCGCAGCCGGTCGCGGTAGTCGGCGAGGAAGGCGTCCCGGGCCTCCTCGTCGTCGGCGAGGGCGGTGAGGACGGGGCGCAGCCCGGTGCCCTTGACCCAGTCCAGGACGGCGTCGTCGCCCGGGAGCAGGTGGAGGTACGTGGTCTCCCAGACGTCGGCCGTGGTGCCGGGGCCGGTCAGCGCGTCCAGGTATCCGGCGGGGCTCAGCACGGCGTCCGCGTGGCGCAGCAGGCCGCCGAGGCGGGGGCGCCAGCGCGGGGAGTCCGCGAGTTCGCGCATCAGGACGTGCGAGGGCTGGTCGAAGTTGCCGGGGACCTGGAGGGCGAGGGTGCCGCCGGGGAGCAGGGCGTCCCGCCAGAGCGGCAGGCGGGCGGCGTGGCCGGGGACCCATTGGAGCAGGGCGTTGGAGACGATCAGGCCGTACGGCTCCGAGGGCGTCCAGGTGGCCGCGTCGGCCTCGGCGAAGTCCAGCAGGTCCGTGGTGTGGGCGCGGGCCCGTTCCAGCATCTGCGGGGAGTTGTCGTAGCCGGTGATGCGGGCGTGCGGCCAGCGCCCGGCGAGCAGGGCGGTGACGTTGCCGGCGCCGCAGCCGAGGTCGGCGATGCGGGGTGCGGGCATGCCGGGCGGGTCGGGGACGCGGGCCAGGAGGTCGTGGAAGGGGCGGGTGCGATGGTCCGCGTGGCGCAGGTACTGCTGCGGGTCCCAGAGGGGTGCGGTCATGGGGTCCAGGATCGCCCCGCAAGTATCTTGATGTCAAGACACTTGAATTCAAGAGACTTCATGTCGACAGACCATCTACACTGATCCACATGGAGGACGAGGTCGACCGTCTGGTCGCTGCATGGCGCCGCGAGCGCCCCGACCTCGACGTGGAACCGCTCGAGGTCCTCAGCCGCGTCTCCCGCCTGGCCCGGCACCTCGACCGGGCCCGCCGCATCGCCTTCGCCGAGCACCAGCTCGAACCGTGGGAGTTCGACGTCCTCACGTCGCTGCGCCGGGCCGGCGCCCCGTACCAGCTCTCCCCCGGCCAGCTGCTCACCCAGACCCTGGTCACCTCGGGCACGATGACCAACCGCATCGACCGGCTCACCAAGAAGAACCTGGTCGAGCGGCTGCCCGACCCCAGCGACCGGCGCGGCGTCCTGGTCCGGCTCACTGCCGAGGGCCGCGACAAGGCGGACCAGTCCCTGGCGGGCCTCCTCGCCCAGGAGCGCGCCATCCTCGGCGAGCTCTCCCGCCAGCAGCGCGGCGAACTGGCCGGTCTGCTACGCCAGTTGACCGCCCCGTTCGACAACATCCCCGGGTAGCTCCGGCTCCTCGGCCAGATCGACGGGGCCGACGCCCGCGCGTCTGGCCAGCGCCACGGCGGCCAGCGTCGAGTGGACGCCCAGTTTCCCGAGCACATTCTGCATGTGCGTCCGCACGGTGTGCGGGGAGAGGTACAGCCGCTCCGCGACCGCCTTGCGGCCCAGGCCCGCCACCATGCACCGCAGCACCTCGCGCTCGCGCGGGGTCAGCGACTCGACCAGCTTCTCGCTCTCGGTGCGGTGCTTGCGGTCGGCCAGCAGCTCCCGCAGCACCCCCGTCAGCAGCGCGGCGGGCAGATGCGTCTCGTCGCGCAGCACACCCCGGATCACCGCGAGCAGCCGTTGCAGCGAGCTGTCCTTGGCGACCCAGCCGCAGGCCCCGGCCCGGAGGGCGAGCGCGGCCCGGGCCGGGTCGTCCTTCTCGGCGAGCACCACCGTACGCACCGAGGGACGCGCCACGCGGACCGCGCCGACCAGGGCGATCCCGTCGACCGGCCCGGCCTGCCCGGGAGCGGCGCGCTGGGCGGGCACCGGGAGGGCGCCCAGCTCCGCGTCGGCCAGCAGCACGTCGTATCCCCGGCCCTCGGCCGCCGCGCGCTCCAGACAGCGCAGCGCCGCCGGGCCGCTGCCGGCCGCGGCCACCTCGACGTCCGGCTCGGCCGCGAGCGCGGCGGCCAGCGATTCGGCGAAGATCCGGTGGTCGTCCACCACGAGAACCCGGATACGGGCCACAGGCACCCCCATGCTGTGTGTGACGGAGGCACCCGAAGCAGGCCCCCCGCCGCGCTCAGCGTACGGGCGGGGGCTCCGGGGAGAAGGTAATTGGCGGAACTTGTCCGGGGGTGCGCCCTGGGGGTGTCTTTTCGATCAGGGTCGGACAGGCCGAGGCGTCTGGTGCGGCGCATCGCAAGGCGCCGGGGCGTCCGCATCGCGGAGCGATTCGGGCGGTTCGGCAACGCGGCGAGGTGCCGTGCCAGGCGCCTCGGACCCGGCCCTGATCGGAAAGACACCCCCTAGGGTGGGGCGCATGTTCCATCTTGAGACAGAAGTGGACAAGGAACGGCGTGCCCAGCTGCACCGGGCGCTGCGGGACGACAACACCGCGCGCTCCCCGCACATGAGGGCCCTGCGCGGCAGGCCGGACGCGCAGGAGCAGCCGCTGCACGTCTGGGCGCTGGACGCGGAGGGGCGGCTCGCGGGCGGTCTCGCGGCCCGGACCTGGGCGAGCTGGCTCCATCTGGAACTGCTGTGGGTCGACACCGCGCACCGGGGTTCCGGCCTCGGCGCGCGGCTGCTCGCCGAGGCGGAACGGGTGGCGCGGGCGGACCGGGGCTGCGTCCGCTCCCGGGTGGAGACCTGGGACTTCCAGGCCCCCGGCTTCTACCGGAAGCAGGGGTACGAGGTGCGCGGCCAGGTCGAGGACTTCCCGCCGGGGGTCACCGAGTTCACCCTCACCAAGGAGCTCGGCTGACGCCCAAGGGGGCCCGCCCCCGTCAGACCAGCCGGCGCGCCCCCGCCGACGGCACCGCCGGGAAGACGCCCGGGGTGCCGTAGCCGGCCGCGGTGAACGCCTCCAGGACGGACTTGGTGACCGCGTCCGCGCGGGCCTCCTCGACCAGCACGATCGCCGAGCCGCCGAAGCCGCCCCCGGTCATCCGCGCCCCGAGCGCCCCGGCCGCGTTGGCCGCCTCGACCACGAGGTCCAGCTCCACGCAGGAGACCCGCAGGTCGTCGCGGAGCGAGACGTGCCCCGCCGTGAGGACCGGGCCGGCCGCGCGCACGTCGCCCGCGTCGAGCAGGGCGATGACCTGCTCGACGCGCTGGTTGTCGCCGACCACATGGCGCACGTACCGGACGACGGACTCGTCCGCGCCGGACTCCGCGAGCCGGTCCAGGGCGGCGCCCAGCTCCTCGTACGGCAGGTCGCGCAGGGTGGGTATGCCGAGCAGGCGGGCGCCCTCCTCGCAGCCGGTCCGGCGCTCCGCGTACGCCCCGTCGCCGAGCGCGTGCTTGACCCGGGTGTCGACCACCAGGAGTTGCAGCCCGTGCGCGGCCAGGTCGAAGGGGACCTGGCGGCGGCCGAGGTCCCGGGTGTCCAGGTGCAGGGCGTGGCCCTCGGTGCAGCAGGCGGACGCCATCTGGTCCATGACCCCGCAGGGGACGCCGACGAAGGCGTTCTCCGCGCGCTGGGCGAGGACCGCGAGCTCCGCCGCGTCGAGCCCGAGGCCGAAGAGGTCGTTGAGGGCGAGGGCGGTGACCACTTCGAGGGCGGCGGACGAGGAGAGCCCGGCGCCCGTGGGGACGGTGGAGGTCAGCTGGATGTCGGCGCCGGTGACCTCGTGGCCCGCCTCGCGCAGCGCCCAGACGACGCCGGCCGGGTAGGCGGCCCAGCCGTGGCCCTCGTGCGGGGTCAGTCCGTCCACGCGGAGCCGGACGACGCCGCCGGGCACATCGGTGGAGTGCAGCCGCAGTTCGCCGTCGGTGCGGCGGGAGACCGCGGCGCGGGCGGTGTGCGGGAGGGCGAGCGGCATGACGAAGCCGCCGTTGAAGTCGGTGTACTCGCCGATCAGGTTGACCCGGCCGGGGGCTGCCCAGATCCCCTCGGGCTCGCTTCCGTACAGCGCGGTGAAGGACGCGGTGAGCTCTGCGTGGTCCTCGGTCATGGTGCGGTGGGCTCCTCTCGGCGGGCGAACGTCCAGGCGTCGGAGACGATTCCGGCCAGGTCGGCGCGGGACGGCTGCCAGCCGAGCCGGTCCTTGGCGGTGGCGGCGGAGGCGACGAGGACGGCCGGGTCGCCGGCGCGGCGCGGGGCCGCGGTCTCGGGGACGGGGTGGCCGGTGACCTCGCGGACCGTCTCGATGACCTCGCGGACCGAGAAGCCGTTGCCGTTGCCGAGGTTGCAGATCAGGTGCTCGCCGGGGGTCGCCGCTTCGAGGGCGAGGAGGTGCGCCTCGGCCAGGTCCGCGACGTGGATGTAGTCGCGGACGCAGGTGCCGTCCGGGGTCGGGTAGTCGTCGCCGTAGACGGAGATCGACTCACGCTGTCCCAGGGCGACCTGGAGCACCAGCGGGATGAGGTGGGACTCGGGGCTGTGGCGCTCGCCGCAGTCGCCGTAGGCCCCGGCCACGTTGAAGTAGCGCAGCGAGACGGCGGCCAGGCCGTGGGCCGCGGCCTCCCCGGTGATCATGTGGTCGACGGCGAGCTTGGTCGCGCCGTACGGGCTGGTCGGGGCGGTGGGGTCGGCCTCCGTGATGGGGCTGGAGACCGGCTCGCCGTAGGTGGCCGCGGTGGAGGAGAAGACCAGGGTGCGGACCCCGGCGTCGCGCATCGCGGCGAGCAGGGCGGTGGAGCCGCCGACGTTGTTGAGCCAGTACTTCTCGGGGTCGGCGACGGACTCGCCGACCTGGGAGTACGCGGCGAAGTGGAGCACCCCGTCGTAGGAGGCGTCGAGCCACTTGGCGGCGTCCTGGACCCGGCCCTCGATGAAGCCGGCCCCGGCCGGGACGCCCTCGCGGAAGCCGGTGGAGAGGTCGTCCAGGACGGTGACGGTGTGCCCGGCCTCAAGGAGGTGCTGGGCGACGACACTGCCTACGTAACCGGCGCCGCCGGTGACCAGGTACTTCTTCGGGCTCTCGCTCACTCGCTCGCTACCTCTCGCAGTCGCTGGGCCGCGGTCTCCGGCGGCACGTCATTGATGAACACGCTCATGCCGGATTCGGAACCCGCGAGGAACTTCAGCTTGCCGGAGGTCCGTCGGATGGTGAAAAGTTCCAGGTGGAGCCCGAAGTCCTCACGCCCGGGAATCCCGAACGGCGCCTGGTGCCAGGCGGAGATGTACGGGGTCGGCGGCTCTCCGGGTCCGAAGATCCGGTCGAATCGCCTCAACAGTTCCAGATAGACCTGTGGGAACTCCGTGCGCGCCTCCTTGTCCAGCTCCCGCAGGTCGGCGACGCGGCGGCGCGGGTGGAGGTGGACCTCGTACGGCCAGTGGGCCGCGTAGGGGACGAAGGCGATCCAGTGCTCGGCGGCGAGCACGATCCGGGAGCCGTCCTCCTCCTCGCGGGCGACCACGTCGTCGAAGAGGTTGCGTCCGGTCTTCGCGTGGTGGGCGGCCATCGAGCGGAGCATCAGCTCGGTGCGCGGGGTGACGAAGGGGTAGCCGTAGATCTGGCCGTGCGGGTGGCCGAGCGTGACGCCGATCTCGGCGCC
Organism: Streptomyces sp. NPDC097595; assembly: GCF_044761525.1. Classification (NCBI taxonomy): domain Bacteria; kingdom Bacillati; phylum Actinomycetota; class Actinomycetes; order Kitasatosporales; family Streptomycetaceae; genus Streptomyces; species Streptomyces sp. NPDC097595. Next base: position 113,435 of record NZ_JBIWCN010000022.1, on the reverse strand, counting down.
CCGGTTCTCGAAGCAGAACACCTGCTTGACCTGGGGCAGCCGGGCCAGGGCCGCGGTGCGGTCGGTCCACGCCTCCAGGACGAGCCCCGCCTGCTCCTCGGTGAGGTCGGCGAACGAGGCGTCGTGGTCGGAGGTGAAGCAGACGACCTCGCAGCGGCCGGAGTCGCCGGCGAGCGAGGGGAAGCGGTTCTCGAAGACGGCGACGTCGTAGTCGGGCTCCGGGATCTCGCTCTGCCGGCCCTCGCGCGAGGGGCACAGCGGGCACTCGTCGGCGGGCGGGTGGTAGGTCCGGCCCTGGCGGTGCGAGGCGATGGCCACGCTGTCGCCGAGCAGGGGGTCGCGCCGGATCTCGGACGAGGTGGAGACGGCGTCGAGGGGGCGCGTGTCGACGGCCTCGCGCACGAGGTCGTCCCGGCTGTCGTAGTAGATCAGCTCCCGGCCGTCGGCGAGCGTCGTAACCGTCTTCTTCACCAGACTCCTCCCACCCAACATAAGCAAACACAATGAACCACAAGTCAACAGTTGCGTCAATGAGTCGACGGCGGGGGCATACGGGCGGTGCGAGGAGGATCACGGCCGCTTGAAGGCTGTGATTCAGGCAATACGATCACAAACAAACAAAGAACCTCTTGGGAACTGTTCACTTTCCGAACACAAGAGCGTAGTTTCCTTCGAGTTCAGTTCGCGCAACGAAGCGAGACCCCCACATGCAAAATCTGGCAGCAGAGCTCCGGCTCCCCACGAACGGGCTCGACTACACGATCCTGGCGATCTACTTCGTCGTGGTGCTCGGCATCGGCTTCGCCGCCCGGGCGAGTGTCAAGACCAGCCTCGACTTCTTCCTCTCCGGACGGTCACTGCCTGCATGGGTGACCGGTCTGGCCTTCGTGGCGGCGAATCTCGGCGCCACCGAGATCCTCGGCATGGCGGCGACGGGCGCGCAGTACGGCGTCGCGGTGGTGCACTGGTACTGGATCGGCGCCATCCCCGCGATGGTCTTCCTCGGCCTCGTGATGATGCCGTTCTACTACCGCTCGAAGGTGCGCTCGGTGCCGGAGTTCCTGCTCCAGCGCTTCGACAAGTCCGCGCACCTGCTGAGCTCCATACTCTTCGCCTTCTCGGCGATCCTGATCGCGGGCGTCAACCTGTACGCCCTGTCGATCGTCGTGGAGGCGCTCCTCGGCTGGCCGCAGTGGGTCGCGATCGTCGTCGCGGGCCTCTTCGTCCTCGTCTACATCACGATCGGCGGGCTCTCCTCCGCGATCTACAACGAGGTGCTGCAGTTCTTCGTCATCCTCGCCGCGCTGATCCCGCTGACCCTGCTGGGTCTCAAGCGCGTCGGCGGCTGGGACGGGCTGAGCGACTCACTGACGTCGAAGCACGGCTCCAACTTCATGTCGGCCTGGGGCGGCACGGGCATCGGTGACGCCAACCCGCTCGGCGCCAACTGGCTGACGATCGTCCTCGGCCTCGGCTTCGTGCTCTCCTTCGGCTACTGGACGACGAACTTCGCCGAGGTGCAGCGCGCCCTGTCCGCGAAGAACCTCTCGGCCGCCCAGCGCACCCCGCTGATCGCCGCCTTCCCGAAGATCTTCATCGTCTTCGTCGTGATGATCCCGGGCCTGGTCGCCGCCGTGGTCGTGCCGAACATCGGCACCGCCGGCTCCGGCACCACGTACAACGACGCGATCCCGCTGCTGATGCGCGAGCTGCTGCCCAACGGTGTGCTCGGCATCGCCGTGACCGGTCTGCTGGCCGCGTTCATGGCGGGCATGGCCGCCAACGTCTCCTCGTTCAACACCGTGTTCACCACGGACATCTGGGCGCGGTACGTGAAGAAGGACCAGCCGGACGCGTACTACCTGCGCTTCGGCCGGCTGATCACGGCGCTCGGCGTGCTGGCCTCCATCGGCACCGCGTTCATCGCCGCCAGCTTCTCGAACATCATGAGCTACCTCCAGACGCTCTTCTCGTTCTTCAACGTCCCGCTCTTCGTCGTGTTCATCATCGGCATGTTCTGGAAGCGCGCCTCGATGAAGTCCGGTGTCTGGGGCCTGCTCGCGGGCACCACGGCCGCGATGGTCAACTACTTCGTCATCTACAAGCAGGGTGTCATCGACATCCCGAGCGACCAGGGCGCCAACTTCGTCTCCGCGATCGTCGGTTTCGTCGCCGGTGCGGTGGTCATGATCGCGGTCACGCTCTTCACCGCTCCCAAGCCCGAGGCCGAACTCGCCGGTCTCGTCTACGGAACCGAGTCCCCGGGCGCCCCCGAGGTGCCCGAGGAAGGCGACAGCGCCTGGTACCGCAGGCCCGCACTCCTGGGCTGGGGAGCCATCGTGCTCGCCGCCCTGTGCTACGTCCCCTACTCGTTCTGATCGGAGTACCTCACCATGTCCGACCTGCACAAGGAAGTCTCCGACCTGGAGCAGAAGTCCGCCACGGCGGCCCGCCTCTTCGACATCCGGCGGATCATCGGCGGCCTCTTCGTGGTCTACGGGATCATCGTGACGATCGCCGGGATCAGCCCGTCCGACGCGGACCTGAAGAAGGCCCAGGGCGTCCACATCAACCTCTGGACCGGCCTCGCCATGCTGGCGCTCGGCCTGTTCTTCCTGGTCTGGATGAAGCTGCGCCCGGCCCAGGCACCGGAGCACGCGCCGGAGGACACCCCGGCGGCCTAGTACGCCCGTACGCGGCAGGGGCCGGACACCGTCAGCCGACGGGGTCCGGCCCCTGCCGCGTTCCCTGGCCCCGGCTGCCCCGGAATTGTGAATTCCCTTTCAGGGGCGAATGTCATTTACCAATCAACCTTTTCCACATACTGGAATATGGATTGATCGAGCCGTCATTTCGTGCCAGGATCCAGGACGGCCGAGCAGCGACGGGGGTCCCTCGGCCAGGGGGAGTACACAGTGATAGCAGAAGAAGTCTATGACCTGGTGCTGGACGACGTCTTCGTCCGGCTCGACCGATTAGTTCCCGGCAGCATCCTCTACCTCAAGCTGGAAGGTCTCAATCCAGCGGGCTCGGTCAAACTCAAGACCGCGGTCGCCCTGGTCCGTGACGCGGAGGAGCAGGCCGAGAAATCGCGGCGCACCTTTCCGCGGACCCGGCTGATCGAATCGACGTCCGGAAACCTCGGCGTCGCCCTGGCCATGGTGTGCGCGGCCAAGGGGTACGCGCTCACCTGCGTCACGGACCCGAATGCCAACCGCCAGTCGGTCCAGCTGATGCGGGCGCTCGGCGCGGAGGTCGTCGTCATCGACGCCCCCGACGCCAACGGCGGCTTCCTGCAGTCGCGGATCAACTACATCAGGCGGCGGCTGCGCCGCGAGCCGCACACGCACTGGCTGAACCAGTACGCCAACCCCGCGGGCCCCGCTGCACACCGGGACCGCACCGGGCGGGCCATCGTCGAGCACATCGGCCACCCGGACTACGTCTTCGTCGGCGCGGGCACCACGGGGACGCTGATGGGGTGCGCGGCCTATCTGCGCGCGCACAGCCCGCGGACCCGCATCGTCGCCGTCGACACCGTGGGGTCGGTCACCTTCGGCACCCCGGCCGCCCCGCGCCACATCCCGGGTCTGGGCACCAGCCGGAGGCCCGAGATCCTCGACCCGGCGCTGGTGGACGACCTCGTCCTCGTTCCCGAGCCGGAGGCCGTCGCCGTCTGCCGCTCCCTCGCCAGGGACCGCGGCCTGCTCTTCGGCGGATCGACCGGGACGGTGCTCGCCGCCGTACAGAAAGCGGCGAAAGACATTCCGGAGGGGAGCACGGTGGTGGCCCTCTCACCCGATTTCGGCGACCGCTATCTCGACACCCTTTACGACGACCAGTGGGTGGCGGAGCGCTGGCCCGAAACGAACGACGAAACAATTTCTCGGGCTCAGGCCTGACAAGGGGGAGAAATGTTCGACTTCGACATTGTCACCGGTAAGGCCGTACAGGAGATCCTGCGGAATTCCCGGACCTCGGTGATCGACATCGTGGAACGCGCCTATCTGGCACACGAACGGGGTGACTCGGTCAACCCCGACAGCTATTTCCTGCGCTTCCCCGAAAAGCCCGACTCGCGGATCATCGCGCTGCCCGCCTTCCTCGGCGACGACGTACAGCTCGCCGGTATCAAGTGGATCGCCAGCTTCCCCAGGAACACCGCCTCCGGTCTGCCCCGGGCGGCCGCGGTCCTCGTGCTCAACGACTACGAGACCGGCTACCCGGTCGCCTGCATGGAGGCCGCGGGGATCAGCGCGGCGCGCACCGCCGCTTCGGCCGCCGTCGCCGCCCGCACGCTGCGGCCCGACGGCCACCGGGGCACCACGGTCGCCGTCGTCGGCGGCGGAGTCATCGCCCGCAACATCTGCGACTACCTGCACGCCTCGGGATGCGACCCGGACGCGTATCTGGTGCACGACATCCACGAGCCGTCCGGCCGGGCGCTCGCCGATCACATCCGCGTCACCCAGGGCCGCACCGCGACCTTCACCGCGGACCTCGACACCGCCTTGGCGGCGGACACCGTCGTGTTCGCCACGACGGCGCTCGAACCGTACGTCACCCGGCCGTTCGAAGCGGGCCAGGTGGTCCTCAACATCTCCCTGCGGGACCTGACGCCCGAGGTGGTCCTGGGCGCGGAGAACATCCTGGACGACGTCGACCACTGCCTGAAGGCCAACACCTCGCCGCATCTGGCCGAACAGCTCTCCGGCTCCCGCTCCTTCGTCACCGGGACCCTCGCGGCCGTGCTGAACGGCGAGGCCGCGCCGGATCCCGGCCGGCCGGTGATCTTCTCGCCGTTCGGGCTCGGGGTCCTCGACCTCGCGGTCGGCACCCACGTCCTCAGCCGGGCACGGGCCGACGGCACGGCGCTGGCGGTGCCGGACTTCTTCGGGGAGACCAGCCGATGGTGACGACCACGCGGGAACCCTCCACCGCACCGGCGTCGGCCGTGATCATAGGGCTCGGCCCACGCGGACTCGGCGTCCTGGAACGGCTGACCGCCCACGCCCTCGCGACCCCGTCGCCCCTCGTCGTGCACCTGGTGGACCCGGGCACCGAGGGCCCCGGATTCCACCGCCCCGACGAGCCCGACCACCTGCTGCTCAACACCGTCTGCGCGCAGGTGACGGCGTTCGCGGACGCGGACATGGTGGACGGTCCCGTCCCCCTGACCGGGCCCTCGCTGCACGACTGGTGCCTCCGGCGCGACCTGCGCCTGGCCGAGGACGGCTTCACCGTGCGGCCGGGGCGCGGCCGGGAGATCAGGCCCAACGACTTCCTGCCGCGCAGGCTGCTGAGCGAGTACCTGGCGTGGGCCGCGCGCCGCATCATGGACGCCGTCCCCGGCCACCTGACCCTCGTACGGCACACGACGACAGCGGTCGACGTGGTCACCGGGACCGGGCAGGAGGCGGCGGACGGTTCCGCCGCCGCGCCCGGGCCGGAGCACCGCGAGACGGTGGTCCTCGCCGACTGCGGCCGCATCACCGCGGACGCCGTCTTCGTCACCGTCGGGCACCACTCCCTCCACCTGCCCCCGCCGCCCGCCGACGCCCCCCGGCCGGTCGGCCGCCCGTACCCCCTGCCCGGGGCGCTCGACGCCGTCGCCCCCGGGGACCGGGTCGCCGTGCTGGGCACGGGCCTGACGGCGATGGACATGATCGCGACCCTCACCGTGGGGCGCGGCGGCCGGCACGTCCGCGACGGGGAACGGCTGCGCTACGAACGCGGCGGGCGCGAACCGCTGATCGTGCTGGCCAACCGCTCCGGGCTGCCCGCCCGGAGCAGGCCGTACCTCCACCCCGGACGGGTCCGCCCCGCCCCGCTCGCGCTGACCGGGGAGCGCCTGTCCGCGCTGCGCGCACGGCGGCCGGACGGCCGGCTGTCCTTCGCCCGGGACGTCCGGCCCCTCGTCGTCGCCGAGATGGAACTCGCCTGGTACCGCACCCTGCTCGCCCACAGTCTGGGCGACCGGACCCCGGACACGGCCCGGGCCGCCGCCCGACTCGCCGACGAGGCAAGCGTGTCGGGGTACGAAGAAGTCCTCGCCGGTTTACGGGAGCGATTCGGCCCGGCCCCGGTCGCCGGGCTGCTGAACGGGGCACCGGCCACGTCCGACGACCCCGGTGGCGCACCCGCCCCCACCTGGCCGGACCAGCGCGCGTACACCGCGTACTTCACCGCCGAGGTGGAGCACGACCTCGGCGAGGCGCGCGCGGGGCTCGGCGTCAGCCCGCTGAAGGAGGCCCTGGAGGTCCTGCGCGACCACCGCGACGCGCTCCGCGCCGTCGTGGACGCCCCGGGCCTGGACGACGAGTCGTCGGCGTACTTCTTCGGCACCTTCGCCCCGCTGGTCAACCGTCTGGTGATCGGCCCCCAGCTCGACCGCTCGGCGGAACTCCTCTCGCTGCTCGACGCGGGGGTGCTGCGGCTGGGGCCGGGGCCCGGCCCCAAGGTCGTGCCGCCGCTCGGCGGGGGCGGCCCCTGGCAGCTGGAGTCGACCCTGCTCGACGAGCACACCGTCGTGGACGTCGACCACGTGGTGCACGCCCATGTGACCGAGCCCGTGGCGGAGCGGGTCGCGGGCTCACTGCTGAGCCGCCTGGTCCGGTCCGGCCGCGCCCGGACCCGTACCGCGGGCGGGACCCCGCTGCCCGGTCTGGACGTCAACCGGCGCGGCCAGGGCATCGCCCGGACGGGCGCGGTCCAGTCCCGGCTGTTCTTCCTGGGCCCCCACACGGAGGGCTCCAGTTACTACAACCACTACGTCCCCTCCCCCGGCACCTCCTCGCGTGCGCTGCTGGACGCGGAGCTGGCCCTCACCACGGCCCTGCCGCACCTGCGGGGCGCCCCCACCCTCCACCGCGCCCCCGCCGCATCCGGGGCGGCCCCGTCCGACGAGAGGAACCGATGAACAACCGCGAGAAGTACACCCCCTGGACGCACACGTACCACGTGGAGACCCGGGCCGCGCAGGGCGACGGCTGGCGCTCCCCCACCACCGGTTCCGTGCCGCCCGCCATCAGCATGGGCGCCACCTACGCCAGGGACAGCGAGTACCGCACGCCGGCGGGCCTGGCCTACCTGCGCGACCAGGGGGCTCCCGGGTACGAACAGGTCGAGGACGTGGTGGCCGGGCTGGAGGGCGGCTCGCGCGGCCTGCTGTTCTCGTCCGGGATGGCCGCCGCGACCGCCGTCTTCCAGGTGCTGCCCGCCGGCTCCCGGGTCGTGGTGCCCCGGACGATGTACTTCGGGCTCACCAAGTGGCTCCTGGAGTTCGGTACGGAGCAGGGCCTCGAAGTCGTCCAGGTGCCCATGGACGACCTGGACGCGGTCGCCGCCGCGGTGGCCGCCGCCCCGACCCGCCTGGTGTGGGCGGAGTCCCCCGCGAACCCCACCTGGACGGTGACGGACCTCGCGGCGGTGGGCGCGGTGGCGCGCGAGGCCGGAGCCCTGTTCGGTGTGGACAACACGGTGCCCACGCCCGTCCACTCCCGCCCGTTCGAGCACGGTGCCGACCTCGTCATGCACTCCGGGACCAAGTACCTCAACGGCCACACCGACGTGGTGGCCGGTCTGCTGGTGCTGGCCCCGGACCCGGGCGAGCGGGCGGCCGCCCTGTGGGAACGGCTGGAACTGCACCGCAGGCTGACCGGACCCCTGCTCGGGCCGCTGGAGACCTACCTGCTGATGCGCGGCATACGCACGCTCTTCCCGCGCATGCGGCAGATCTCGGCCACCGCCATGACGCTCGCCGAGCACTTCGCCGGCCATCCGCTGATCCGCAAGGTCGCCTATCCGGGGCTGCCCGACGACCCGGGCCACGCCATCGCCGCACGTCAGATGAGTGCCGGCTTCAGCGGCATGCTCTCCCTGCACGTGGCCGGGGAGTGGCAGCGCTCCCTGCGCACCGCCCAGAACTGCGAGTTGTTCATTCGGGCCACTTCCCTCGGCGGAGTGGAGAGCCTGATCGAACACCGCTATACCTTCGAGGGCCCGGGCAGCACGTCCCCCAAGGACATGCTGCGCGTCTCGGTCGGCCTGGAGAATCCCGCGGACCTCGTCGCCGACCTCGAACAGGCCCTGGAGCGGGCCGCGAAGGAAGACCGTTGAGCTCTGAGACCCACACCCCCCACCCCCCGGCGGCCGGTGCCCCCACGGACGCCGGCGGGGCGCCTCCGGCGGAGGACTCCGCCGGACACCGGCCCAGCCTCTGGCGGGACGCGTCCCTCTCGGCCGTGCTCGCCGGTTTCATCGCCGTCGTGGTCTCCTACTCCGGGCCCCTGGTCATCGTGCTGGCGGCCGCGTCGGCCGGTCACCTGACCACCGATCAGACCAGCTCCTGGGTCTGGGCCATCTCCATCGGCTCCGGCCTGACCTGCATCGGGCTCAGTCTGCGGACCCGGATGCCGGTCATCACCGCCTGGTCGACGCCCGGCGCCGCCCTGCTGGTCACCAGCCTCGGCGCGTACTCGTACGGGGAGGCCGTCGGCGCGTTCCTGGTCACCGGTGTGGTGATCACCCTGGTCGGGCTGACCGGGGTCTTCGGGCGGCTGATGCGCCATGTGCCCTCGGCGGTGGTCTCCGCGATGCTCGCCGGCATCCTGTTCTCCTTCGGGACCGGGGTGTTCACCTCGCTCACCTCCGCGCCGTACATCGGCGGGGCGGTGCTCGTGGCCTATCTGCTCGGCAAGCGGATGTTCCCCCGGTACGCCGTGCTGGCCGCTCTGGCCGCCGGTGTGGTGGCCGCGGCGGCCACCTCGCGCCTGCATGTGCACCTCGACGGCGTCGGCCTGGCCACTCCGGTCCTGACCACGCCCCACTTCTCCGTGGCCTCCCTGATCGGCATCGCCGTTCCGCTGACCCTGGCGACGCTCGGCTCGCAGAACGCCCCCGGGATCGGGGTGCTCACGGCCGCCGGATACCGCCCGGACGACCGGCTGCTCATCGGCTCCACCGGCCTGGTCTCGACCGTCCTGGCGCCGTTCGGCTCGCACGCGATCAACCTGGCCGCCATCACGGCCGCGATCTGCACCGGCCCGGAGGCCCACCAGGACACCCGGCGCCGGTACGTCGCCGGTGTGTCCTGCGGAGCGTTCTACCTGCTGATCGGGCTGTTCGGCTCCACGCTGGTGGTGCTGTTCGCGGGGCTGCCCAAGGAGCTCGTCGCGGCCACGGCGGGCGTCGCGCTGTTCGGCGCGCTGGCGGGCGGGCTGACCGGGGCCATGACCGAGGAGAAGGACCGCGAGGCCGCGCTCATCACCTTCCTCGCCACCGCTTCGGGGATCACCCTGCACGGGATCGGATCGGCCTTCTGGGGCCTGCTGTTCGGCATGGTCACGCACCTGGTCCTGACCCGCCTGCGCCGCCCCGCCCCGGAGGACTAGGGCCTGTCGTTGCGCGGCGGGGGCCGGACACCGTCAGCCGACGGGGTCCGGCCCCCGGCGTGTCACCGCCGCCCGGTCCAGCAGCCCGGTCCGGGCGGCCAGCGCGGCGGCCTCCAGGCGGGAGCCGACGCCGAGCTTCATCAGGACGCGCTGCACGTGCGTACGGGCGGTGCTCGGCGCGATCCGCATCCCGGCCGCGATCAGCCGGGTGTCCTCGCCCTCCGCGACCCGGACCAGCACCTCGACCTCGCGCGGGGTGAGCAGCCGCAGCAGCCTGCGGCCCTCGTCGTCCGGCTGGGCCACCGGGTCGAGCAGTTCGGCGAAGGCGCCCTGGAGGAGCTGGGGCGCGATGGCCGCCTCCCCGGCCCTGGCCTTGACCATGGCGCGCTCCACGCCCTCGATCCGCTCGTCGTGCCGGACGTACCCGGCGGCCCCGGCCGCGAAGGCGGCGGCGATCCCGCGCGGGCTGGGGACCGGGCCGAGCACGACCACCGCGGTCTGCGGGCGCTCGCGCCGGATGCGCACGACCGGGTCGAAGGTGCCGGGCACGGCGGGCGAGGCGGTGCCGAAGAGGCAGACCTCCGGGGCCCGTCCGACGACGAGGTCCGCCGCCCCGGTGGTGGGCGCGGCGGCGGCCAGCACCCGGTGGCCGCGCAGTTTCAGCGCCGAGGCCAGCGCCTCGGCGAGCAGTCGGTGGTCGTCCACCACCATCAGCCGGACACCCATCGCCCCATCCCCCCGTCGCACGGCACGGGCCCCCCGGCCCTCCAGGGCCTGCAAGTTACACGGCCGGATACACGTGTGGGGGTGGAACCGGCCGGTTCCACCCCCACATGTGATGCGTACTCAGCTGGTGCTGAAGGCCACCACCAGGTACTCCTTCTCGTCCAGCGAGCTCTTGCGCGGTGCGCTGATCATCGTCTCGGAGATGAAGAAGTGCCCCTGCTCGTAGCGGAATTCCGCGTAGTCCGGGGTGAAGCTGGTCTCCGCGTCCCGGACGGCCTTGTCGGACGGGTTGCGCATCAGGACCGTCTGCTCGAAGGTGCTGCCGTCGATGGAGACGATCTCACCGCCCTTGTCGTACGGGGGTACCCGGTACGCGATGATGTTCTTGCCGTCCATCCGCAGCGGGAACATCGTGAACTTCTCGCCCGCGTCGGCCCGGTCGCCGGTCTGCTTGCCGGTGGTGAGGTCGAAGGAGACGATCTCGTTGGTCCGGCTGAAGCTCTCGCCGGTGCCCTCGTGCTCCTCGGTCGGCAGGTAGATGCGGTTGTTGCCGACGGCGAGGTGCTGGCACTGCTCGACGTCGGTGGAGCCGCACCGGGCCGCGTACTTCTCGGCGTCGGCGGAGATGCGGATCTTCAGCTTGCCGGTGGCCTCGTCGATCGAGAAGAAGTCCGAGATGCCGCTGCCGTCGCCCGCGGTGTCGCCGACGTCGGCCGCGACGACGAGCGGCTTGGTGGAGACGATGCTCGCGTAGTCGACGCCGGGCGGCATCTTGTACGAGGAGATCGGGGCGCCCGTCGTCGGGTTCAGCGCCTGGATGGTGAGCTGCGGGTCGTCGTACGCACCGCACTTGCGGACGGCGGCCAGGGCCTCGCCGCCGCCGTACCCCGCGTCGTAGCAGTTGTCGGTGCTGGCCTTCGGCTTCCAGAGCTCGGCGCCGGTGTCCAGCTTGAAGGCGGCGCCACCGCCGGAACCGCCGGCGGCGACCGTGGTGCCGCTGACGGTGACCTCCTCGAAGCGGACCGGCCGGTCACCGCTGGTGGTGGCGGTGACCGACTTGCTCCACAGCAGCTTGCCGGTGGCCAGGTCGAGGCCGCCGACCTTGTTGCATTGCTGGTAGGGCTTGTCCTTCGTGGGCTTGGCCTCCTCGAAGAGGACGGCGGTTTTGTAGTCCTTGCTCATGTGCCGGGAGGCGGCGCAGACCTGGCCGTCCAGCGGGATCGACCAGAGCTTGGTGCCCTTGTCCAGGTCGTAGCCGACGATCTCCGTGACGCCCGTCTTCACGTACGCCTTGTCGGTGATCCAGGAGCCGTCGACGCTGGTGGTGTCGGCGACCTTGGGCTGCGGGAGCTGGAAGCCGACGGCCGAGTCGACGTTCGCCGGGGCCTTCTCCTTGCCGCCGGTGGAGCCCCCCTTCCCGCCGTCGTCGCCCTTGCCGCCCTTGTTCCCGCCGGAGGTGCCGGCGGAGGTGCCCGCCTCGTCCTTCTTGTCGTCCCCGCCGCTGGAGGCGTACCAGATCCCGCCGCCCACGATCAGGGCGACCGCGACCACGGCCGCGACGATGATCTGGGCCTGGGTGGAGAACTTCTTCCGGCCCCCGCCCCCGCCCTGCGGCGGCGACGGGTAGGCGGGCTGCATCGGGGCGGTCGGGTAGCCGTACGGCTGCTGCTGGCCCTGCTGCGGGAAGCCGTAGCCGGGCTGGGTGGGCGGCTGGGGCTGCTGGCCCTGCGGGAAGCCGTAGCCGGGCTGGGTGGGCGGCTGGGGCTGCTGGCCCTGCGGGAAGCCGTAGCCCGGCTGCGTGGGCGGCTGGGGCTGCTGGCCCTGCGGGAAGCCGTAGCCCGGCTGCTGCTGGGGCGGGCCGGGGGGCGGCGGCGGGGTCGGCGCGCCGAAACCGCCGGGCGGCGGGTCCTGCGGCGCGCCGAAACCGCCGGGCGGCGAGTCCTGCGGCGCGCCGAAGCCGCCCTGGGGCGGGTCGTTGGGCGGCTGCTGGGGCGGCTGGGTCATGGCGTTGCGTACCTCGGGGAAGGGGGTCGGTCGGGTTCGTCCGGGTGGGGGTGAGCCGTCAGTTGCCGAAGGCCATCATGGTCTTCGTCTCCAGCTCTTCCTTGTCGTTGCTCGCGCTGACCCGCCCGCTCGTGATGAACGAACGCCCGTCCGCGTACTGGATCTTCGGGTTGTAGAAGGAGCGCTCGATCTCCGAGGTGGAGTCCGGGTGCTGAAGCACCATCTTCGGGCTGCCGCCGGCCGGGGAGAGGGTGGCGATGCCGCCGCCCTTGCTGTAGCCGCCCTCGACGTAGAGCAGGATGTTGCCGCCCTCCATGCCGAGCGGCTGCATGGTCTCCTCGGCGGGCGAGTCCGCCTTCCACTTCGTCTTGCCGGTGTTCAGGTTGAACGCGACGACCTTGTTGGTGCGGGCGGAGCCGCCGGTGTCGTCCGTGGTGGACATGTAGAAGGTGTTGGCGTCGGCCGCGACACCGGTGCAGTCCTGGAGCTGCTGGCCGAAGATGGAGAAGCCGCCGCCGCACACCGGGGCGAACTTGTCGCCCTTGTCACTGCTCAGCTTGGAGCGCAGCGAGCCGTTCTCGCGGAGCGCGATGACGCTCCACTTCTTGTCGTCGCTGTCGCCCTCGGTGAGGGAGACGATGAGCGGGGACACCGAGTAGACCTTGTCGACCTCCCAGCCGCTGGGCAGCTTGTAGGTCCACTTCGCCTTGCCGGTGCCGGGGTCGAGCTCCTCGACCTCCTGCTGCCGGGTCGCGCTGTCGTCCGTGCGGCAGTTGACCGCGGCGATGAGCTTGACGCCGCCGGCGAAGGCGAACGGCTCGCAGTTGCCACCCCGCTTGCCGAAGACCTCCTTGCCGTCGCTGACCCGGTAGGCGTTGGCCGAGCCGGTGCGGCCGGCCGTGACGGTGTCGCCGCTGATGGCCATGGAGAGGTCGGACATCAGGTCGAAGAGGCCGCTCTTCTTGACCTCCTTCTTCCATCCGGCCTTGCCCGTGTTGAGGTCGATCTGCTGGAGGGCGGAGCAGTCGGCCTTGTCGGTGGTGCCGTTCTTGATCGCGATGACGATCTTGCCGTCGGTGGTGGTCTGCTCGGGCGCGGAGCAGATGTCGGCGGGCAGCTTGAGCGTCCACTTCTGCTCGCCGTCGGCGACCGAGTAGCCGGAGACCGTGCGGTACATGCCCTTGACGATGGTGTCGCCGACGATCCAGGGACCGTAGACGGTCGCGCCGTTGCGCGGGAGGTCGACGTCGTTCTTCTGCAGCCAGAGGACCTTGGCCTCGCCGTCCTTGCGGCCGCTGTTGAGGTCGTCGTCCTCCTCCCGGCCGGTGCCGTTGCCGTCGCCCTGGTCGACGGTGGGCGACCCGGTCGGCTTCTCGACCTTCTCGCTCTTCTTGGCGACCGGCTTGTCGTCGCCGTCGCCGCCGCTCGTCGCGAAGTACACGCCGCCGCCGATCACGAGGAGCGCGGCGACCGCGGCCGCGATGATCACGGCCGGCTTGCGCTTGAACGGGTTGCCGCCGCCGGGGCCGTTCGGGCCGGGCGGCACGGGCGCGCCCGGGTTCTGCTGCGGCGGGAAGCCGTAACCGGCCTGCGGCTGCTGGCCGTACGGACCCGGCTGCTGACCGTACGGGCCGGGCTGCTGGTTGTACGGGCCCGGCTGCGGCTGGCCGTAGGGGCCGGGCTGCTGCGGCTGGCCGTAGGGGCCGGGCTGCTGCGGCTGGCCGTAGGGGCCGGGCTGCTGCGGGTAGCCGTAGCCCGGCTGCGTGGGCGGCGGGGTCGGCGGCGCGGCGGGGGCCTGGGGCGGCGCGGGGGGCGGCGGCGGAGTCTGCGGCGGGCCCTGGGGCGGCTGCGGTACCCCGTGCGGCGGCTCCTGCGGAGCGCCGAAGCCTCCCTGCGGCGGTTGCTGTCCGGGCGGCTGGGTCATCAGCACGTCCCCCTTCGTGCGGTCCGGTGCCCGTTCCGGACTCCCCCGCGATCCCGCCGCTGCCGGGGGCAAGACCCCGTGGACCACGACGGAATGGAGCGAATCGGGCATGGATCCCGCAGTGTCACGTCAGTCGAGCGGGACTTCTTTCTACCACCCGCCCGGGGACGCCTTCCGGTTCGGTCCGCCCCTGTTCCCAAGGGAGGACCGGGCCGTGATGCCGCTGTGATGCTTCGGACCGTCAGCCGCCGTAGACCACCACGGAGCGCGCGTCCACCTCGTCGTCGCCGTATGGAACAGGGCCCTGACGACGACGTCCCCGGCGGACCAGGGGCCGAACTGGTCCTCGCCGTTGCGCGGCAGGTCGACCCGGCCACCGGCTTCCCGGTCCGGACCCGGAACCGTCCGCCCGGGCCCCGCGGGCCGCCGGGCCGGGGGCCGCGTACTGCTGCGCTCAGGCGTCCTCGGCCAGTTCCAGCCAGCGCATCTCCAACACATCCCGCTCCGCGACCAGTTCCCGCAGCTCCGCGTCGAGCTTCGCCACCTTCTCGAAGTCCGTGGCGTTCTCGGCGATCTGCGCGTGCAGGGTCGTCTCGCGCGACGACATCTTCTCCAGCTGCCGTTCGACCTTCTGGAGCTCCTTCTTGGCCGCGCGCGCCGCCTGCGCGGAGACCGCGGGCGCCGCCGGGGCGGCGGACTGCGCGGCGGCCGGGGCGGTCGCGGGCGCCGCAGTCCCGGCCTGGCGCTGCCTGCGCTCCAGGTACTCGTCGATGCCGCGCGGCAGCATCCGCAGCGCCCGGTCACCGAGGAGGGCCATGACCCGGTCCGTGGTGCGCTCGATGAAGAACCGGTCGTGGGAGATCACGATCATGGAGCCGGGCCAGCCGTCGAGCAGGTCCTCCAGCTGGGTCAGGGTCTCGATGTCGAGGTCGTTGGTCGGCTCGTCCAGGAAGAGGACGTTGGGCTCGTCCATCAGCAGGCGCAGGATCTGGAGCCGGCGGCGCTCACCGCCGGAGAGGTCGCCGACGGGCGTCCACTGCTTCTCCTTGGCGAAGCCGAACTGCTCGCAGAGCTGTCCGGCGGTCATCTCGCGGCCCTTGCCGAGGTCCACCCGGTCCCGCACCTGCTGGACGGCCTCAAGGACCCGCAGGTTCGGGTCCAGCTCGTGGACCTCCTGGGAGAGGTAGGCGAGCCGGACGGTCTTGCCGACGACGATCTTCCCGGCGGCGGGCTGGACCTCGCCCTCGCTGCGGGCGGCCTCGGCGAGCGCCCGGAGCAGCGAGGTCTTGCCGGCGCCGTTGACCCCGACCAGGCCGATGCGGTCGCCGGGGCCGAGCTGCCAGGTGAGGTGCTGGAGCAGGGTCTTGGGGCCGGCCTGGACGGTGACGTCCTCCAGGTCGAACACGGTCTTGCCGAGCCGGGCGTTGGCGAACTTCATCAGCTCGCTGGTGTCGCGCGGCGGCGGCACGTCCGCGATGAGCTCGTTGGCGGCCTCGATGCGGTAGCGGGGCTTGGCGGTGCGGGCGGGGGCGCCGCGCCGCAGCCAGGCCAGCTCCTTGCGCATCAGGTTCTGCCGCTTGACCTCCTCGGTCGCGGCGATCCGCTCCCGTTCGGCGCGGGCGAACACGTAGTCGCTGTAGCCGCCCTCGTACTCGTGGACCGTGCCGCGCTGCACGTCCCACATGCGGGTGCAGACCTGGTCCAGGAACCAGCGGTCGTGGGTGACGCAGACCAGGGCGGAGCGGCGGGCGCGCAGATGGCCGGCGAGCCAGGAGATGCCCTCGACGTCGAGGTGGTTGGTCGGCTCGTCCAGGACGATCAGGTCCTGCTCGGCGATGAGCAGCTTGGCGAGCGCGATCCGGCGCCGCTCGCCGCCGGAGAGCGGGGCGATGACGGTGTCCAGGCCGTTCTGGAAGCCCGGCAGGTCCAGCCCGCCGAAGAGGCCGGTGAGCACATCGCGGATCTTGGCGCTGCCCGCCCACTCGTGGTCGGCGAGGTCGCCGATGACCTCGTGGCGGATGGTGGCCTCGGGGTCGAGCGAGTCGTGCTGGGTGAGCACGCCGAGGCGCAGCCCGCCGCTGTGCGTGACGCGGCCGGTGTCGGCCTCCTCCAGCCGGGCGAGCATCCGGATCAGGGTCGTCTTGCCGTCGCCGTTGCGGCCGACGACACCGATCCGGTCGCCCTCCGAGACGCCGAGGGAGACACCGTCGAGCAGGGCACGGGTGCCGTAGACCTTGCTGACCTGCTCGACATTGATGAGGTTGACGGCCACAAACGCTCCAGCTACGAGGAAGACTCCGGCCTTCCAGCGTAGTCGCCGCCGCACGGACCTCCGTACGAGCGCCCGCCCGGCCCCGGTGTACCTTGCGCGCATCGATCAAGGGGTGGGGATTGTCATGACACGTCGTACGGTTCGCGGGCTGGTGCCCGTCCTGCTGGCCGCGTCCGCGCTGACCGGCTGCTCGTCGGACGCGGATTCCGGCGAGGACGCGAAGCCGGGGAAGTCCGCGGCGCCCGCCGCGAAGACCGCGACCAAGGGCGGCACGGTCGGCGGCGCGGGCTCGGGCTGCGAGCTGCCGGTGACCTTCGACCTGGCGGCGGACTGGAAGCCGAAGGCCGTCGAGATCGACCCGGACTCGGACTTCGCCGAGCTGGCCGAGCAGGGCCCGGTCACCCTGGCCTGCGAGATCGACGCGAAACCGGCCGGGCAGATCGGCTTCCTGCGGGTCTGGCGGACGAAGGCCACGACCGTCACCCCGCGCGAGGCGCTGAAGGGCTTCGTCGGGGCGGACGAGAACGCCTCCGGGGCCGCGTACAAGGAGGTCAAGGGCAACGGGCAGCCGCTGACCGAGGTGACGTACACCGTCCACAGCGAGCTCATGGACGAGGACCGCCCCGCCCACGCCTTCGCCCTCGCCACCCCCGAGGGCCCCGTCGTGGTCCACCTGGGCGGCCTGGACGCGGACGAGCACGACGAGATGCTCCCGGCGTACGAGCTGGCGAAGCAGTCGGTACGGGTGGGCTGAGCGCCCTCCCGGAGAGACCGCGCGCCTACAGGACCGTCGCCCCCGGGGCCGGGGAGACCGCCGTACGCGCCGTGCGGCAGGTTCCCGAGGCGGTGAGGGCGGCGGCCACCCGGTCGGCCGTCGCCGCGTCCTCCGTGAGGAACGCGGTCGTCGGGCCCGAGCCGGAGACCAGGGCCGCCAGCGCGCCCGCCTCCGTGCCCGCCGCCAGGGTCGCGGAGAGGGAGGGGCGCAGGGCCAGCGCGGGGGCCTGGAGGTCGTTGCTCAGGTGGGCGGCCAGGGCCTTCGGGTCGCCGGACCGCAGCGCGTCGAGGAGGGCGTCCGATGCCACGGGCTCGGGGACGCGGGTGCCCGCCGTGAGGCGGTCGAACTCGCGGTACACCGCCGGGGTGGAGAGCCCGCCGTCGGCCACCGCGAACACCCAGTGGAAGGTGCCGCCGACCTCGACCGGGGTCAGCCGCTCGCCCCGGCCGGTGCCGAGCGCGGCGCCGCCGACCAGGCTGAACGGCACGTCGCTGCCCAGCTCGGCGCAGAGGGCGAGGAGGTCCTCGCGCGGGGTGCCGGTCCCCCACAGCGCGTCGCAGGCCAGCAGGGCGCCGGCCCCGTCCGCGCTGCCGCCCGCCATGCCGCCGGCGACCGGGATGTCCTTGGCGATGTGGAGGTGCACGTCGGGCGCGATGCCGTGGCGCGCGGCCAGCGCGGACGCCGCCCGGGCCGCGAGGTTCGACGCGTCCAGCGGGACCTGGGCCGCGTCCGGCCCGGAGCAGGTGATCCGCAGGCTGTCGGAGGGGGTGACGGTGACCTCGTCGTACAGGCCGACGGCGAGGAAGACGTTGGCCAGGTCGTGGAAGCCGTCGGGGCGCGCGGCGCCCACCGCGAGCTGGACGTTGACCTTGGCGGGGACCCGGACGGTGACGCTCACTGGGCACTCCCGGTCTCGTCGGCGGACTTGTTCTCGGCGACCGGCTTGTTCTCGGCGACCGCCGCGAACTCCTCGATCGTCAGGGACTCCCCGCGCGCCTGCGGCGAGATGCCCGCCGCGACGAGGGCGGCCTCGGCGGCGGGCGCGGAACCGGCCCAGCCCGCGAGTGCCGCGCGCAGCGTCTTGCGGCGCTGCGCGAACGCCGCGTCGACCACCGCGAAGACCTCCTGCTTGCTGGCGGTCGTCGCCACGGGTTCGCTGCGGCGCACCAGCGAGACGAGCCCGGAGTCCACGTTCGGCGCGGGCCAGAAGACCTTGCGGCCGATGGACCCGGCGCGCTTGACGTCCGTGTACCAGTTGGCCTTCACGGACGGCACGCCGTAGACCTTGTTGCCGGGCCGGGCGGCCAGCCGGTCCGCGACCTCCGCCTGCACCATGACGAGGGTGCGCTCGATGCTGGGGAAGCGGTCGAGCACGGTGAGCAGCACCGGCACGGCGACGTTGTACGGGAGGTTGGCGACCAGTGCCGTGGGCGGCGGTCCCGGCAGTTCGCGTACGAGCATGGCGTCCGAGTGCACCAGCGCGAAGCGGTCGGCGCGGGCGGGCATCCGGGCGGCGACGGTGGCGGGCAGGGCCGCCGCGAGGACGTCGTCGATCTCGACGGCGACGACCCGGTCGGCGACCTCAAGGAGCGCGAGGGTCAGCGAGCCGAGGCCCGGCCCGATCTCGACCACCACGTCGTCCGGCCGGACCTCCGCCGTGCGCACGATCCGGCGGACCGTGTTGGCGTCGATCACGAAGTTCTGCCCGCGCTGCTTGGTGGGGCGTACGCCGAGGGTGTCGGCGAGCTCGCGGATGTCTGCGGGGCCCAGAAGGGCGTCGGGCTCAGTGGTGCTCACCTGTAAAGCGTACGGGGCCCTGGGCGGGCCCCCGCTCAGTAGTCGAACGCCCTGGCCGTGTTGTCCGCGATCGCCTCCGCGAGCACGTCCTCGTCCAGCCCCTTCACCGCCGCCATCGCCCGCAGCGTGACCGGGATCAGGTACGGGGCGTTGGGGCGGCCCCGGTACGGCGCCGGGGTCAGGAACGGGGCGTCCGTCTCGACCAGGACCAGTTCCAGCGGGGCGACCGCCAGCGCGTCGCGCAGGGGCTGGGCGTTCTTGAAGGTCATGTTGCCGGCGAACGACATGAAGTAGCCGGCCTCCGCGCAGATCCGGGCCATGTCCGCGTCGCCGGAGTAGCAGTGGAAGACGGTCCGCTCGGGCGCCCCCGCGTCCGCGAGGATGCGCAGGACGTCCGCGTGGGCCTCGCGGTCGTGGATGACGAGGGCCTTGCCGTGGCGCTTGGCGATCTCGATGTGGGCCCGGAAGGACTCCTCCTGGGCGGCCATGCCCTCGGGGCCCGTACGGAAGTAGTCGAGGCCGGTCTCGCCGACGCCGCGTACGTGCGGCAGCGCGGCCAGGGCGTCGATCTCGGCGAGGGCTTCGTGCAGCGCGGCCGTACCGCCGCCTTCGCGCGCCCCCTGCCGCGACCAGCCATCCGGATCGCCATGCACGATGCGCGGCGCCTCGTTGGGGTGGAGGGCCACCGCCGCGTGCACGTTGGCGTGTGCGGCGGCGGTCTCGGCGGCCCAGTGGGACCCCTTCACGTCGCAGCCCACCTGGACCACGGTCGTCACGTTCACCGCGGCGGCCCGGGCGAGGCCCTCCTCGACGGTGCCGTCCTGCATGTCCAGGTGGGTGTGCGAATCGGCGACCGGCACCCGGAGGGGTTCCGGCAGGGGCGGGGCTTCGCTGCGGCTCATGGCCACGATCGTACGAGGATCGCGGCGCACCGGCCTACGCGGTCACGCGGTCACGCGGTCACTTGCGGAACGGGTGCAGGAGGTCGGAGAGGTGCCAGTGGTGATCGGCGGACGGGGCGACGGTGGCGGCCACCGGCTCCTCGGCCTGCTCACCGGCGGCCAGCGGCCCGGCCGCGGGCTGGGAGCGGTTCTGGTTGTGCAGGAACTGCTGGATGTTGGAGACGCGGCCGGCCCGCATGATCCGCACGACGTGTCCGCCGCAGTTGGCGCAGGTCGGGGTGGACAGGGGCGAGGGCACCCGTTCGCCGTCCGCCTTGTAGACCACGTAGGCGTGACCGGACGCGTCGGTGTGGTGCTCTATCTCGTACGCCTGCTCCCACCCGTGCCCGCACCTCATGCAGGCGAAGGCATATGCCTCGTGTGCGGTGGCTGCTGTGGTGTCGCTCATGCCTGCTCCTCTTGTCCGTCGGACAAGCACTCCGGGGAATGCGCCCTGTCTTCCAGTGGACGCCTTCACCGGCCAGAGCGCACCGGGCCCTGTCGAGTGTTGGAGCGGTTTTGGCCTTCTCGTGGTCAAAAGGGCCGGTACGCGGCTCTCGCTTTGCTTTTCAGGTTAGTCCTTTGCCGTCCGCATGGCCGGTCCGAGCAGCATTCTTTGCCGCCACGACGGCGTCGAACACCTCGCGCTTGGGCAGCCCCGCCTCGGCGGCCACGGCGGCGATCGCCTCCTTGCGCCGCTCCCCCGCCTCCTCGCGCACCCGCACCCTGCGCACCAGCTCCTCGGCGTCCAGATCCTCCCCGCCGGAGGTCGCGCCCTCGACCACGACGGTGATCTCGCCCCGTACCTGCTCGGCGGCCGACCATTCGGCCAGCTCGCCCAGCGGACCGCGCTTGACCTCCTCGTACGTCTTGGTCAGCTCGCGGCACACCGCGCCCCGCCGCTCGGCGCCGAAGACCTCGGCCATCGCGGCCAGGGTGTCGTCCAGGCGGTGCGGGGCCTCGAAGAAGACCATCGTGCGGGGCTCACGGGCGACCTCGCGGAGCTTGGAGAGGCGTTCGCCGCCCTTGCGCGGCAGGAAGCCCTCGAAGCAGAACCGGTCCACCGGCAGCGCGGACAGCGCGAGCGCGGTGAGCACGGCGGACGGGCCGGGCACGGCGGTGACCCGGATGTCCTGCTCCACGGCGGCGGCGACCAGCCGGTAGCCGGGGTCGGAGACGGACGGCATCCCGGCGTCCGTGACCAGCAGCACCCGGGCCCCGCCGGCCAGGGCCTCGACGAGTTCGGGCGTACGGGCGGTCTCGTTGCCCTCGAAGTACGAGACGACGCGTCCCGTGGTGTGGACGCCGAGCCCCTGGGTCAGCCGGCGCAGCCTGCGGGTGTCCTCGGCGGCGATCACGTCGGCCGCCTCCAGCTCGGCGGCGAGGCGGGGCGGGGCGTCCGCCAGGTCGCCGATGGGGGTCCCTGCGAGCACGAGCGTTCCAGTCGTTCCAGTCACAAGCCCCATCCTCCCGCACGGGGAACACCGCTCCCACAGACGCGTTCCCTACGATGGCGCGGTGACGAGTACTGCGCCCGAAGCCCGGCAGGGCCAAGACGCCGGGGAACAGCACGGCCCGGAGCCGACCTCCTGGCAGCGGCGGCTGCGCCGCTTCGGCCATTCCCCGCGCCCCGACACCGGGCTGCGGGAACGGCTGGACCCGCCGTACACCCGGCCCGGGAACCAGCTGTGGGCGGTGCTCGGCGTGCCGCCGCTGCTCGCGGACCGGCTGGTGCGCTGGTCGGCGTGGGGCGGTCCGCTGCTCGTCGCGGCGGTCGCGGGCGTGCTGCGCTTCTGGAAGCTGGGCAGCCCGCACGCGGTGATATTCGACGAGACGTACTACGCGAAGGACTCCTGGGCGCTGATCAACCAGGGGTACGAGGGCGCGTGGCCCAAGGACGTCGACAAGCTGATCCTGAACGACCCCTCGCAGGTGCCGGTGCCCACCGACCCCGGGTATGTGGTGCACCCGCCGGTCGGCAAGTGGATCATCGGGCTCGGCGAGCAGATGTTCGGGTTCACGCCGTTCGGCTGGCGGTTCATGGTCGCCGTGCTCGGCACGCTGTCGGTGCTGATGCTGTGCCGGATCGGCCGCCGGCTGTTCCGCTCGACGTTCCTCGGCTGTCTGGCGGGCGCGCTGCTCACGGTGGACGGGCTGCACTTCGTCATGAGCCGTACCGCGCTGCTCGACCTGGTGCTGATGTTCTTCGTGCTGGCCGCGTTCGGCTGCCTGCTGATCGACCGCGACTGGGCCAGGCGCCGGCTCGCGGCGGCGCTCCCGGTGGACGAGGACGGTGTGCTGCGCCCGGACACGTGGGTCGCCGAGCACCTGCGCCTGGGCTGGCGGCCCTGGCGGATCGCCGCCGGTGTCTCGCTGGGCCTGGCCGCCGCGACGAAGTGGAACGGCCTGTACATCATGGTCGCGTTCGGCCTGATGACGGTGTTGTGGGACGCGGGCGCGCGCCGCACCGCCGGGGCCGTGCGCCCGTACACGGCGGTGCTGCTGCGGGACGTGCTCCCGGCGTTCGTCTCGGTGGTCCCGGTCGCGCTGGCCACCTACCTCGCGTCCTGGACGGGCTGGATCGTCCGGAACTCGCCGGACCGGCACGGCTACTTCCGGGACTGGGCGACCACGGACGGCAAGGGCGGGAACTGGACCTGGCTGCCGGACTGGGTGCGCAGCCTGTGGCACTACGAGCACCAGGTGTACGACTTCCATGTGCACCTCACGTCCGGGCACACGTACCAGTCCAATCCGTGGAGCTGGATCGTGCTGGGCCGTCCCGTCTCGTACTTCTACGAGGAGCAGAACGGCTGCGCCGAGTCGGTGACCGGGAAGTGCTCCCGCGAGGTGCTGGCGATCGGGACGCCGCTGCTGTGGTGGGCGGCCTGCTTCGCCCTGGTGTACGTGCTGTGGCGGTGGATCTTCCGCCGCGACTGGCGGGCGGGCGCGATCGCCTGCGGGGTGGCCGCGGGGTGGGTGCCGTGGTTCCTGTACCAGGAGCGCACGATCTTCCTCTTCTACGCGGTCGTGTTCGTGCCGTTCCTGTGCCTGGCGGTGTCGATGATGATCGGCGCGATGCTGGGGCCGGCGGCGGAGACGGGACCACGGTACGAACTCGGGCTCGCGAAGCCCGATCCGTCCGGGGAGCGGCGGCGGACGCTGGGGGCGGTGGCGGCCGGGGTGCTGGTGCTGCTGATCATCTGGAACTTCATCTATTTCTGGCCGCTGTTCACCGGAACCTCGATCCCGGAGGACGCGTGGCGCGACCGGATGTGGCTGGACACCTGGATCTGAGCGGCCCATCCCACCATTCATGCCGAGCCCGCCTCCATTCATGCCATGTCCGCGTCGCATTCCGATAACAACCGGTACTCCTGTCACTACGGTCCCGTAGGGTGTCCCGTACAGCCTTCTTGAACGTGTTCAAGAAGCAGGCTCCGGGGGATGGGGACAGCGGTAATGCGCAGTGGAGCGAAGGTAGGCATAGTCGGCGGGGTGTTCGCGCTCGTGCTGGGCGGGGTGGGGTACGGGGCGTACAACGTCCTGGACGGCCTCGGGGACAGCGGTGTCGGCGGCAATACGAGCACGGCCGCCGACTCCTCCGAGGTGAGGTCGGGTCCGGTCACCGGGGAGGAGATCGCCGACACGTCGAAGAAGTTCCTCGCCGCGTGGGCGGAGGGCGAGGCGACGGTCGCGGCGGCGCTCACCAACAACAAGACGGACGCGGAGACCGCGCTGACCGGTTACAGCGACACGGCCCACGTCACCAAGGCCGTGATCACCCCGGGCAGGGCGACGGGCTCGACCGTCCCGTACACCGTGAAGGCGACGGTCTCGTACAAGGGCGCGACGAAGTCCTGGTCGTACGCCTCGAAGCTCACCGTCGTACGCGGACTGACCACGGGCCGCCCGCTGGTCGACTGGGAGCCCTCGGTCATCCACCCGGACCTCGCCAAGGGCGAGTCGCTGGAGACCGGTGAGTCGTCCAGCGCGTCGATCGAGGCGGTCGACCGCAACGGGCAGGTGCTCACCAAGGAGAAGTACCCGTCGCTCGCCGGCATCCTGGACGAGCTGCGCAAGAAGTACGGCGAGAAGGCCGGCGGCACGACGGGCATCGAGACCTGGATCAACAGCGCGAACGCCGACGGCGTGAACAAGACGCTGCTGACCCTGGTCAAGGGCAAGTCGGGCCGGGTGCAGACGACGATCGACGCGAAGATCCAGGCGGCGGCCGAGCGGGGCGTGAAGAAGTTCGAGAAGGCGTCGGTCGCCGCCGTGGAACCGTCCACGGGGGCGATCCGGGCCATCGCGAACAACCGGGGCGACGGTTTCGACGCGGCGCGGCTGGGCAAGGTCGCCCCCGGTTCGACGATGAAGATCATCACCGCCGCGATGATCATCCAGAACGGCCTGGGCAGCGCTGAGGGGCCCGTCGAGTGTCCGCCCCAGGTGACGTGGAAGGGAGTGCCCTTCCACAACCTGAACAACTTCGGGATGACGGACAACCCCACGCTGAAGCGGGCCTTCGCCAGGTCCTGCAACACCGCGTTCATCAAGCCCATCGACCCCTTGGGCGAGACGAAGCGGGACTCCGCCCTCCACACCGAGGCCGGCCAGTACTTCGGGCTCGGCGGCAACAACTGGAAGACCGGGATCGAGACTTTCGACGGGAGCGTTCCCGAGTCACAGGACGCCGAGACGGCCGCCTCGTTCATCGGCCAGGGCAAGATCCAGATGAACCCGCTCAACATGGCCTCGGTCACCGCCACCGCCGTCAACGGCCGCTTCCGGCAGCCGTTCATCGTGCCGCAGTCCCTGGACAACCGGACCTTCGCCACCGCGACCCCGCTGCCGCCCGGCGTCTCCGGCCAGCTCAAGGACATGCTGCGCTACACGGCGACCGCCCCCGAGGGCACCGCGACGCAGGCCATGGCGAGCGTCGGCCCTGACAAGGGCGCCAAGACGGGCTCGGCGGAGGTCGACGGCCACGCCACCTCCGACAGCTGGTTCACCGGCTTCAGCAACGACCTGGCGGCCGCGGCGCTGGTCCAGTCCGGCGGCCACGGCGGCGACGCGGCGGGCCCGGTCGTCGCGGAGGTCCTGCGAGCGGGGCCGTGACGGGTCCGGCAGAACCTCAGTAGCCCACCGTGAAGTGCCGTTCCCCGCGCGGTCGTTCCAGCTCGTCCAGCACCGCCACCGCCAGGTCCTCCACCGCGATGCGGGACGCGCCGCCCTCCGTAGCGAGCAGGGTCGTCGTGCCCCGGCGGTACGCACCCGTGCGGGGGCCAGGCTCCAGGACGGCGGGCGGGCTGAGGTAGGTCCAGTCGGCCGCCGGGTGCGCCCGGCAGGCGGCGAGCTGGGCCGAGCTGGCGGCGGCCACCGTGCGCCACTGCGGCGGTACGTACGCGGGGTCGTCCACCACCAGCCGCCCGGGGTGCCCGGGGACCTCCAACGGGCCCGCGCCACCGATCACCAGGACGCGCGTCCCGGTCTTCGCCGCCGCGTCGAGCAGGGCTGTCGTCGTCGCGGCGATCGTGTGCTCGCGCCCCACGGGCGGCCGGGTCGCGGCGACCACCGCGTCGGCCCCGTCGAACAGGGCGCACATCGCGTCGGTGTCGTCCGCGTCGCCCGCCACCGGGGTGACGCCGGGCGGCAGGGCGTCCGGCCGGGTGGAGCGGTACACCGCGAGGAGCGCATGGCCCCGGTTCGCGGCTTCGGTGACGACGCGGGAACCGGCCATGCCTGCGGCTCCGATGACGGCGATCCTCATCGAGGGGTCCTTTCGGGTACGGGAGTTGCGGGGACGATCGACGTTCGGGCGCGCCCCGGAAGCTGGCCCCCGACGATCGAGGCGAGGGCGAGCGCGAAGCCCGTGAGCTGGACCGGGCCGAGCGTCTGGCCGAGGACGAGCGCGCCCAGGCCGGCCGCGACGAGCGGCGAGAGCAGGCCGAGGACGGCCACCGAGGTCACCGGCAGCGCGCCGATCCCCCGGAACCACAGGGCGTACGTCAGCAGCCCGCCGACCAGGCCCAGCCAGAGGTAGCCGAGCGCGGCCCGGCCGCCGATCGCGGGCGGCGCACCCTCGGCGAGGAAGGTCACCGGCGCCAGGAAGAGGCCCCCGGCGGTGAGCTGCCAGCCGGTGAAGGCGAGCGGCCCGACGCCTTCGGGCCGCCCCCACCGCTTGGTGAGCGTCACGCCGAGCCCCATCGTCGCGGCCCCGGCGAGACCGGCCGCCACCCCGGCCGCGTCCAGCTCCGCCCCGGGACCGATGACCACGAGGCCGACGCCGAGCACCCCCGTAACACCCCACAACAGGGGCCGCGCTCCCAGCGGTTGGCGCAGGACGGCCACCGCGAGGACGGCGACGACGAGCGGTTGCGCGGCGCCCAGCGTCGCGGCGACGCCGCCGGGGAGCCGTTCGGCCGCGATGAACAGCAGCGGCAGGAAGAGCCCGATGTTGAGCACCCCGAGCACCGCCGCCTTCCCCCACCAGACGCCGCGCGGCAGCGTGCGGGTGAGGGCGAGGGCGATGAGACCGGCGGGCAGGGCGCGCAGGAAGCCGGCGAACAGCGGGTGCCCGGCCGGCAGGAACTCCGTGGTGACGATGTAGGTCGTGCCCCACACCGCCGGGGCGAGCGCGGTCAGGGCGGTACGGGGCAGCGCCCCGGCAGCCCCCCGCGTGGGTCGGCTTGTCATGTCCCGAGTCTCGGTCCGGGCCCATTGATGAGTCCAACACATGCTCGTCACCGCATTGATCTCGATACACGATGAATGCATGATGCACCCATGGAGCTCCAGCAGATGCGTTACGTGATCGCCGTGGCCGAGACCGGCAGCTTCACCCGGGCCGCCGAGAGGTGCCTCGTCGTGCAGTCGGCCCTGAGCCACCAGATCGCCCGCCTGGAAAGGGAGTTGGGCGGTCGGCTCTTCGCGCGGACCACCCGCCGGGTCCGGCTCACCCCGGCCGGTGAGGCGTTCCTGCCGGCCGCCCGCCAGTGCCTGGAGGCCGCCGAGCGCGCCGCCGCCGAGGTCGCGGCGGCCGTCGGCGAGGTGCGCGGCCGGCTCGCGGTGGGCCTGATCCCGACGGTCACCGCCGTCGACCTCCCGGCCGCCCTGGGCGACTTCCGCCGGCGCCACCCCCAGGTGCGGGTCAGCCTGCGGGTGGGCGCCAGCGACGAGCTGGTCGAGCAGGTCCGCGAGGGCACCCTCGACGTGGCCTTCCTCGGGCTGCCCGCGACCGCCGTGCCCCGGGGCGTCGGCCGCCACGAACTGGCCCGCGACCGGCTCGTCGCCGTGGTCGCCCCGGACCATCCGCTGGCCGGGGCGCCCTTCGTGGACCTGCGGAGACTCGCCTCGGAGGTGTTCGTGGACTTCCCGGCGGGCACGGCCGGACGCGCCCAGACCGACCAGGCGTTCGCCGCCGCCGGACTCGTCCGGGACGTCGCCTTCGAGGTCACCACCGCGGACTACATCGCGAGCCTCGTCACCCCGGGCCTGGCGGTGGCGATGCTGCCGCCCGCGTACGCCGTCCAACTCCCGGGCATCGTCGCGGTCGAGGTCTCCGACGCGCCGGTCCGCGTACAGCACGCGACCTGGAGCCGGTCCGGCCGCACCCCGGCCGCGACGGCGTTCCTGGGGGCGCTCGGCATCCCCGTAACGGACGGGGAGGACTCATGAAGCCATGACCCGAAGTATTGACACGCTCTTGTCAGGGACGGAACACTCCAGAAACAACGGGAGAGCGCTCTCCAAGAATGACCGCAGTGCTTCCGTCCTCCCCGGCCGGGCGCCCTCCCCTCACCCCACGCTCCCCCACGACGCAGCAGGAGGTCTCCATGCCACGGAGGTCCAGAACCCTCACCGGACTGCTCTTGTTCACCTCGCTGAGCCTGACCACGGCCGGGATCGCCGGGATCGCCGCCACGGCGAACGCGGCCCCCGAGACGAGCGCCGCCGCGCACACCGAGCACGCGGGCTACTCGATGCCGGGGATGCCCGGCATGCCGGCGTCCACGAAGGCGTCCGGCGACGACCCGGACGGGGACGGCTACATCATGGCCGACCCGCCCGTCACCGGGGTCACCCCCTCGATGGACGTGCCGCCGACGGCGTACTTCCACGAGTTCCAGGCCAAGTGCGCCCCCACGCACACCGCGCCGGACGACCCGATCGTCTACCCGGGCCAGCCCGGCAAGTCCCACGACCACACGTTCATGGGCAACACCACGACGGACGCGTACACCACCGCCGCCTCGCTGGAGTCCGGCGACACCACGTGCCTGGCGCCCGGTGACAAGTCGGGCTACTGGATGCCGAGTCTGTTCAAGGGGGACACCAAGGTCCTCCCGGACGGCGTCCAGACCATCTACTACAAGTCGGGTGTGACCGACTACCGCAGCGTGCGCCCCTTCCCCAAGGGCCTGCGGTACGTGGTCGGCAGCCCGATGCAGAGCGAGGAGGAGTTCAAGAACCTGAAGGGCACCGTCGAGGGCTGGGAGTGCGGTGACTCCTTCAAGAACTACAACTTCCCGGCCAGCTGCCCCGACCGCCGGGACGTGCAGCTCAACCTGCGACTCCAGGCGCCGAGTTGCTGGGACGGCATCCACCTGGACACGCCGGACCACAAGAGCCACATGGCATACCCGGTCGCGGGCGGAGCCAACTACAACTCCTGCCCGGCGGACCACCCGGTCGCGCTGCCGATGATCGAGTTCAAGATGGCGTGGCCGGTCAACGGCGACATGTCGCAGGTGAAGCTGGCGAGCGGAGCGGGCTTCTCGTTCCACTACGACTTCATGAACGGCTGGGACACCGCCACGCTGGACGCCATGGTCACCCACTGCATCAAGGGCGGCCTCCAGTGCGACCCGCACGGCTACGACGAGAACCACCCCGACAAGGGTGCGGTGCTCGACGGGAACTACGAGCTGCCGTAGCCGGCACCGCGCGCACCCCCACAGGTCCGGGGCCTTTTTTCGGCCCATACCGGAGAGCGCTCTCCATGATCGCGGAGGCCCCGGACCACGCGCGCACAGCACCACCTCCCCATCCCCCCAACTCCCCCCACACGCAAGGAGAGAGACACATGCACCATCCCCCCACCCGTACGACCCGGCGCCTGATCGCGCCCGTCGCCGCGGCCGCGCTGCTCGGCGGCGGACTGCTCGCCCTCCAGGCGCCGGCGGCGCAGGCGGCCGGCAACGTCGTGAAGGTCACCGGTTCGCAGGGCGACTGGCAGCTGACCGTGGACGGTTCGCCGTATACGGTCAAGGGCCTCACCTGGGGCCCCTCGGTCGCGGACGCCGAGAAGTACATGCCCGACGTGGCGTCGATGGGCGTCAACACGATCCGCACCTGGGGCACGGACGCCACCAGCAAGCCGCTGTTCGACACGGCGGCGGCCAACGGCGTCAAGGTGATCGCCGGCTTCTGGCTCCAGCCCGGCGGCGGCCCCGGCAGCGGCGGCTGCGTCAACTACCTGACGGACACGCAGTACAAGAGCGACATGCTCGCCGAGTTCCCGAAGTGGGTCGACACCTACAAGGACAACCCCGGCGTGCTGATGTGGAACGTCGGCAACGAGTCCACGCTCGGCCTGCAGAACTGCTACGGCGGCGACGAGCTGGAGGCCCAGCGCAACGCGTACACCTCCTTCGTCAACGACATCGCGAAGAAGATCCACGAGGTCGACCCGAACCACCCGGTCACCTCCACGGACGCGTGGACCGGCGCCTGGCCGTACTACAAGAAGAACGCCCCGGACCTGGACCTCTACGCGGTCAACGCCTACGACGCGGTCTGCAACGTAAAGTCGGACTGGGAGCAGGGCGGTTACGACAAGCCCTACATCGTCACGGAGACGGGCCCGGCCGGTGAGTGGGAGGTGGACGACGACGCCAACGGCGTACCGGACGAGCCCACCGACGCCGCGAAGGCCGAGGGTTACACCAAGGCATGGGGCTGCGTCACGGGGCACACGGGGGTGGCCCTGGGCGCGACGATGTTCCACTACGGCACCGAGGACGACTTCGGCGGTGTCTGGTTCAACGTGCTGCCGGGCGGCGAGAAGCGGCTCTCGTACTACGCGGTGAAGAAGGCGTACGGCGCGGACACCTCCGGTGACAACACGCCGCCGGTGATCTCCGACATGACCGTCGACAACGCCACCGAGGGCGTCCCCACCGGCTCCGACGTGCGCGTCAGCACGCACACCACGGACCCGGACGGCGACGCGATCACCTACCAGGTGCTCTTCAGCAGCAACTACATCGACCAGAACAAGGCCCTGGTCCCCGCCGAGACCAAGGACAACGGCGACGGCACGCTGACCGCGAAGGCGCCGAGCAAGACGGGCGTCTACAAGGTGTACGTGAAGGCCCGGGACGGCCACGGCAACGTGGGCATCGAGACGAAGTCCCTCAAGGTGATCCCGCCGAAGGTGGACGGCACCAACGTCTCGCAGGGCAAGCCGGCCACGGCCTCCTCCTTCCAGACGGACCCGACCGGCGGCTGCCCGTGCGGCGCGGACAACGCGGTGGACGGCAAGTTCGACACCCGCTGGGCGAGCGACTGGAGCGACCCGCAGTGGCTCCAGGTCGACCTGGGCACCTCCACGGCCATCAAGCACGTGCAGCTGGCGTGGGACCCGGCGTACGCCAAGGGCTACGAGATCCAGACGTCGGAGGACGGCCAGAACTGGACGACGATCAAGACCGTGACCGACGGGAACGGTGACATCGACGACCTCGACGTCACCGGCACGGGCCGCTACGTACGCGTCAACGGCACCGCGCGCGGCTCCGGCTACGGCTACTCGCTCTACGAGTTCGGCGTATACAGCTGACGGGAGACCGGCGCTCATGATGACCACTCACCACCTGGACCGCGCCCGGCCCTACGTGCTCGGCCTGTTCCGCATCGTCATCGGGTCGCTGTTCACCTGCCACGGCATCGCCTCGCTCTTCGGCGTGCTGGGCCGCGAGACCCTCCGGGCGGGCACCTGGCCCGGCTGGTACGCGGCCGTCATCCAGCTCGCCGCCGGGCTCCTGGTCACCCTCGGTCTCGGCACGCGCACGGCCGCCTTCCTGGGCTCCGGCTCGATGGCCTTCGCGTACTTCGACGTCCACCAGCCGGCGGCCCTGCTCCCCATCCAGAACGGCGGCGAACCCGCGGCCCTCTTCTGCTGGACGCTCCTGCTGCTGACGGTGACGGGCCCGGGCGCCTTCGCGGTGACCCGCACCAGGCACCCTGCGCCCCAGCAGCAGGAACCCCACCTCGGCGTCCCCGTTTGAGGGAACGGCCACGCCGCGACCGGCCCCCTGGGATTGTTCCTGGGGGGCCGGTCGGCGTTGGGGGGCACTCTTGGGGCGTGCGAGGGGCTAGTCGCGCTCGGGCCAGACCGGGCCTTGGTCGGTCCAGACGACGCCCTTGTTGCGGCACAGGCAGAAGGGGTGGCCGATCGGGTCGGTGTAGACCCGCCAGCCGTAGCCGTTGGGGCCGATGAAGTCCTGCCTGAGCGTCGCGCCGAGGTCGAGTACGCGGCGCTGCTCCGACTCGATGTCGTCCACTTCGAAGTCGAGGTGGAACTGCTTGGGGTGCTCGCTGTCGGGCCATTGCGGAGCGCGGTAGTCGGCCACCCGGATGAATGCCAACTCGATCTCGCCGAACCGGATGCCGGCCCAGTCCTCGGAGCTGCCCTCCTTCACCGGACGGCCCGTGACCTCGGAATAGAAGGCCGCCAGCTTCATCGTGTCCGGGCAGTCGATGATGAAATCGGTGAGTCGCAGCATCCCGTGATCTTGGCACAGGCTCACACCCGACCGCTCTTGGCGCCGGTGATTGTCAGTGGTCGCTGTTAGCGTCCGGCCGTTCTGGAAGAGGGATGGGGAGGGGCCGTATGGGCGCGTCGGGGTGGGACTACTCGGTTCCGTATCAGGAGGATCTCGTCGGGGCGTTCGATGCCCTGCGGCGCAGGGTCTTCCAGGAGCGGGACTACTCCTGGATTTCGGGCGATGACTGGAGGCCGGAGGAGAAGCGGTTGCCGTGGCCCGAGACCGAGGAGGAGTTGTGGGCCGACGAGATCGCCCAGGAAGCCGGGACCCACTCGATCCTCGACATCTTCCGGATCATCGGGCCGGACGAGGAGCCGGACTACTCCACGATGAAGCAGGTGACGGAGGACGAGGCGCTGCGTGTCCTGGGTACGCGGAAGCTCACCCGGGATCACGTGCCGAGGTTCGAGGAGTTCGACTGCCGGCGTTGGTACGGGCGGTGCGCCGTGCTCCATGACGACCGGGGGGAACCGCAGGAGATCTACTTCTGGGGCTGCTCCGGCGACTGAGCCCAGCCGGTGGGGCGGTTGTCCTGGCCGCCGCCCATGGCCTGGCGGCCGTCCGCCGCGCGGCCGTGGGCGGCGGCGAGCCTCAGGCCGTGGTCTTCGCCGGGCCCGCGTACAGGTATGTGTCGCGGTCGGTGATGTGGCCGTCCTTGCCGGCGGGGGTGTAGTCGCGTTCCAGGAGGCGGCCGGTGGACGGTTGCACGATCCAGCTCGGGTTGTAGATCTCGACGCCGGTCGGCTTCTCCTCGTGGATCTCGTATCCGGGCCGCTTCTCGTCCTGGGTCTCGGAGCCGGGCCGCACATCCCTCTGGATCTCGTAGGCCCTCTTCTCCTTCCACTTCCAGGAGATACGGGTGCCCGTGCGGCCCGTCGCGTCCTTGACGCCCTCCGTCACCACGGCGCCCGGCGTGTCCGCGAGGACGCGGTAGAGCGCCGCCCTCAGCTTCGGCGAAATGGGGGCGTCGGTCAGCAGGTCGCCGGCCTGGAGGACGGTCTGTTCGGCGGCGGAGCCCTTCGCACCGGCCGAGAGTGCGCTGCGAAGTGCGTCGGGGCGGGTGGGGAGGGCGTCCAGGTCGTCCCAGCGGAGCCGCGCGGTGCCGACGCGCCAAGTGGCCAGATTCAGGCTCTTCTTGGTGATCGTGGAGCCGTTCTCCGGCTTGATCACGACCCTGTCGCGGCCCAGGTAGATGTCGTCGGTGTGGGCCCGCTTCCCCTCGGACCAGGTCCGGATGGTCGTCTTCCAGTACGCGTCGGTGATCGTCTGCGCGTTGACCGCCTCGGAGAGGGTGATGTGGTCCGCCATGCTCGTGAACACCTCCGACGCCGACGCGGTGGCGGCCGGGCCTTCGCCCCCGAAGTCCGTGACCGGGAGGACCGCCGCGCCCACCGCCACCGCCGCGACGGCCGCCGCGAGGGCGAAGGCCCGGCGGCGTCCGAAGCGGGGGCGGGCAACGGGGGCCGGTGCGGCGTCCGCCGCGATCGCGTCCAGGATCAGCGCGTGTGCGCGCGCCTGGACCGCCGGGTCGAGGGGTTCGGTGCGGCCGGCCCGTTCCAGGGCGGCGGCGCCGGGGAAGTCGAGCAGGTCCGTGGGGTGGTTCTCGTGCGTCATGCGAAGTCTCCCGTCAGGGTCGTACGGGCGGAGCCGGTCAGTCCGTCGCGCAGGCGGGCGCGGGCCCGGTGCAGGCGGGAACGGGCGGTTCCGGCGGGTATGCCGACGGCGGCGGCCGCCTCGGCGGGGGTCAGGTGCTCCCAGGCCACGAGCAGCAGCACCTCGCGCTCCGAGAAGGGGAGTTCGGCGAGTCTGCGGCGCAGCTCCGGGGCCACCGAGGCCACGTCCAGGCGCTGGTCGACCGCCTGCCAGGGGTCGGCCGTCACGGCGTCGGGCTGCTGCTCCTCGCGGGCCGCGGCGCGCGCCGCGGTCTGCCGGTGGCGGGACAGCACGTTGCGGGCGACGCCGAAGAGCCAGCCCCGGGCGGAGCCGCGCGCGGCGTCGAACGTCGCGCGGTGGGCGTACGCCTGGAGCCACACCTCGGAGAGCAGGTCGTCGGCGGCGGCCGGGGCGCGGCGTACGAGGTAGCCGTGCAGAGCGTCCGAGTGCCGGGCCACCAGTGGCTCGAAGGCCGTGGGTTCACGTGCGGAACGAGCGAGCAGATCCTCGTCCGGGTCCATGAAGTCTCCTGTCCCGGACCGCCGGGGCGGCGGTCTCACCCCGTACTTGCACAGGAGGACCTCAAGCGTTCGCGGGCGGGCCCGGCTATTCCGAAACCGCCGCCCGGAACCCCGTGTTCACCGCCGTGAGCCCCCCGTCCACGCACAACGACGTCCCCGTGATCCACTCCGCGTCCGACGACGCCAGGAACGCCACCGCCTTCGCGATGTCCTCCGGCTCCCCGACCCGGCCCAGCGGGTAGAGCGCGGTGACCCGGTCCAACTCCGCCTCGCGGCCCGCCCAGGCGTCGGTGCGGATCGTGCCGGGGACGACGAGGTTGGCGCGGACGCCGCGGGGGCCCGCGTGGCCGGCGAGGGTGCGGGTGAGGCTGGCCAGGCCCGCCTTCGCGGCGCTGTAGGCGTGGTTGCCGAAGTCCTGCATGCCGTTGACGGAGCCGATGGAGACGATCGCGCCCCGGCCCGACGCCGCGAGGTGCGGCATCGCGGCCCGCGCGCAGCGGTACGCGCCGCCCAGGCTGACGTCCAGGTCGCGGTGCCAGGTCTCGTCCGGCTCGTCCTCGAAGAGCGTGCTGTCCAGGCTGCACGAATACGCGTTGTTGACGAGGACGTCGAGCCCGCCGAAGGTCTCCACGGCGTACGCCACCGCCGCCTCGACCGCCGCCCGGTCCGCCACGTCGCAGACCAGCGCCTCGGCCGTGAAGCCGGCCGCCCGGATCTTCGCCGCGACGGTCTCCGCCCGGTCGCCGTCCAGGTCGGTGACGAGGACGCGGGCGCCCTCCGAGGCCAGCAGGCGGGCGGTGGCGGCGCCGATGCCCCGGCCCGCACCGGTGATGAGGACGGCGTATCCATCGAAGCGAGTCATAGCGCCGACCGTACCGCGCGGGTCAGGGCCTGGAGCCGGGGCGGCCGGCGGCAACTCCCCCGAAGCACACAGCAATCACAACACCCCCCGCACCGCCCTCACCAACGCCTGCGCCCTCGGGTCCGCCGTGACCCCCTTCTGGAGGCCGTTCGTCACGTACCCGAAGGCGATCCCGCTCTCCGGGTCCGCGAAGCCCAGTGAGCCTCCCCGGCCCGGGTGGCCGAAGGAGCCCGGCGCGAGGAGCGGGCTCGACGGGCCGTGGAGCATGTAGCCGAGACCGAAACGGGTGTTGACGACGAGGACCTGGTCCGGGCCCGCCGACTCCTCCGTGCGCGCCAGCGTCAGCGTCGCCGGGGCGAACAGCCGCTGGCCGTCCACCGGGCCGATCATCGCCGCGTAGCAGCGGGCCAGGCCGCGCGCGGTCGCGGTGCCGTTGGACGCGGGGAGTTCGGCGGCCCGGTACGCCGCGTCGTTCTCGTCGGGCAGCGGGTCGATCGCGCCGAACGCCCGCCGGGTCAGCGACTCCGGGTCGCGGTAGGCGTCCACCACCGACCGCTTCGGGCGCATCCGCAGCGCCCCGCTGTTCTCGGCGGCGGGCGGCTCGACGGGCCCGATCCGGCCGACCCGGTGGGCCTCGTCGTCCGGGATGCCGAACCAGAAGTCGAGGCCGAGCGGGCGGGCGATCTCCTCGGCGACCCAGCGGCCGACGGTGCGCCCGGTGACGCGGCGCACGAGTTCGCCGATGAGCCAGCTGAAGGTCTGCGCGTGGTAGCCGTGCGCGGTGCCGGGCTCCCACGCCGGGGCCTGGGCGGCGACGGCGTGCGCCCCGCTCACCCCGTCGGCGGCCTCCTCCGGGGTCAGCGGCCGGTCCAGGGCCGGGACACCCGCCCGGTGGGCGAGGAGGTGGCGGACGAGGACGCGTTCCTTGCCGTTCGCCTTGAACTCCGGCCAGTACGTGGAGACCGGGGCGTGCAGGTCGATCTGGCCGCGCTGGTGGAGCAGCAGCGGGACGGCCGCGGCGATGCCCTTGCCGGCGGAGCGGACGACCTGGACGGTGTCGACGGCCCAGGGTTCGGTGCCGTCCACGTCTCTGGTGCCGGCCCACAGGTCGACCACCTTGCGCCCGTGCCGGTAGACGGCGACCGCCGCCCCCCGGTCCCCGCGCTGCTCGAAGTTACGGACGAACGCGTCCCGGACCGCTTCGAATCCGGGCGCCGCCGTACCCCGTACGTCCACGCCTGCTGCCGCACTCCCGCTCATGCCCCCATGGTGCACGGCGCCGCAGGTGGGAGGTGGGGCGGGTCACCCGGAATTCACCGTCACGGAACGCGGGTCGAAGCCGAAGGGGAGTTCCAGGCGGTGGGCGCGCATCAGGGGCTCGTCGCAGAGGAGGTCCTGGGTGCGGTCGTCGGCGGCGATGACCCCGTCGCTGAGGATCACCGCGCGGGCGCAGAGCTCCAGCGCGTACGGCAGGTCGTGCGTGACCATCAGGACGGTGACGTCCAGCGAGCGCAGGATGTCCGCGAGTTCGCGCCGGGAGGCCGGGTCCAGGTTGGAGGAGGGCTCGTCCAGGACCAGGATCTCCGGCCGCATGGCGAGGACGGTGGCGACGGCGACGCGGCGGCGCTGCCCGAAGGAGAGGTGGTGCGGCGGCCTGCCCGCGTACTCCTCCATGCCGACCTGTTGCAGCGCCTCCATGACCCGCTCCTCCAGCTCCGCGCCGCGCAGGCCCCCGGCGGCGGGGCCGAAGGCGACGTCCTCGCGGACGGTGGGCATGAAGAGCTGGTCGTCGGGGTCCTGGAAGACGATGCCGACGCGGCGGCGGATCTCGGCCATGTTCCGCTTGTCGACCGGCATCCCGGCGACGCGCACCGACCCGGCGCCCGCCTCCAGGATGCCGTTGAGGTGGAGGACCAGGGTCGTCTTGCCGGCGCCGTTCGGGCCGAGCAGCGCGACGCGTTCGCCGCGTCCGACGGTCAGGTCGACGCCGAAGAGCGCCTGGTGGCCGTCGGGATACGCGTACGCGAGGCCGCTGACCTCCAGGGAGGGCGGTACGGGGGCGGGGTCGGGGCTCATACGGTCCATCCCACCAGACACACGGCGAGGGCGAGCACCGGGAGGGCGGAGGCGTACGCCCACTGGGTGCGGGATGCGGTCACCTGGTCGATGACGGGCATGGTGCCCGCGTAGCCCCGGCTGACCATGGCGAGGTGGACGCGTTCGCCGCGTTCGTAGGAGCGGATGAAGAGGGCCCCGGCCGACTTGGCGAGGACGCCCCAGTGCCGGATGCCGCGCGCCTCGAAGCCGCGCGAGCGGCGGGCGATGGACATGCGGCGCATCTCGTCGGTGATCACATCGCCGTACCGGATCATGAAGGACGCGATCTGGACGAGCAGCGGCGGCAGCTTGAGGCGCTGGAGGCCGAGCAGCAGTTCGCGCAGCTCGGTGGTGGAGGCGAGCAGCACGGAGGCGGCGACGCCGAGCGTGCCCTTGGCCAGCACGTTCCAGGCGCCCCAGAGGCCGGGGACGCTGACGGAGAGGCCGAGGACGTGGGTCTGCTCGCCGGGCACGACGAACGGCATGAGCAGGGCGAACGCGACGAACGGCACCTCGATCAGCAGCCGCTTGAGCAGGAAGCCGGCCGGGATGCGGGCGAGCGCGGTGACGCCCGCGATGAGGAGCGCGTAGAGCCCGAAGGCCCAGACGGCCTCGCGCGGAGTGGAGACGACGACCACGACGAAGCAGAAGACGGCGGCGAGCTTGCAGTGCGGTGGCAGGTCGTGGACCGGTGAGTGCCCGTGCCGGTAGAGCTTGTGCGCGTGGCCTGCGCCCATGTCAGACCTTCTCCTCGGTACGGGTGTCGGCCTCGCCCTGCGTACGGCGTCGGCGGGAGACCACGTAGAAGGCGCCGCTGCCCACGACGAGGGTGGCGCCGACGCCGATGATCCCGGCGAGGCCGCCGGAGAGCCGGGCGTTGGAGACGTCCTTGACGCCGTAGTCGGCGAGCGGGGAGTCCGCGGTGGCGTGCTCCTTGGCCTTCTTGTCGATGCCCTGGTCGGTGGCGACCTTCTCCAGGCCGTCCGGGTTGGCGGAGGCGTAGAAGGAGACGAACCCGGCGAGCACGAGGGCGGTGACCAGGCCGGTGACCCAGAGGCCGCGGGTCGGGCGGTGCGCGGCGGGGGCGGGCTCGCGGACCGGCGCCGGGGCGTCGACCAGTTCGCCGTCGACGCGGAGCTTGAGCGGGGCGGCGAGGCCCTTCGCGCCGTGGACCAGGTCGGGGCGGACGGCGAGGACGGCGCCGACGGTGAGCGCGGTGATCACGGCCTCGCCGATGCCGATGAGGACGTGCACGCCGACCATGGCGGTGAAGACCTTGCCGATCGGGATGTCGGTGGTCCCGCCGATCCAGTACAGGAGGGTGAAGACGCAGGCGGCGGCCGGTACGGAGACCAGCGCGGCGACGAAGGAGGCGACGGTCATCGAGCGACGGGTGCGCGGCAGCACGCCGACCAGGCCGCGGAAGAGCGCGTAGGCGACGACCGTGGTCGTGATGCCCATGTCGAGGACGTTGACGCCGAGCGCGGTGAGGCCGCCGTCGGCGAAGAGGATGCCCTGCATCAGCAGGACGACGGATATGCAGAGCACACCTGTATACGGCCCGACGAGTATCGCGGCGAGCGCCCCGCCGAGCAGATGGCCGCTGGTGCCGGCGGCGACGGGGAAGTTCAGCATCTGCACGGCGAAGATGAAGGCGGCGACCAGACCGGCCAGCGGCGCGGTCCGCTCGTTGAGCTCCCGGCGGGCCCCCCTGAGGCTGACGGCCACGGCTCCGGCGGCGACGACGCCCGCCACGGCGGAGACGGGTGCGTTGATGAATCCGTCGGGTACATGCATGGGGGAGGCTCCGCTTCCTGCGTTCTCGCGTTGCTGCGCCGGGTGCGCGGGGTCGTGAACCTCTCAATGATAGGACCTTGTTGCGAAGCGTTCGCAAGAGCGCGTCCACCACAACTGCATAGGACTTCCGTAGTGCCCTTTACGTAAAATATGGGACATTAGATAACAAAGTTGCAGAAGCAGGATGGAGAGTCGGCCCATGTCCTCCGTGATCCATGACCATGCACGCGCCCGGCTCGTCACCGACGCCCGCGACCTGCCCGTCGTCCCGGTCGAGCTGCGGTTCGACGGCGCGGACTCCCCCGCCACGATCCGCATCGCCTACCCGGGCGGCACGGAGTGGGCCGTCGACCGCGAGCTCCTGGAACGCGGGCTGCGCTACCCGGTCGAGCAGGACGGCTGGCGGATATGGCCGTGCGGCAGGGTCCAGGTGGTCGTGGAGCGCCACGACACGGCCGGTGTCGACGTCGTCCAGTTCGACTGCGCCCCGATGGTCCGCTTCCTGCGGCGTACGCACCAGGAGGCGCCGCACCACGATGCGGCGCGGCACGGAGTCGCGCACCACGATGCGCCGAGGCCGGAGACCGCCCGCGCCTGACACACGCCGAGAGCCCCCGTGCACCCATGCACGGGGGCTCTCGCCGCCCCGGCCCCCCGTCCCCACAGGTAACCCGGGCTCCCGGGGCCGCGCACCGCTCGGACGCGGCCCCGGAGTTCAGTCCGCGTGGGTCACACGCGGATCAGCTCACGCTCCCCGCCGGACTCCGGCCCCGAGTCGCCGGACGACGGCTCGTCCAGGTCCTTGCGCAGGCCCTCGCCCTCGACGTCCACGTTGGGCAGCGCGCGGTCCAGCCAGCGCGGCAGCCACCAGGCGCGCTTGCCGAGCAGCGCCAGGACGGCGGGCACGATCGCCATGCGCACGATGAACGCGTCGAAGAAGACGGCGATGGCGAGCGAGAAGCCGATCATCTTGATCATCTGCTCGCTGGAGCCGATGAAGCCGGAGAACACCGCGATCATGATCACGGCGGCGGCCGTGACGACCCGCGCCCCGTGCTTGAAGCCGGTGACGATGGCCTGGCCGGGCTTCTCGCCGTGGACGTACGCCTCACGCATCCGGGTGACGAGGAAGACCTCGTAGTCCATCGCGAGGCCGAAGACCACGCCCACCATGAAGATCGGCATCATCGACATGATCGGACCGGTCTGCTCGACCCCGAAGAGCGAGCCGAGCCAGCCCCACTGGAAGACCGCGACGACCGCGCCCAGGGCCGCGACGACCGAGAGCAGGAAGCCGAGCGCCGCCTTC
Source organism: Streptomyces sp. NPDC097595 (assembly GCF_044761525.1). Classification (NCBI taxonomy): domain Bacteria; kingdom Bacillati; phylum Actinomycetota; class Actinomycetes; order Kitasatosporales; family Streptomycetaceae; genus Streptomyces; species Streptomyces sp. NPDC097595. Next base: position 73,531 of record NZ_JBIWCN010000022.1, on the reverse strand, counting down.
AGCGGCACCAGCACCGAGCGGAAGACCACCATCAGCAGCAGGAAGGCGAGGCCGACCACGAGCGCCAGGTAGGGCAGCAGCGCGTCGTTCATCTTCTGCGAGAAGTCGATGTTCATCGCGGTGGCGCCGGTGACCAGCACCTCGGCGCCGGTGTCGGACTTGATGTCCTTGCCCGCGTCGCGGATCGCGTGGACCACGTTCTCCGTCTCGACGGAGCTCGGGCGGTCCTTCGGGACGACGGTGATCATCGCCGCGTCGCCGGCCTTGTTGAACGTGGCCGGGGTGACGGCGACGACGCCCTTGATCCCGGCGATCTCATCGCCGACCTGCTTGGCCGCGGCCTTGCCGTCCGCGCTGTCCTCGGTGTCCACGACGACGAGCAGCGGCCCGTTGAAGCCGGGGCCGAAGCCCTCGGAGAGCAGGTCGTAGGCGCGGCGCTGGGTGGTGCTGGTGGGCTGGGAGCCGTCGTCCGGCAGGCCCATCTCCAGCGAGGCGGCCGGTACGGCGATGGCGCCGAGGCCCAGGACGCCGACGAGCAGCACCCAGACCGGCTTGCGCAGCACGAACCGGGCCCAGCGGGTGCCCATGTTCGGCTTCGCCTCGGGCTTGTCCGCCGCGTCGGCGGCCTTACGGGCCTTGCGGCCCACGACGCGCTTGCCCACGAAGCCCAGCAGGGCCGGGACGAGCGTGAGGGCGATGAGGACCGCGATGGCGACCGTGCCGGCCGCGGCGAAGCCCATCTTGGAGAGCATCGGGATGTTGACGACGGCCAGGCCGACGAGGGCGATGACCACGGTGAGCCCGGCGAAGACGACCGCGGACCCGGCCGTGCCGACCGCCCGGCCCGCCGCCTCCTCGCGTTCCCGGCCCTCGGCCAGCTCGGCGCGGTAGCGGGAGACGATGAACAGCGCGTAGTCGATGCCTACGGCGAGGCCGATCATCATCGCGAGCGTGGAGGTGGTGGAGCCCAGGTCGAGCACGTTGGCCAGGGCGGTGATCGTGGAGACCCCGATGCCGACGCCGATCAGGGCGGTGAGCAGCGGCAGCCCGGCCGCGATGAGCGAGCCGAAGGTGATGACGAGGACCACGGCGGCCAGCGCGATGCCGATGACCTCGGTGGCGCCGGTCTCCGGCATCACCTGGAGCGCGTCACCGCCGATCTCGACGGTCATCCCGCTCTTCTGGGCGTGGGTGCCGGCGTCCTCCAGCGCGTCCCGGGTCGCGTCGGTCAGCTCCATCGAGTTGACCTTGTACGACACCGAGATGTACGCGGTGGAGCCGTTCTTGGAGACGGCCTTGCCGGTGTACGGGTCGGTGACGGAGGCGATCTGGTCGGAGCCTTCCTTCAGCTCCCGGGTGATCTTGTTGACCTCGGCCTTGTTGGCCGGGTCCGTCATCTTCTCGTGGTCGGGTGCCTTGAAGACGATGCGCGCGGTGGCGCCGTCCGCACTGGCGGCCGGGAAGCGCTGTTCCAGCAGGTCGAAGGCCTTCTGGGCCTCCGTACCGGGGATGGAGAAGGAGCTGGAGGTCGCGGTGGCTGCGGAGGACGCGCCGAATCCGGCGAGCGCCAGCAGTGCCACCCAGATCAGGGCGACATAGCGGCGGCGCCGGAAGGCGAGCCGTCCGAGCTTGTAGAGGAATGTGGCCACGGGGGCGTACTCCCGGTCAGGTCGTGGAGTGGAAAAGGGCGTGAGGAACCAGCCCGACGACGAGAGCGGCGTGTCAGGTGGGGCTTGGGGAGGGGGCCGTGCGGGAAAGCGCGGGGACCTGAGGTCAGACGCCGAGAGCGGGGAGGATCACGGAGTCGACGTAATCGAGAAGGAATGCCTGGTCGACCGGGCGGTCCTCGACCAGTTGCCGAGTGGCGAAGGCGCCTATCAGCATGTGCGGTACGTATCTGAGCGCCGGGTTGTCCGGGCTCACCTCTCCCCGGTCCACGGCCCGGCGCAGCAGCGAGTCGAGACCGGTCATCTCCGGTTCGACCAGCAGTTCCCGCAGGGCCTGGAGGAGGTCGGGGTTGTTGTGGACGGCATGGCTCAGACCCCGCATCAGCGCGGCGTCCTTCTCCATCTGACAGTCGTCACTGCGGCTGAGCACGGCATGGAAGTCACCGCGCAGCGAGCCGGTGTCGACATCGCCGAGGGTGCCGGGTTTGTTGTGCCGCAGCGCCGTGACGACGAGCGCCGGCTTGCTCCCCCACTGGCGGTAGAGGGTGGCCTTGCTGGAATGCGTACGGGCGGCGACGGCGTCCATCGTGAGGGCGTCGTAGCCGACTTCGCGGAGCAGGTCGAGCACGGCGGCGTACAGCTCGCTCTCACGCTCGGGCGTGAGCCGTGTGCGTGCCATGGTTCGACCTCCTGTCCGATCAGTCATCGAACGAATCCGTATCGAACGAAACCGTTTCGTACAGCAGAACGGTACCTCGCCCGCCGAGCGAAACGAAACGGTTTCGTTTGTGGCTCGCACCACAAAAAGCGGGCCTCCCTGAGTTGCCGGGCCCCCCTCGCGCGGAAAGCATTGGGGGGTGAGTGACGACGTCTCGTATCTCCGGTTCCCGCACCTCCACGAGGATCTGCTCTGCTTCGCGGCCGAGGACGACCTGTGGGTCGCCCCGCTCGCTGCCGAGGGCGAGCGCCCCGGCCGGGCCTGGCGGGTCACCGTCGACCGCACCAGAGTCGGCCACCCCCGGTTCTCGCCCGACGGGACCCGGATCGCGTACACGTCGTGGCGGAGCCTCGACCCGGAGATCCACCTCGCCCCGGTCGCCGGCGGACCGTCCCGCCGGCTCACCTACTGGGGCTCCACCGACACCCGGGTCTGCGGCTGGACGCCCGACCCCGGCGACGCGGCGCAGATCCTCGCCGTCTCCTCGCACGGCCAGCCGTTCTCCTACTTCTCCTGGGCCTACAGCGTCCCCACCGACGGCGGCCCCGGCGGCAAGCTGCCCTGGGGCCCGGTCTCGGACATCGCGGTCGCCGACACCGGCGGCGAGCGCCGCACCCTGCTGCTGACCGGCACCCCGCCGCACGAACCGGCGGCCTGGAAGCGCTACCGGGGCGGGGCCATGGGCCGCCTCTGGCTGCACGGCGAGCGGCTGCTCCCGGACATCGGCGGGCACCTCGACACCCCGATGTTCGTCGGCGGCCGGATCGCGTTCCTCTCCGACCACGAGGGCGTCGGCAACCTCTACTCCTGCCGCCCCGATGGCACGGACCTGCGCCGCCACACCGACCACGACGCGTTCTACGCCCGGCACGCGGCGAGCGACGGGCGCCGGGTGGTCTACCAGTGCGCGGGCGAGCTGTGGCTCGTGGACGACCTGGAGACGCCGGACGCGGTGCCCCGGAAGCTGGAGGTCCGGCTCGGCGGCCCGCGCGCGGGGCGGCGTACGTACCAGGTCCCGGCGTCGAGCCATGTGGACGCGGTGTCCGTGGATGAGACGGGCCGGGCGAGTGCCGTGTCGGTACGCGGCAGCCTGTACTGGCTCACGCACCGCGACGGGCCCGCCCGCACCATCGCGGACACGCCGGGGGTACGGGTGCGGCTGCCGGAGATGCTGGGCAGCGGGGGCGAGGTCGCGTACGTCACCGACGCGGAGGGCGAGGACGCGGTCGAGATCGCCCCGCTGCCGCGCGCCAGCGGCGACCGCCCGGTCCGCCGCCTCGCCTGGGGCAAGATCGGCCGGGTCCAGGAGCTGGTCTCCGACCCGGACGGCGAACGCCTCGCCATCGCCTCGCACGACGGCCGCCTGCTGCTCCTGGACACCGACGAGGAGACGGCCACCGGCGAGCCGGTCGAGCTGATCCGGTCCGTCAACGGGCCCGTCCGCGACCTGGCCTTTTCCCCGGACGGCGCCTGGCTGACCTGGTCGCACCCGGGGATCGGCCGCTCGCTGCGCAAGATCAAGCTGGCCCGGATCGGCGGTCCGGGCGAGCCCGCGATCGTGGACGTCACCAACGGCCGCTTCGAGGACGAGAACCCGGTCTTCACCGGGGACGGCCGCTATCTGGCGTTCCTGTCCTGGCGCGGCTTCGACCCGGTGTACGACGTCCACACCGGCGACCTGTCCTTCCCGCTCGGCTGCCGCCCCTACCTGGTGCCGCTCTCCTCGGCGACCCCGTCCCCCTTCGCGCTGCTGCCCGACGGGCGGCCGGCGGCGGGCGGCCTGGACCCGGTGGACTCGGCCGAGGCGGGGATGACGGAGGGGTCGACGGTCACCGTCGAGTTCGAGGGCTTGCAGAGCCGGGTCACCCCGTTCCCGGTCTCCGCGTCGAAGTACTCCGCGCTGGCGCCGGTCAGCGGCGGCGGTCTGGTGTGGCTGCGCTGGCCGATCTCCGGGGCGCTCGGCGAGACCTTCGCCAACCCGGCGGACATGTCGGGCCGGCCGACCCTGGAATACTTCAACATCGCCAAGGCGAAGAAGACCGAACTCGTGGGCCACCTCGACTGGTTCGAGGTCAGCGGCGACGCGTCCCGGCTGGTCGTGATGGACGACGGCGAGCTGCGCGCGGTCCCCGCCACGGAGCCCGGCGACAACGACTCGACCGTCTATCTCGACCTGCGCCGCATCCTGCACGACGTGGACCCGGCGGCGGAGTGGCGGGGCGCGTACGACGAGGCGGGCCGCATCATCCGCTCGTACTTCTGGGAGCCGGACATGTGCGGCATCGACTGGCCGGCGGTCCTGGACCAGTACCGGCCGCTCGTCGAACGCGTCGCCACGCCCGACGAGTTCGCGGACCTGCTGCGCGAGGTGCTGGGCGAGCTGGGCACCTCGCACGCGTACGTGGCGCCCGCGCGCCGCAACGAGGGCCCGCCGCACTACCAGCGCGCGATCGGCCTGCTCGGCGCCAACTTCGCGTGCCGGGACGGGGACTGGACCCTGCTGCGCATCCTGCCCGGCGACTCGTCGGACTCCAAGGCGCGTTCCCCGCTGGCCGGTACGGGCATCCGCGAGGGGGCGGTGCTGACCCATGTGGACGGGCGCCCGGTCGACCCGGTCGCCGGCCCGTATCCGCTGCTGGCGGCGGCGGGCGGCACGACGGTCGAGCTGACCTTCCGCCCGGCGGAGGGCGGGGGCCGGCCGCGCCGCATCGCGATCGTCCCCCTCGTCGACGAACGGCCCCTGCGCTACCAGGACTGGGTCGCCAAGCGCCGCGAGGTGGTCCGGGAGCTGAGCGGGGGGCGGTGCGGCTACCTCCACATCCCCGACATGGGCGGTTCCGGCTGGGCCCAGTTCAACCGCGACCTGCGCATGGAGGTCTCCCGCCCCGCGCTCATCGTGGACGTACGCGGCAACGCCGGCGGCCACATCAGCGAGCTGGTCGTGGAGAAGCTCACCCGTACGATCCTGGGCTGGGACCTGACCCGCAACGCCCAGCCCGTCTCGTACGCCTCCAACGCTCCCCGGGGCCCCGTCGTCGCCCTGGCCGACGAGGCCACCTCATCCGACGGCGACATGATCACCGCCGCGTTCCGCCTGCTGAAGCTGGGCCCGGTCGTCGGCCAGCGCACCTGGGGCGGCGTCGTCGGCATGACCGGCCGCCACCGCCTGGGCGACGGCACGGTGATCACGGTGCCGATGAACGCCGCCTGGTTCGACACGTACGGCTGGTCCGTCGAGAACCACGGCGTCGAACCGGACCTGGAGGCGCTGCGCACCCCCCTGGACTGGGCGGAGGGCCGCTACGCGGTCCTGGACGACGCGGTCCGCACCGCCCTGGACCTCCTCGCCGCCCATCCCCCGGCGACCCCGCCGACGTACGACACGGCCCCGAACCTCAGGCGGCCCCCGCTGCCGCCGAGGTAGGGGCGGCGCCTCAGGCAGACGTCTCCCCTCCTCCCTGGACGAAATCACGCACTCGGAGGCAGACGGCCCCGCACAGAAAGCCGACGGCGAGAAGCGTGAGAGCGATGATCGCGGGGTTGACCCACGCGGGCACGAGATCCACGGTCGCGCTGCATTTCGAGTGCAGTGGAAAGAACTTCTGGGACTCCGCGTAATGCACGTCGTTCCACGCCTCGTCGAAGGACACGCCGTGCCGGAACTCGCAGGACTCCTTCAGGTCCAGACCGACCTGGGAGGCCCCGAGAAGCCATGCCGTCACGGCGTTGAGCAACGCCATGCAGCACAGCGCCACCATCGAGACCGGCCGGAGCAGACCGGTCTCGCGCTGTCGACGCCACACCACTACGGCGATGACCGCACACACGAACACTGTCGGCGTCCAGAACGCGAGCGTTCCGGTTGATGAAATCCCCACGAAGACCCCTACTGATCCGCGTCGAGCTCCGCGTCCAGCTGCTCGTCCAGCGCCTCCAGTTCCTTCGCCGGGTCGATCATCCGGGACAGGACGTCCAGGTCGTCCGTGCCGTAGAGGCGGCGTACGTCGCGCCAGCCCTCGGCGGCGGTCGCCAGAAGGGTCATGGCCTCGTCCAGGCGGCCCAGGTGGCGCAGAGCGGTGCCGTAGTAGCCGGCGGTCTCCGTGCGGAAGGCGTCGTTGTCGTCGCCCTCCTCCCAGGCTCGGCGGAGGTACGGTTCGGCCTCCGCGTACGCCTGGCGCTGGACCATCAGCTTGCCCGCGATCATGGAGTCCAGGCGGGAGCCGAGACCGGCCGCGCGGACGTACCAGCGCTCGGACTCCTGGTAGTCGTGGTGGAAGTCGGAGAGCCAGCCCATGTGGTGGCAGGAGTGCTGGTCCCCCGCCTCGGCGGACTTGCGGTGCCACGTGTCGCGGTCGGTGAAGCGGCGCAGCTTCGCGCACAGCTGTGCCACGTCGTACGCCGCGTCCGGGTCCCCGGCGCGGGCGGCGGGCTCCATCCAGGGGATCAGGTGGCGGGCGTTCTTGCCGCGCCAGTCGTTGAGCATCGCGGCAAACTCGTAACCCGCCCGTACGTCCCCCGCCTCGGCCCGCTCGCGCAGTACGGGCAGCTGCCGGTAGTCCGGCTCGTCGGCGGCGCGCGGGCCGCCCTCGCGGAGCGCGGCGATCCGGGCGAGCTGCTGCACGGCGTCCTTGTCGTCCTCGCCGAACTCACCGAACCAGCGCTCGGCCTCGTCGTACCGGCCCAGGCGCAGGCACAGCATGCCGAGGTTCCACTTCGACGCCTCCTCGCCCGCCTCGACGGCGAGCAGGTGGGCGCGCTCGGCCTCCGCCAACTCGCCCCGCTTCTCGCACTCGTTGCCCAACACCGCGGCGGCCTGCGACACCCCCGCCTCGCGGGCCCGGAGCAGCAGCTCGATGGCCTCGGGCCAGGACTCCTCGCCGGTCTCGGTGAGGAACATCGCGTAGTACATCCCCGCCTCGGCGCTGAGCGCGGAGCCCCGGCGGTAGAGCGCGTCGGCGCGCGGGGCGAGTCCCGGGTAGTCCGCGAAGTGCGCGTCCAGCTCGAAGAGTTCCCGCACCGCCGCCAGGGCGGCCGCGCCGTCCTCGTCGGCCTCGGCGCTGTCCAGGGCCGCGGCGACCCGGTCGAAGACCTCCTCGAACGAGTCGAAGAGCTGCGACCAGCGGAAGACCGCGATGTCCCCCAGCCCGGTGTCGCTCATCAGGAACGCGGACGCCTCCGCGGCCCGCCCCTCGGCGGCCATGAGCTTCCCCAGGTCGATCTTGGCTTCGAGGTGCCGCCCGTACTCCCACGCGTGCCGCAGCCACTCGGCGGCCTCGTCGTTCCGGCCGTCCTCACGCAGCAGCACCCCGAGCCCGTACGCACACCCCGCGTCGAACTCCGCGACGGCCCGGTACAGCGCCTCCGCCGCATCCCGGTCGCCCCGGACCTTCCGGTACCGGGCGAGCGTGTAGTGCGCCCAGATGTCCCCCGCCTCGACGGCGCGCTCCCAGTAGGGGATTCCCTCGTCGATGTGGTGCCCGAAGACGAAGAAGTCACTGTGCCTGCGGGCGGTCCTGCCGTCCTTGTCCAGGGCGGCGGCAACCATCGCCTCGCCCCGGGTCCGTATGTGCTCGGTGGTCATGGGCGCATGCTGTCAGGCGAGTTGGCGTCCGCCCGGACCGGGCCCTGCGGCTTCACACGTCGTGCGCACCGGCCACGACCGCCACCGTCCAGGTGGCCGTCCCGCCCCGCACCCGCATCCGGAGTGCCTGCGCCTCCACCTCGCTGTACACCCGGCCCACGGTGACGACCTGGTCGCAGGCGACGCGGCTGGGGTCGGCCTCGGGCCGGTCGGCGTCGACGATCGTCACCCGGCCCTTGCCCGTGCAGCGGGCGTAGATCGTGTAGACGCCCTGCCCGGGCGTGAACCGCTTGAGGTCGAGGTCGGCGGAGCCGTGCGTCTCGGGGACGAGTACGGCCGCGCGCGCGGGGAGTTGGAGCCCGGCCGCGCGGGACGGCGCCGGGTTCGCGGCGCGCCTCTGCGGCGCCTGCTCGGCAGCCCCGCCGCACCCGGCGGCGAGGAGTACGGCGGCGGCGACGGCGGGAACGGAAAGGTTCCGGTTCATGCGGGTCTCCTCGGGTCGGCGCGGGCGCTACTCAAGGAGATGTACGAAGGGCCAGTCGCCGTTCCAGTCCGCTGCGGAGTCGTGCCGACGCCCCGTGCAGCGAGGCGAGCCGGCGCACCTCCGCCGGTGTCAGCTCCGGGCGGGCCGCCAGCGCGAGCACCGCCCCGTACGGGCGTTCGCCCTCGGTGAGCCTGGCCGCGACGGCGTCGAGGACGGCCCGCAGGACGGCCCGGTCGGCGTGGGGGTGCTGCGCCAGAAGGAGCAGGAGCTTGTTGTCGTTCCAGGGGCTGTCGCGGGTCCCGGTCAGGGCCAGCAAGGTGCCGGGCTCCGTGGCCGGGTTGGCGGCGAGCGCCTGCCGGACGAAGACGTACGGGGTGCGCGCCAGTTGGTGGAGGGTGGCGGCGTCGGTCTCGGTGCGCGCCTCTTCCAGCTGATCCGCCGGCGTGTATACGACCATGGCCCCGCCCCTCTGTGCGAGCAAGCGTACGAGCCCGGCTTGCGTCTCCCCCGGCAGGAGACCCCAAGCTGGCCCCATGGACGGCAACGCGCTCCTCTCGATCGGGGAGCTGGCCCGGCGGACCGGGCTCAGTGTGAAGACGATCCGGTACTACTCCGATCGCGGGATCGTGACGCCGTCCGCCCGCACCCCGGCCGGCTACCGCCGCTACGGCCCCGACGCCGCGGCGCGTCTCGCGCTCGTACGGACGCTGCGGGAGCTCGGGCTCGGCCTGGACACGATCCGCAAGGTGGCCGACCGGGAGCTGTCGTTGCCCGACGTCGCCGCGGCGCACGTGGAGGCGCTGGAGGCGCAGATCCGCGTCCTACGCCTGCGGCAGGCGCTGCTGGCCGCCGTGGCCGAGCGCCGGCTCACCCCCGAGGAGACCGATCTCATGCATCAGCTCGCCCGGCTCACCGACGACGAACGCCGGCGCCTCGTCGCCGACTTCCTGCACGCGGTCTTCGACGGCCTCGCGCTCGACGGCGTCGCCCGCACCCTCACCCCCGAACTGCCCGACCCGTCCGACCCCGACCGGGCCCGCGCCTGGGCGGAGTGGGCCGCGCTGGCCCAGGACCCCGATTTCCGCGCCGGGCTGCGGCGGACCCTCCGGGAGCTCGCGGCCGAGCAGCCCCCGGGCGGCGTCCCCCGGCGCACCTTCGCCGCCGCCGTACGCGATCTCGTCGCCCCCGCCCTGGCCGCCGGGCTCGACCCCGCCTCGCCCGACGCGGACCCGGTCGTCGCGGCCCTCACCGCCGAGCACGCCCGCCCGGACGGGCTCCTGCCCCGGCTCCGAAGCCTCAACGACCCTCGCCGCGACCGGTACGTGGAACTGCTCGCCGTGATCAACGGCTGGCCGGCCCCGGAGAGCCAGGCGCCCGCGCTCGACTGGGCCGCCGAGGCCGTACGCGTACGGACGATGTAACCCGCGTCACATCGCGCGGCCCCCATGTCACAGCCGCACCCCCCTGTCTCGTCCCGGGAATGTACGCACCGCAGCGATCCCGAGGAGCACCCGATGAACGCACGGATCAACTACTTCACGAGCCCCGTCGCCGGGAAGGCCCTCAAGTACTTCATGGCCGTCGGTCGGGAGCTGAAGGAGTCGCCGCTGCCCGCCGCGACGCAGGAGCTCGTCGCCCTGCGCGTCAGCCAGATCAACGGCTGCGCGGCCTGCATCGACATGCACACCAAGGAGGCCGTCGCGGCCGGGGAGAGCGCGGTGCGGCTGAATCTCGTCGTGGCCTGGCGGGAGGCCACCGTCTTCACGGACGCCGAGCGCGCGGCCCTCGCCCTCGCCGAGCAGGGCACGCGTACGGCCGACGCCGCGACCGGGGTGGACGACGACACCTGGGCGTACGCCGCCACGTTCTACGACGAGGAGCAGTTGACCGCGCTCGTCATGCTGGTCTCGTTCATGAACGCGGTGAACCGGCTGAACATCATCACGCAGCAGCCGGCGGGCGACTACAAGCCCGGACAGTTCCACTGAGCGGAAGCGGCGAGGGAGAGGAACGGGCATGGGCAAGGCCGAGGAGTTCGAGGAGTTGCGGGCGCTGCTGTTCTCGATCGCGTACCGCATCCTGGGCAGCGTCGCGGAGGCGGAGGACGCCGTCCAGGAGACCTGGCTCCGTTACGACGCCTCGGCCACCCGGCCGGATTCGGTGAAGGCGTTCCTCTCGACCACGGTGACCCGGATCGCGATCGACGTGCTGCGGTCGGCCCGGGTGCGGCGGGAGGAGTACGTCGGCCCGTGGCTGCCGGAGCCGCTGCTGGAAGACCCGTACGCGGACCCGGCGCGGGCCGCCGAGCTGGCGGACTCGGTGTCGATGGCGTCGCTGCTGCTCCTGGAACGGCTGAGTCCGCTGGAGCGGTCGGTGTTCGTGCTGCGGGAGGTCTTCGCCTTCGGCTTCGGCGACATCGCGGCGGCGGTGGGCCGCTCCGAGGCGGCCTGCCGTCAGCTGCTCGTACGGGCGCGACGGCACATGCACGAGGGGCGGCCCCGGTTCGAGGCGGACCGCGCGGAGCAGCGCGAGCTGGCGGCCCGGTTCTTCGACGCGCTGTCCCGGGGCGATGTGGACGGGCTGCGGAGCCTGCTCTCCGCCGACGTCCAGCTCGTCGGCGACGGCGGCGGCAAGGCCCCGCAGCTGGCCCGGACGGTCGTCGGCGCGGACAACGCGGCCCGGCTGCTCGCCACGGTCTACCCGCTCATGGCCGAGGCGGGCATCACCTGCGAACCGCGCGAGGTCAACGGCCGCCCGGGGGCGCTGTTCCGCGTGCGCGACGGGGGCGTGCTCCACATCCTGTCCCTGGACGTCGTGGACGGGCAGATCCAGACAGTCCGCTCGGTCATCAACCCGGACAAGCTCGGCCACCTGGGCCCGGTGGCGGACGCGTGGGCGGCGGACCGCGAGGTGCGGGCGCTGCGCAGGCGGGAGGGCTGAGCGTTACGCGCCTTCGGCGGCCTTCGCCGCGCGTTCGACCTTCGCGCGGTGGGCGTCCCAGAACGCGTCGTCCTGGCTCGGCTCGGCGTACGCGGCCACGCGGCCCGTCGCGTGGTCGAGCTGTTCGCGGAGGATGTCGGCGTGGCCCGCGTGGCGGGCGGTCTCGCCGTGCATGTGGATCATGATGTCGAACAGCCGCACCTCGGGCTGCCCCCACCACTCCACCCGCCCGGGCGCGTCGAGCGCCAGCGCCGCGATCGTCGCGTCCGTGTGCGCCCACACCCGCCGGTAGCGCCCGACGATCTCCTCCCGGGACTCCTCCTCGGAAGCCCACATCTCCGGCCCGCCCGCTTCGTTGTCCTGCCACCGGGGAAGCGGCTCGGGGAACGGCCGCCCGAAGACGTCCCCGAAGTACCGGGCCTCCCAGAACGACAGGTGCTTGACGAGCCCCAGCAGATTGGTCCCGGTCCAGGTCAACGGCCGCCGGATGTCGTACTCGCCGAGCCCGTCGAGCTTCCAGACCATGGCCTCACGGACGGTCCGGAGATTGTTGTGGAGGCGCTCTTTCACCGCGTCATCGATCATGCGTACCGACTCTGCCATCAGAGGGACCTCGCCGGAACGCCGGACCGATGACTTTCCCGGCCGCGCGCAGTCTGAACCCATGTAAACCCGCCGCCCGTACCCCGAGGACATCATGCGCACACTCATCAGCACCGCCTTCGTCTCCCTCGACGGTGTCGTGGAGGCCCCGGGCGGCGAGCCCGGTTACCGGAACTCCGGCTGGACGTTCAAGGGCATCGACTTCCTGCCCGAGGCGTTCGAGATCAAGGGCCGGGAACAGGAGGAGGCCGGGGCGCTCATGATGGGGCGTCTCAGCTACGAGGCGTTCAGCCCCGTGTGGCCGGGCATGGAGGAGTTCGCCGGCTACAAGGCGATGCCCAAGTACGTCGTGTCCACCACGCTCACCGAGGACGGCCTCGTGGACACCTGGGGCGAGACGCACATCCTGCGCTCCCTGGACGAGGTCGCCGCGCTCAAGGAGACCGAGGGCGGCCCGCTCATCGTGCACGGCAGCGCCACCCTCAACCACGCGCTCTCCGACGCCGGTCTGATCGACCGCTACCACCTCCTCGTCTTCCCGCTGCTCCTCGGCGCCGGAAAGCGCCTGTTCAGCGCGGCCGACAAGGACACCCAGCACCTGAAGCTCGTGGAGCACGAGGCGTTCCCCAACGGCATCCAGAAAAACGTCTTCGACGTCGTCCGCTGAGGCCGCCCGCACCCCAGGACAAGAGGAACCCACCATGCGCAAGGTCATCGTCACCACGTTCCTGACCCTCGACGGCGTCATGCAGGCCCCCGGCGGTCCCGAGGAGGACCCCGAGAGCGGCTTCACGCACGGCGGCTGGCAGAAGCCCACGTACGACGACGGCGTCGGCGAGGCGATCGCCGACTGGTACGCCGACACGGACGCGATGCTGCTCGGCCGCAAGACGTACGACATCTTCGCCGGGTACTGGCCGACCGCCGACCCGGACAACCCGTTCACGGAACGCATGAACTCCATGCACAAGTACGTGGCGTCCCGCACCCTGACGTCCGTGGACTGGCAGAACTCCACCCTGCTGACCGGCGACACCGCCGACGCCGTACGCCGCCTCAAGGAGACCGAGGGCCGCAACATCAACGTCGTCGGCAGCGGCGACCTCGCCCAGACCCTGATGCGCGAGGACCTGGTGGACGAGTACCGCCTCACCATCCACCCGGTCATCCTCGGCACCGGCAAACGCCTCTTCGCGAACGGCGCGATCCCCACGGCCCTGGAGCCGGTCACGGTCACGGGCACGAAGGGCGGCACGGTCCTGGCCGTCTACCGGCCTGCGGGACGGCCCGCGTACGACAGCTTCTAGGCACCGCGGGGCAGCGGATCGGGGGCTTCCGGCCCCGTTTGCCGCCGCTTTCCCGCAGTTTTGTCCGCGCTCCGTAACAGAGGCATCCTCAGGGGCCCCTTCGTCTGTCCTGCTGGGAGCAGTGCAGGCACGGTACGGAAATCAAAGCGGCGGCGGACAAAGGGGCGGGGCGGACGATGGCGAAGCACAGAGAGAGGACGTGGCACAGCCGGCTCATCGCGGCGGCTCTCGGGGTCACGGCGCTGGCCGCGGCCACTTCGGTGTGGACCGCGCAGGCCGGCACCACCGACGGAGAGCGGCCGGCGGCCGTCCCCTCGCACCATGGCCGGCCCGTGGCCGAGAAGGTCGCGGAGGAGATCGTCCACGCGTCGGACAAGGGCCCCCGAGGGGTCAACATCACCATCGACGACGGGCCGGACCCCACCTGGACGCCCCAGGTGCTGCGGCTCCTCAAGGAGAACGGGGTCAAGGCCACGTTCTGCATGGTCGGCACGCAGGCCCGGGCCTACCCGGACCTGGTCAAGGCCGTCGTGGCGGGCGGCCACCGCCTGTGCGATCACACCGTCTCGCACGACGTCACCATGGACAAGAAGTCCGAGGCGTACCAGGCCAAGGAGATCCTCGACGCCGAGCGGATGATCACCGAGGCGTCCGGCGGCGTCCACCCGCAGTACTACCGCGCCCCGGGCGGCGCGTTCACCCCGTACAGCCGGAAGCTCGCCGCCTCGCACGGGATGCGGCCGCTGGGCTGGAACGTCGACACCAAGGACTTCGAACACCCCGGCGCGGACGCCATCGTCGCGACCGTCAAGAGCGAGATCGCCAACGGCCCGACCGTCCTCTTCCACGACGCGGGCGGCGACCGCTCCCAGACCCTGGCCGCACTGGGCCGGGTCCTGCCGTGGCTGCGGGAGCAGGGGTACGCGTACGGCTTCCCGGTGCGGTGAGTCCGGGGGCGACGCCTTCGCCGATGAGTTTCCGGCGCTCCCGACGTCTACCGCTTGGCGGAGCTCAGGGGGCCTGAACGGTGTACTTCTCGTGCGGGACGGCACGCTTCCAGACCGGCTCGGAGACGATCCGCGCGCGGCGCATGACCACGCCGCGGGCGACCGCGTCCTTCACGAGCGGCATCCACTGGGGCCAGAACGAGCGAGCCGGGTCGAGGTTCGGAACGCGTCAGAATCGGCACCATGCGGAACGGAAGCCGGATCACCCGCTCATGCGCCGGGATGCCCGCCTTGTGGCCCGCCACCCACTCGGTGGAACCGACCAGGGCCTTGAGAAGGGCATCGGCTTCCTCGCCCTGGAGGACCAGGTCCGCGCTGATGCGCGAGCCCGGCGACGCCTCGGAGCCGGTCACGGTCGCGGGCTACGAAGGCGGCACGGTCCTGGCCTCTACCGACCGCTCCGGCAGGGGCCGGAGCGGTCCCTCAGGCCGCCGATCCCCGTTCGCTTCCGCGCCCCGCCTCCGGCTCGTCGCCTCCGTGCGGCGTGAAGGTGAAGGCCGAAGTGTCGTGGTCGAGGTCGATCGTCAGGGACGCATCCAGGGCCCTCGCAAGTCGGGTGAGCAACGGGAGGGTCGGCACCGAGTCCCCGCCCTCGATGTTGGAGATCTGCGGCTGGGTCATTTCGGCACGCCGTGCCAGTTCCGTCTGCGACATGCCGAGTGCCGTCCGCCGGTCGTAAACGGCTTGGCCGAGGGCGAAGGCGTACCCGGCTTCGGTGTAGGCGGAGGACTCCTCGACGGTCTCCCCCAGGAGCTTCCTGGTCCTGCGGGTCCTCCACTCGGAGTGTTTCATCGGCTCTCCTCACCGGTCCGCTCGTAACTGTGCTCAGCGGGGCCATGACCGGTCTCACAGGCCCTCTGAGCCTGCTGGGCCCGCTCGACCTCGGCGCTCTCGCGCTGCCTGGTCTTGCGGAAGACCGTCAACAGCACGATGCGCTGTTCGGGGGCGAGCCAGTACGTGATCCGTACCGCGCTGCCGTCCATGGTGAAGCGCAGCTCCCGAACCTTGCCACCGAGGTGGCGGGTGTACGGCTCGCCCAGCGTGGTCGGCCGGTCCACAAGCATGTCGACAGCGCGTTCAGCCTTGTCGTAATGCGCGTCCTTCAGGAGCTCCAGCCACTTCCGGACCTCCGGCTCGATCTCGACCACCCACCGGTCACCCCGACCCAACATCCGCGCCTCGTTGATTATACAGAAATCCATATGACGCTGCCGCCCCCGCCGCGTCGGGCCGGAGGTCCGCCCGACGCTTCGGCGCCCGCAATTCGCACCACACCGTCTTGCGGTGCGGGCTCTGGTCCACGCCCCAGCGGAGCGCGAGTGCGTCCAGTAGTTGGAGGCCGCGGCCCGACGTGCCCTCCGGGCCGGTTTCGCGGAGGACCGGCCAGACCGCTGCCGCGGGGTCGCTCACTGCTACCCGTACGCGCCCCGAGGGCGTCGCGCTCAGCCGTAAAGAGACCGGCGTGCGCTCCCCCACGTGAGTGATCACGTTCGCCAGCAACTCGCTGACGCACAGGAGGAGATCGCCCGCGTCCTCGCCGTCGAAACACTCCCGCAGTATCTGCCGCACCTCCGGCACCGCCTGCGGGACCGCCAGGAACTCCCATGTCAGCGGCAGGCCGTTCATCCCCCGGCCGCCCTCTGAAGCACCTCGGCCAGCTGACGGGCCGTCTCCGTGTTGCAGTTACCGAGCGCGACGAGCGGCTGCCGGCTTGTCCAGGCGAGCGTCAGCGGGTCAACTCCCAATGACGGCAGCGTGATGCCGTTGGCCTTGAGCGCCGTGCGCAATGCGTCGATCTCCGGGCCGATGTCGTACGGGGCGTGGTCCATGAGGGCCGTCCACCTTTCGGTTGCGTGCTGTGACGAACACCTCACACGCTGCCGTATGTACCTCTACCGTGGAAGCCAATTCCGCTCCACAGAGCGAGGCGTGAAAGGCGGTCGGCGGTGGCGAAGGACATTGACGGATCGGCGGGGGTACCGCAGTTCTACGGGAAGGAGCTGCGGTACCAGAGGGAGGCGGCGGGCCTGACCCTGGAGAGGCTGCTTGAGGGCAGCTATTACGGAGTCCCCATGCTCAGCGCGATCGAGCACGGCGCCCGCCGCATGCCGCCGGATCTCGCTGTGCATGTGGACCGCAAGCTCGGCACGGACTTTTTCGTTCGGCGTTGTGAAGACGCGCGGGAGGCCCAAAGCAAGGGACACGCGGCGTTCTTCGCGAACATCGCGGAAGCGGAGGTCCGCGCTCGGACCATCAGCCAGTGGTCGGGCAATCTGATCCCGGGGCTCCTCCAGACCCCCGCCTACGCGCGAGCCGTCATCCAGGCGACGCACCCTCTGGACACCCCCGAGGAGGTGCAGGCCAAGATCGATGCCCGGCAGGCGCGGGCCAAGCTGTTCGCCGACCCCAAGAAGCCCGAGTACTGGGTGGTCCTGCACGAGTCAGTGATTCGCCATCCACTGCTGGGCCCTGAGGAGATGGCCGAGCAGTTGGATCACATCGCCGCCTTGGTGCAAAGCCGTCGCGTCGTTCTACAGATCCTTCCGTGGAACGCGGCCACCCGCCCCATCAGCGAGATGCCTCTGCTCATCCTGGACTTCGACGACGAGCCGCCGCTGCTCTACACCGAGGGCGCCTACCACGGGCAGACCATCGATGATCCGGGGCTCGTTAAGCAGTACCGCAACGCATACGATCGGCTCAGGGCCGCCGCGCTGCCGCCAGAGGCGTCCCTCGCCCTGCTGAAGAAGGCGGCTGAGGAGTTCCGGAATGGCCAGCACCACCCTTGATCTGAGCACCACCCGCTGGCGCAAGAGCAGCTACAGCAACGGCTCTGGCGGGGACTGCCTCGAAGTCGCTGACGGTCACCCCGGTCTCGTCCCCGTCCGTGACTCCAAGCGGCCCACCGGGCCCGCGCTCGTCGTCAACGCCGCCGCCTGGGCGCCGTTCATCGCATCCGTCAAGGCCGCCTGACGCGGTAGTACGGCTCCACCACCGCCCGTACCTCTTCCAGCAGCGCGGGGCCCTCCTGCGGTACGGGCGGGCGGCCGTTGCCCGGCCGGATGGCCAGCAACTGATCGCCGGAGAGGGCGAAGACCACCCGACCGAGACCCGCCTGCTGGATGGCCGCCGCGCACATCGTGCAGGGCTCGCAGCTGGTGTACATCGTCGTGGCGGCGGCCGTCGCCGCGTCCAACTGCGCCGCCGCCCAGCGGGCGAGTTTCAGCTCGGGATGGGCGGTGATGTCGTGGTCGGTGAGGGTCGTGTTGCGGTCCTCCGCGAGCACCGTGCCGTCCGGGGCCGCGAGGAGCGAGCCGTACGGCGGGTTGCCGCTCTCGCGGGCCTCGGCGGCGAGGGCGATGGCGCGCCGGAGGAGGGTGTGGTCGGCGGTCGTGGTCATGGCTGCTCCGTGATCGAGAGGTGGGCGGCGACCGTGGCGAGCGCCCGCCGGGCGGGCTGCGGGCGGGACGTCTCGCTCGGGTCGCCGTGGTACGGGTCGAGGACGACGGTGTCGGCGCCCAGCAGCCGCAGCCGGTCCAGGTCGTCCATGATCTGGTCGATCGTGCCCTCGCCCGCGAGGCGTTCGGGCCCGTCGACCGGTGACGGGGTGAGCCGGAGCGCGATCCGGGGCGCGAACGCGGGGACAGGGGCGCCCTGTTCCGACGCGGCGGCCCGCAGCCGGTCCGCGCCCTCCCGGAGCCACGGCATCGTGCAGCGCAGAGGGTGCCAGGCGTCGCCGTACCGTACGGCCCGCCGCACGCCCGCGTCGCTGTTGCCGCCGATCCAGACCGGGATGCGCCGGTCCCCGTAGGCGCCGGTGTCCGCCCACGCCTCCCGGAGGTCCCGCAGGACGTCGTCCGTGAGGCGGCCGCGCCGCTCGAAGGGGACGCCGAGGGCGGCGAACTCCTGCCGGGCCCAGCCCACTCCGACGCCGAGGACGAGCCGCCCGCCGCTGAGCGCGTCCAGGTTGGCGGCCATGCGGGCGGTCAGCAGAGGGTGGCGGTAGGGGGCGATGAGCACCGTCGTGCCGAGGCGGACGCGGGTGGTGAGGCCCGCGAGCCAGGACAGGGCGGTGAAGGGCTCGTAGAAGGGGGCCGGGTAGCGCTCGGCGACGTCGGGTGTGATGGCCACGTGGTCGGAGAGCATCAGCAGGTCGAAGCCCAGGCCCTCCACGGTCTGCGCCCAGTCGCGCAGGACGCCGGGGTCGGTGCCGGGGCCGAAATTGGGGACGTTCACGCCGATCTTCACGCCGTCGAGCCTAGCCACGCCGACCCGCCCGCTTGAATGGATTCCGGCCTGTTCAGGGGCAGTTCGGCCGTGGATATCCCGGTAATCTGACCGGATGACCGGGAATCTCGACTCGACGGACTGGGCGATCCTGGACGAGCTCCAGCGGGACGGCCGGATCGCCTTCACGGAGCTGGCGCGACGGGTGAACCTGAGCGCGTCGGCGACGACGGAACGGGTGCGGCGGCTGGAATCGGCCGGGATCGTGACCGGCTACCGCGCGGAGGTGGACCTCGAACGGGCCGGATACGTGGCGCTGGCGGTGGTCCGGCTGAAGTACCCCGGCAGCCGGCACGAACCGCTGCGCCGGATGCTCAAGGAGCGTCCGGAGATCCTGGAGTGCCTGCGTACCACCGGGGACGACTGCTACGTACTGAAGGTGGCGGCCACCTCGATGGCGCACCTGGAGGAGATCGTGGACGAGCTGGCCGAGTTCGGGAGCACGACGACCAACCTCGTATTCAGCCGGACGCTGCCGTTCCGGGGTCCGAGCGAGCCCCGGGACCGCGCCCGTCCGTGACGCCGGGGCGCGGCACGCGCGAAGGGGCGCGCCCGGAAGAATCCGGGCGCGCCCCTCGGCGTCACCGCGCGGCCGTTACCGGTCGAAGCGCTCGCTCGCCTCGTCCTGGGCGCGCTGGGCGGCGTCCTTCGCGCGGTCGCGGCCCTGCTGGCCGGCGTCCTTCGCGCGGTCGCGGCCCTGGCCCTGACCCTTGCGGTCCTGGGCCTGGTCCTGCGCCTGGCCGGAGAGGTTCTTGGCCTTGTCCTTGAACTGGTCGGCGATCGCCATGCTGTTCACTCCTATGTGATGCGTGGGGGTTCGGCCCCGGTGGGCCTCCACCAGATTCACATGGGCGACCACGCTCCGCATGTCGATCACTCACGCTCCGTACGCGAGGCGCGTTCCTGCTGGTCAGCGGCGCCTCCGGCGCCGACGAGGCCCTTGCTCATGCCCTCCATGCGCGGGCCGAAGCGGCGCATCTCGCGCTGGCCGACGACGCCGATGAGGGTCGGCAGGTAGCCGCGTACGGACTGCATGCCGCGCAGCCACCACTGGGCGTAGACATGGGCGGAGCGGCGCTCGATCCCGGCGACGATGCGGTCGACGGCGGGGCCGAGCGGGTACGTACGGTTCGTGGGCCAGGGCAGCCGCTTCCGCAGGTCCCGCATGACGTCGTCCTCGTCGGCGCCGCGCACCATGTCGGTGTCGGTCCAGGAGAGGTAGCCGACGCCGACCTTCACGCCCTTGTAGCCGACTTCGGCGCGCAGGCTGTGCGCGAACGCCTCGACGCCCGACTTGGAGGCGCAGTAGGCGCTCATCATCGGGGCCGGGGTCATCGCGGCGAGGGACGCGATCTGGAGGAAGTAGCCCCGGCTCTCCATGAGGACGGGCAGGAAGGCGCGGGCCGTCACCGCGCCGCCGATGAGATTGACCTCGATGACGCGGCGCCAGGCGACCGGGTCGGAGTCGACCAGGGGGCCGCCGGTGGCGACGCCCGCGTTGGCGACGACGATGTCGACCTTGCCGAAGCGCGCCTTGACGTCCTGGGCGACGCGGGACATCGCCTCGTGGTCGGTGACATCCGCGTGCCAGTGGTCGCTTTCACCGTGGAGGCGGGCCGAAACCTTCTTCAGCTCGTCGGGTTCGAGGCCGACGAGGGCGAGGATCGCGCCCCGGGCGGAGAGCTTGCGGGCGAGGAGTTCGCCGACGCCGCGTGCCGCGCCGGTGACGACGACGACCTGTCCTTCGAGACTTCCCGTGCCGCTCATGCGACCTCCTCCTTGCCCTCGATGTCTGTACTACCCCGCGCGTCCCCGTCCGGCCCGGACGGCAGGTAGGCGGTCACCAGTTCTCGTATTTTCGCCGTGACGCTCTCCGGCGCCTCGACGGGCGTCATGTGCCCCATGCCCGTCAGCTCGGTGAGGCCGAGGCAGTCGGGCAGGGCCGCCGCGACGGCGCGGGCGTGGACGGGCGGGGTGAGCCGGTCCTCCGTACCCGCGATGATCGCGGTGGGCACGCGCAACTCCCGTACGCCCTCGTCCAGATCCAGGTCCGCGAGGACGTTCCCCCAGGCGACCCGGGGTATGCGGGGGCAGGCGTGCACGATGCGGGCGCAGGTGTCGACCCGGTCGGGAGCCGAACCGGCGCCCATCGTCCCGTACTTCAGTATCCGCCGGGAGACCGGCGTGACCGGTCCCAGGGGGGCGCGCGCGCCGAGGACCGCGCGGGTGAGGCGGGTGCGTACGGCTCCGGCGCGCATCGGAACGACCAGCGACTCGGCGAGGAGCCGGGAGCTGCCGGTGCTGCACAGCAGGACGGCGGCGGCGTGCTCGCGCAGCTTCGGGCGGCGGGAGGCCGACATGATCGTCATACCGCCCATGGAGTGCCCGGCCAGCACGGCCTTCTCGCCCGGGGCGAGGGTCGCGGCGAGGACCGCTTCGAGGTCGTCGGCGAGGGCGTCCGTGCTGTAGCCGTCGCGTGCGGCGGCGGGCGAGGTGCCGTGGCCGCGCTGGTCGTAGGCGATGACGCGGTGGTCGACGGCCAGGTCCCGTATCTGGGCGTCCCAGAAGCTGGTGTTGCAGGTCCAGCCGTGGGAGAGGACGACGGCGGGCGCGCCCTCCTGGCCGTGTATCTCGACGTGGATGCGGGAACCGTCGGCGGAGACGGCGAGCAGTTCGCGGGCGGCCACCGGGCGGCGGCCGGCGACGGGCAGGGGGCGGCTCATCGGACGGCCTCCTCGGAGACGGTGTCACCGGACGTGCGCGGGGCGGGGACGGTCGGGCGCAGGACCTGGTATTCGGACAGGTCGACGGTCCGGGTGGCCTTGCGGAACTCGGCGGTGGTGCCGGGCCAGACGGTGGTGTTGCGGCCGTTGGCGTCCAGGTACCAGCTGTTGCAGCCGCCGGTGTTCCAGACGGTGCGCTTCATGCGCTCCTGGACGCGGCGGTTCCAGGTGTTCACGGCGGAGGGGCGGGCGTCGAGGGCCGCCTTGCCGCCGAGGAGGTTCAGCTGGCGCAGGTAGTCGGCCATGTAGTTCAGCTGGGACTCGATCATGAGGATCATCGAGGAGTTCCCGAGCCCGGTGTTGGGGCCGATGATCGTCATCCAGTTGGGGAAGCCGGCCGCGCTGGCGCCGCGCAGCGCCTGCATGCCGTCCTTCCAGGACTCGGTGAGCGTGATCCCGTCGGCGCCGACGACGCGTTCGGCGATCGGCATGTCGGTGACGTGGAAGCCGGTGCCGAAGATGATCGCGTCGACCTCGGTCTCCGTACCGTCCGACGCGACGACCGTGGAGCCGCGGACCTCGGCGAGCCCGGAGGCGACGACGTCGACATTGGGCTGGGCGAGGGCCGGGTAGTACGTGCTCGACAGCAGGATGCGCTTGCAGCCGATGCGGTACGAGGGGGTCAGCTTCGCGCGCAGGGCGGGGTCCTTGATGGCACGGGCCATGTTGGACTTGGCTATCCGCTCGACCAGGCCGAGCTGGTCGGGGTGCTTGGTGAAGGCGCTGACCTGCAACTCCCGGATGCCCCAGAGGAGTCCGCGGCGGGCGGTGCCGGTGGCGGGCAGGGCGCGGTGCAGCTTGCGCTCCAGGCCGCTGATCTTCCGGTCCATGCGGGGCATGACCCAGGGCGGGGTGCGCTGGAAGAGCGTCAGCTTGCCGACCTTCGGCTGGATCGCGGGCACGATCTGGATGGCGGAGGCGCCGGTGCCGATCATCGCGACGCGCTTGCCGGTGAGGTCGGCGTCGTGGTCCCAGCGGGCGGAGTGGAAGACCTTGCCGGGGAAGTCGGCGAGCCCCGGGATGTCGGGCATCTTCGGGTCGGAGAGCGGCCCGGTCGCGGAGACGACGACGTCCGCCACGATGGTGGTCCCGTTGGCGCTGTCGATGATCCAGTGCAGCTCGTCGTTGTCCCAGCGCATCTGCTTCACCTCGTGGTTGAGGCGCAGATGGGCGCGGAGCCCGAAGGTGTCGGCGACGTGCTCCAGGTAGGCGCGGATGTGCTCCTGCCCGGAGAAGGTGCGCGGCCACTCGGGGTTGGGGGCGAACGAGAAGGAGTACAGGTGGGACGGTACGTCGCAGGCGCAGCCGGGGTAGCTGTTGTCGCGCCAGGTGCCGCCGACGGAACCGGCGCGCTCCAGGACCACGAAATCGGTGATGCCTTCGCGGCGCAGCCGGACAGCGGCACCGAGGCCCCCGAATCCGGATCCGATCACCGCCACGCGTACATGCTCGTGCTGGGCCATGCTGCCGCCTCCTGCGGTACGTCACACGACTCTGCCAGCAATCACTGGCATGGTTGGGAGGGTAGAGCAGCGGAGTACTGATGGGTAGGGGGCGGGCGAGGGAAAGTTACCCGCGGTACAACTTGGGCGCCTCGCCCCGGGGAGGCGGATAAGACCGTCCGGCAGATGGTGGGCGGAGGAAGGAGCGGGGCTGGGTGCGTGCAGTTGCAAGGCGGAGGATTGAGCCAACGCGGAGCGTTGGTGATTGACGACAACGCGGCAGATGCGCGTGCCCAGCCCCGTGACGCCGCCCACCATCTGCCGGACGGTCTAAGGTGCGGGGGTGGCAGAGGGACCCGAGCACCGCGAGTACCGCATGGAGGAGCTGGCCAAGGAGGCCGGCATCCCCGTGCGGACCGTGCGCTTCTACCGTGAGCGCGGCCTGATCTCGCCGCCCCGCCGCGAGGGCCGCATCGCCTGGTACGACGACCACCACCTGGCCCGCCTGCGCACGATCACGGGCCTCCTGGAACGCGGCCACACGCTGACCGGCATCGCCGATCTGGCCCGTACGTTCGAGAGCGGCCGCGATGTCGCGGAGGTGCTGGGCCTGGGCGAACCGTCCGAGGAGACCCCGGTCCGCCTCACGCCCGAACAACTCGCGGACTACTTCGAGGGCGAGTCCACGCCGGAGAACCTGGCGCTGGCGATGGAGCTGGGCTACCTGGGGACGGACGGCGCGGAGATCGTCCACATCAGCCGCCGCCTGCTGGAGGTCTCGGCGGAGCTGGTACGGGAAGGCGTGCCCCTCTCCGCGGTCCTGTCCACGGGCCGCCAGGTCCGCCGCCACGCGGAGGCGCTGGCGGACCTGTTCGTATCCGTACTCCAGGAGCACGGCGCGGAGACGGACCCGGAGCCACCGCAACTGCGGCCGCTGGCCCGCGCGGTGATCGACGCGGAGCTGTCCATGGCGCTGGACCGGCGGCTGCGGCGGGAGAAGCCGGACCCGGAGGAGAAGTAGGCGGCCGGTACGGGGTGCGGGCCCGGCCCACACGCGCTCTGCAAGGTTTTTGCAGCCGCGCACCGGCAGAGTCGTGGAGCGGGCGGTCGTCAGGCCACACGCCGCACGGTGTCAAGAGCCCGTGCGGTGAGGCACTTGCCGCCGCCCGAGTCGATCAGTGCGGAGGGGATCCCGTAACGCGGGGATCGGCCCGGCGCATCCGGCGTCCCCCCACCGCCTTCCGTGCGGCATGCGGCACAGCCCGCTCCGCACGGCTTCTCTCGCATAAGGAGCCACCCTGTGAAGCCTCGTATCGGGCGGATACTCGCCGGCGCGACCGCGCTGGCCGCCGCCGCCCTCATGATGAGCGGCGCCACCGCCTCCGCCCAGCCCGACCCCGGCATCGACTGGGACCACATCTTCAACCCCAACAGCCCCACCGGCTCCGGCGTACGCGTGTACGTCGAGGAGTACGGCGACATCGTCACGGTGTGCGACAGCGCGAAGGACGGGAAGTCCGCCACCGCCGTGGTCACCGATCTCGGCTACTCCCCCAGCCGCGAGTACTCCATGACCGTCAGCAGTGGCTACGGCACGTGCAAGACGCACCGGGCCAGCGACGGCGGGAAGTACAACCTGCATGAGAAGAACTACGTGGCCATCACGTACTGGGCCAAGGGCGAGGACAACTACGCCGAGTTCTACAACGACCACTGAGCCGTCGTTGTCGCCGCTCATGAGGCGTTGAAGCGAGGGGCGGGGTGAAACGAGGCACGGGGGTTCCCGTTTCACTCCGCCCCTCCGACGGCGGCCAGGACGGTGCGGGCACGGCGCTCGACCGGCCGCAGGCCCAGTTCCCCGGCCGTCGCCAGGGCGGCTCGCGCCAGCTCCGCGGCGGCCTCGGTGTTCCCTTCCGCCTGCCGCACCTCCGCGAGGCCCGTGCGGGCGTCCGCCTCCTGATGCCGGAAGCCCGAACGGCCGGCGATCTCCAGCGCTTCCTCCAGGTGCACCGCCGCCTGCGGCAACTCGCCACCGAGGCGCGACACTTCGCCGAGATTGAGCAGGCAGTCGCTCAGCGCGGTGGGATCCGCCGTCTCACGGGCGAACGCCAGCGCCTTCTCCGCGAGCGGACGGGCCAGGTCGAGCCGGCCGGTGTCCCGGTGCACGCGCGCCAGAATCTCCTGGGCGTCCGCCTCGTTGCGGCGCTTGCGGTGCTCCTGGGACAGCCGCAGCGCCCGGGTCCCGTCGGCGAACGCCGCCTCGTAGTCTCCCCGGGCGTGGTGCGCTACGGCCCGGTTGACCAGCGGGCTGATGGTGCCCATCGGCTGCCCGTGCCGCAGGGAGAGCTCGATGGCCTCACTCGCGCGCTCGACGGCCCGCTCCGACTCGCCGAGGTAGGAGTGGATCAGGGACACGACGTTGAGGGCGATGCCGAGGAGCACCGGGCGGTCGAGGCCGCGGAGCAGTTCCACACCGCGTTCCTGCCATTCCCCCGCCTGACGCATCTGACCGCGACGCCCGTAGTAGACGGCCAGGTTGGACATCACGCCCGCCTGTCCGGGGACGAACCCGGCGGTACGGTAGCCCTCCAGGGCGCCGAGGAAGTGCTCCAGATTACTTCCCTGGTCCTCGGTGTGGTGGCCCAGCACACCGAGACTCTGCAGCATCGCCGCCCGCGCCAGGGGATCGCCCTCGGCCTCGGCGGCGCGCAGGCCGGCGGTGACCACCGCCTTCCACTCGACCCGGTGGTGCCGGTAGTAGAGATACATGCGCAGCTGGTCGGCGACCTGCCAGGCGATGTGGCGCGGCCCCGACGCGGCGGCGGCGCCGACCACCGCGACCAGGTTCGCGAGTTCCTGGTCGAGCCACCCCAGGGCCTGCTTCCGGTCGGCGAACCGTCCGGAGGCGGCGCGCTCCCGGGGCAGTTGCGCGACGCCCGTGTACTCGAAGGCGGTGGCGGCCTCGGCGGTGGCGAGATACCAGTCGCACAGCCGCCGCCACGCCTCCTCGTGCGCCGGCCGCGCCGCGGCGTGCTCCGCCGCGTACAGCCGCAGCAGGTCGTGGAAGAGGAAGCGGTCGGCCGCGCTGCGCTGCAGCAGGCTCGCGTCGGCCAGTACGTCGAGGAGCTCCTCGGCCACGGCCGGTTCGGCGCCCAGCAGCGCCGCGGCGGCCTCCGCGCCGAAGTCCGGTCCCGGGTGCAGGCCGAGCAGGGCGAACAGCCGGACGGCGGACGGGTCCAGGAACGCGAGGGAGTTGTCGAAGGCAGTACGGACCGCGGCCCGGCGGTCACCGGCGATGGACAGTTTCGCCAGGCGCCCGTCGCTGTCCAGGTCGGCGGCGTAGGACTCCAGCGACCGCCCCGGCCTGGCCGCGAGATTGGCGGCGGCGATCCGCAGCGCCAGCGGAAGCCGCGCGCACTGCTCGGCCAGCCGTCGGGACGCCTCCGGCTCCGCAGCCACCCGGCCCTCGCCGAGCACGCCGGACAGCAGGGTGTGCGCCTCGCCCGGGTCCAGCACCTGGAGCCGGACGGCGTGCGCGGCATGGCTGACACCGAGACCGCGCAGCTCGAAACGGCTGGTGACCAGCACGGCCACCCCTGCGGTGCCGGGCAGCAACGGCCTGACCTGCTCGGCGTCCGCCGCGTCGTCGAGCACGATGAGCACCCGGCGGCCGGTGAGCCGGCCCCGGAAGGCCGCGGCCCGGTCCTCCAACGGCTCCGGGATGGCGGCCGCGTCCAGACCGGAGGCCTGCAACAGGGCCGCCAGGACCTCGGACGGATCGCGGGGGCGGTCGCCCGCGCCCAGCAACCGCACGTACCACTGCCCGTCCGGGAAGGCCCGCCGCAGCCGGTGACCGAGGTGCACCGCCAGCGCCGTCTTGCCGACACCGGGCGTGCCGGTGATGACGACGGGTGCGGTGGTCTCCCCCTGCGTCGCCGCCGTGAACAGGTCCTCCAGTTCCCGGATCGCCCCGTCGCGGCCCACGAACCCCGGCACGGCGAAGGGGAGTTGGCACTGCACGGTCCAGTCGTCCCGTACGCCGTCCGGCGTGGCCTCTGGTGGCCTCCCGGGCCGGGCGGATGCCCCGCCCAGCTCCGGGGCGTCGCGCAGGATCGCCTCGTGCAGCTGCCGCAGGGGCGCGCCGGGGTCGACGCCGAACTCCTGCGCCAGGCTCCGCCGGAACGCTTCGTAGTGCGCGAGCGCCTCCGCCTGCCTGCCGGAGCGGAACAGCACGGTCATGAGCTGCGCGGCGATCCGCTCGTCCCACGGATGTTCGGCGGCGAGGCCCCGCACCTGCTCGGTGAGACCGGCCGACCCGCCCGCGGCGAGACGGTGGTCGATACGGTCCAGCAGTGCGGCCAGCCGTTCCTGCTCCAGGCGGGCGCGCACGCTCTCGGCCCAGTCGCCGGCGATGCCGGAGAGCGGGTCACCGTGCCACAGGCCGAGCGCCTCGTCCAGAATGCGCCCCGCCTCGGCATCGCTGTCGGCGTCACGGGCCTGGGCGGTCAGGCTCCGGAAGCGGTAAAGGTCGATGTCGGCGGCGGAGGCGGTGAGCAGGTAGCCGCCGGCCCGGCGCTGTATCGCCGCCGTGTCGTCGCCCTGCGCGGGCAGGGCGCCCCGCAGACGTGCCAGGTAGCTCTGGAGCGTGCCACGCGCGGTGGGGGGCGGGGAGTGGCCCCATACGCACTCGATCAGATGATCGATGGAGAGCGCGACCCCCGGGGCCAGCAGGAACGCGGCAAGGACGCATCGCTGCTTCGGCGAGCCGAGGGATATCTGGGCACCGTCGCGCAACACCCCGACGGGGCCCAGGAGCTGGAATTCCAAGCGCTGTCACCCGTCCGTAGATGTGCGGCAGGCACGGCACGCCCATCGGCGCCGCCGGGCCAACCTAGCGCGACCGCGCCCCAGCCCCCCGAAGAGGGGGGCACCATCCCCTCGGCCGGGGGCTTTCCGCGGCCGCTCGCTACAGGTCGAAGACGACGGTCACCGGCGCGTGGTCGCTCCAGCGCTCGCCGTGTGTGGCGGCCCTCTCGACCCACGCCTTCACCGCGCGGCCGGCGAGGCCGGGGGTCGCGATCTGGTAGTCGATGCGCCAGCCGGTGTCGTTGTCGAAGGCGCGGCCCCGGTACGACCACCACGAGTACGGGCCCTCGACGTCCGGGTGCAGGGCGCGTACGACGTCGACGTACGCCGCCTCCTCGAAGACCCGGGTCAGCCACGCGCGCTCCTCGGGGAGGAAGCCGGAGCTCTTGCGGTTGGCGCGCCAGTTCTTGAGGTCCGCCTCCTGGTGGGCGATGTTCCAGTCGCCGCAGACGACGACCTCGCGGCCCTCGGCGGCGGCGCGGGCCTTCAGCCCGACCAGGTAGGGCAGGAAGGCGGCCATGAAGCGCTCCTTCTCGCCCTGCCGCTCGGTGCCGACCTCACCGGAGGGCAGATAGAGGCTCGCGACCGTGACGCCGGGCAGGTCGACCTCGACGTACCGCCCGCTCGCGTCGAACTCCTCGCACCCGGCGGGCCCGTACCCGCCGAAACCGATCTGCACGCGCTCGGGGGCGCGCCGCGAGTAGAGGGAGACGCCGGCCCGGCCCTTGGCGGCGGCCGGCGCGTGGACGGTGTGCCAGCCCTCGGGGTCACGTACGTCCGCGGGCAGCTGCTCGGGCTCGGCGCGCACCTCCTGGAGGCAGATCACGTCGGCGTCGGTCTGCGCCAGCCACTCGACGAAGCCCTTCTTGGCGGCGGCGCGGAGTCCGTTCACATTCACGGAGGTCACAGTGAGCATTCCGGCACGATACCGACCCACACATGCCGCATACATGTACGATATCTCGCATGAATATCCACGTCCGGGCCTTCGACCACCCCGATGCCGTCAAACTCAACGATCGCGTACAGCTCGAATACGCCGAGCGCTACGGCGACGAGGGCGATGTCACACCCCTGGACGCCACGATGTTCGACCCGCCTCACGGCCTGTACCTGATCGCGTACGACGCGTCGGACCAGCCGGTCGCCACGGGCGGCTGGCGCTCCCAGGAGCGCAACGAGGAGGGCTACTCGGACGGCGACGCCGAGCTGAAGCGGATGTACGTCATACCGGAGGGCCGCGGCCTGGGCCTCGCCCGCCGCATCCTGGCCGCCCTGGAAGCGGACGCCCGCACCGCGGGCCGCACCCGCATGGTCCTGGAAACCGGCGACCGCCAGCCGGAGGCCATCGCCCTGTACCTCTCCAGCGGCTACACCCCGTGCGAGAAGTTCGGCCACTACCGCACCTACCCCAACAGCCGCTGCTTCGCGAAGCCGCTGCGGGGAAACGGCACGGCCTGAGGGGGCGCCCTTCCCTCAACCCGCCTTGGGAAACGCCGTCTTCAGGGCCGTCCCCCGGGTGAGGAACGCGACGCGGATCACCGGCAGCATGCACAGCGTCTGCGTCACCGCGTACCAGGGCGGGCAGACGCCCGGGATCAGGTCGACGCCGATGATGGCGATGGGCATGATCACCGCGAGGGTGCTCACGCGGTCGAAGGCGCGGCGGGAGCCCCCGGCGGCCGAGGCCGTGATGCGGAGCAGGACGTACGCGATCACCGGCAGCAGGACCGCGCGGACCCACATGAAGGTGTTCACCGTGTGACCGGTGGCGGCCACCACGGCGACCGCGCCGAGGGCGGTGGCGGTGAGGGCGCCGTAGAGCGTGATGCTCCGGCGCGCCGATGCGAGGGCCCGCAGGGCCTCGGGCTGAAGGTTCGTGTTCGTGGTCATGGTGACGACGCTACGAATCGCCGATCGGGCGCGGTATGCGTCTGGGCCCACAACGGGGTGGGTCCAGACCCACTCCTTGCCCGAGCGGTGCTCGCGCGCCTCCCGCCCGGTGCAGAGTGGGGGCATCGGGACGGAATCGGGGAGGCGGCGGGCGATGAGAGTGCTGAGGTCGTGGGCGGCCGGGGCGGGTAGCGGGTTCGTACGGGCGTGCGCCGTCGCCGCCGTCACGCTGCTGATCCCGGCCGTGTGGGCGGGCGCGGTGGCGTGGGGCATCGCGTGGGGCGCGGCGAACCCCTGGTCGTGGGTGGGGCCGTTCGTGCTGGTGTGCGTGGCCACGCTCGGCCTGGCGCGGCCCGTGTGCCGGGCCGTCCGCGCGCTGGTCGCCCGCTGGTCCGGGACCGAGATCCCGTCCGGCTACCGGAACGCCCCGCCGGTGACCCGCATGGCAACCGGCTTCTGGTGGAACGGCTTCGACTACCACCGCACCCGGCGGGACGCCCTCATGGACCAGCGGTGGCGGCTGCGCTGGAAGGATCCGGCGAACTGGCGCGACCTGCGGTTCACGGCGATCGCCCCGTTCACGGCGGGGATCGTCGCGTGCGTACCACTCGCGGGGGTGGTGTGGGCCTCCGCCGGGCTGGGAACGGGCCGGCCGGCTCGGCTCCTCGGCCTCCTCGTGGCCGTCGCCTCCTCCCCGTACGCCTGGCGGGCAGTCACCCCGGTCGCGGTCCGTTTCCTGCGGCCGTCCGCCCGGATGGCGCTCGCGGACCGGGTGGACGAACTCACCGGGCAGCGGGCCGATGCGACGGTGGCGCAGGCCGCCGAGATCCGCCGGATCGAACGGGACCTGCACGACGGCGCGCAGGCCCGGCTCGTCGCGCTCGGGATGTCCCTGGCGACCGTGGAGAAGCTGATGGAGACCGACCCTGACCGGGCCAGGGCACTGATGCGCGAGGCCCGGGCGGGCGCCACCGCCTCACTGGCCGAACTGCGCGACCTGGTGCACGGGATCAACCCGCCCGTGCTCAACGACCGGGGCCTCGTCGACGCCGTACGCGCTCTCGCCCTCGACAGCCCCCTCGAAACGGAGGTCGTCGCGGACGTGCCGAAGCGGCTGGACGCGCCCGTCGAGTCGGCCGTCTACTTCGGCGTCGCCGAGCTGCTGACCAACGCGATCAAGCACGCCCGTGCGACGCGGATGCGGATCACCCTCGCCCAGGACGGGACGGGCCTGGTCGTGGAGGCGGAGGACGACGGACGCGGCGGCGCGGTCCTCCGGGACGGCGGCGGACTCGCGGGGCTGCGACGGCGCCTCGCGGTGTTCGACGGAAGCCTGGAGATCACGAGTCCGGCCGGCGGGCCGACCCGCGCGAGGATCATGGTGGCATGCGAATCGTTGTAGCCGAGGACCTGTACCTCCTGCGGGACGGCATGGTCCGTCTCATCGAGGCGTACGGACACGAGGTGGTGGGTACGGCCACGACCGGGCCGGAGACGCTGGCCGCCCTGCGCGAGTTTCGCCCCGACGTGGCGGTGGTGGACGTCCGCATGCCGCCGACGCAGACCGACGAGGGCCTGCGCGCGACCCTCGCCGCCCGCACCGAGATGCCGGGGCTGCCCGTCCTGATCCTGTCCCAGTACGTGGAGCAGCTGTACGCCCGCGAGTTGCTGGCCGACGGGTCGGGCGGCGTCGGCTACTTCCTGAAGGAGAGCGTGTTCGACGCGGACCAGTTCATCGACGCGCTGGAACGGGTCGCGGCCGGCGGCACGGCCATGGACCCGGCGGTCATCGCGAAGCTCCTGTCCAGCGGCTCGTCGCACCGCCGCCTCGACGGCCTCACCGAACGCGAGCACGAGGTCCTGGCCCTGATGGCCGAGGGCCTCTCCAACCAGGCCATCGCCTCCCGCCTGTTCCTCAGCGACAGCGCGATCAGCAAGTACACGACCTCCCTGTTCGCCAAGCTGGGCATCACGGACGACGGCTCGAACAACCGCCGCGTACTGGCGGTGCTGGCGTTTCTGCACGGGGCGTGAGGACGGGTCCGTTCCCCGGCTACCGGCCCGGCTCGTCCTCACGTGCCATGAACGCGGTGCCGGTCCACATCGCCGGGTCCGACGGCTCCACGGGCAGCGGGGGGTGCGGGTACGCGGTATGGCCGTCGGTGGGAGAGCAGGCGGAGAAGGGGCCGGTGTCCGCGTCGAGCAGGGCGTTGAGGTGCGGATCGCAGTGGTAGAGCCACCAGGTGGACATTCCGAGGTTCTCGTCCAGGCGCAGGTGTTCCCAGGCCCGCCCGCCACACGGCGTCCAGGCGCGAGATCGCCTCCGCGTGTTTCCACCAAGCGGGGCACCACGTCAGCGTGGTGCCGTTGATGGCCCGGCGGGGTGTCGGCGGCCTTCCGGACCGCCCAGCTGTCCGCCCTCCGCCGCTGGCTGGGGACCGACTTCCAGCGCGGCGACACCTATCGGTTCGGCGGGGACACCGGGACGGACTGGCACCGCTTCCAGGCGCTCGCCCTGCGAGGACGCCTCAAGGGCGAGGACGGAGCCGGGGACCTGAGCGCGGCGCTGGAGCTCGTACGGGGCCGCCCCTTCGACGGGATTCCGCCCCGCCGTTACGTCTGGGCCGAGTACCTGCGCCAGGACATGATCACCGCCGTGGTGGACACCGCCGCACTCCTCGCCGAACTCCTCGACCGGGTGGCCCTGCGCCCCTCCCGCGGCTAGGTCCAAACGAAAGGCCCCAGGGCCTGACCGAACGGCGCCGGGCGCTCCGGTGGCGCGGTGGGACCCGCGTCACCGGAGCGCAGATCGCGCTCTCGAGCGCCCCGCTCTCGTTCCCCACCTGAACGACGTCGGCATCCGTGTTGAGGTAGTGGGGGAAGAGCGCCTGCTCACCATGGGTGAGCGCCGCAGCGCCGTTCTTGTCCGCGGCCCAGAAACGGATCAGCGACTCGCTGTCGACAAAGCCCCGGAAGCGGGATCGAATCCGTCTCCCGACATGACCCGCTCCACCACGGCCCGCGCCCGCGCTTCGCGCCGCGCACCGAACTCCCCCGTTCCCCTCGTACTGGCGACGATGGACTCCCGCGCGTCGAGCGGGGACTCCCGGATGACGGGGAGGGCGTGGATGTGCGCGCGCCTGAATTTCGTCTGCCGGTAATTCACCTCGTACGGCTGGTCGTCGTAGGAGAGACGGATCCTGTGCGGCTCGACACTGTATTCGTTGATGAACCGTCGACGCGTCGCCAGCGCCTCGCGCAGTGAATCGACGTAGATATCGGAAAGGTCGTGCAGGAATTCGGTGTCGTTCTCCGCCACCGGGCTCTTCCCGCGCTGAGAGCGCCACACCGCGACGGCGTCTCCCTGATCCCGCGTCACCTCGGCGGGAAGCAGGCCCAGATACGTGATGCTCTGGTCCTCCGCTTCCAACAGCAGGCGCTTGACCCGCCCTTCGGGCTCGTACGTCACTTCGAGGGTGGCCTCTGGATCCAGGATCATGGCCGCGGAGTGGATGTACAGCTCCCCCCGCTGCCACTCGTACATGCGGAGGTTCTTCCGGTCCAGTTCCCCGCCCACGTACGACGGCTCGTAGGCCATCCCGCGAAGCACCTGCTCCCGCAGACGCTCCAGAGCGCCCCGCGGATCGGAGACCACCTGCTCCCGAGTCCGGCGGGAGAAGTCCTCGAACGTCCACTCCAGGGCGTCCCACTCGGCGATCCTCTCCGCCGAGGCCCGGTACGGCGAAGGAATGCCCCGCCCGGACGCCGCGATTTCGGAGACCGGCAGGGTCCTGAAGAGGGAATCCCGGTCAACTTGCGGCTCAGCACACCTGGTTGGTGGCTACATTTCTGAACCTGCCTACCAGTCAGGCAACTTGCCGCATCGTACACCTGACCGATGTATCGTTATCGCGGAACGCGAGAAGCATGGCTCATCGCGCCGTGAACGCCGGACGGCGCCACCCGCAAGGCGGTTGAGAATGCACGGTCTCCCCGATGGCCCACCAGCCGTCCCACCGTCGTGAGCCGCCTATATCCTGCCTGGACGGCACGTCACCGCCCGCCTCTCCGGCTCCGGCCCGACTGGCCGGAGGACTCGCCCGTCGTGAATGCCCCAGCCCCTCGCTGACGGAAGGAAGACCGAGAGCATGCCGCCCATTCCAGCTGCCTCGTCCCACGCATCAGCCCGCAGTTTCCGGTACGAGGTCGTCGGGCGACAGCCGGCGGAAGGACACCCGGAGCACTTCGTCCTCGACCTGTCCGCCGACGGCCACGCCCGGCTCGGCCACGAACACGGCCCCGTCCGGAGGTCCTGGACCGCGCGTACGGAACCCGTCGTGTGGACACGCCTGCTGAAGGCCGTCGAAGACATGCCGGCCGGCAGCCCCGCCCAGGAGCCCTCCGACGGGGAGCCGGTCCACCGCAGCCTTCAGGTCCTCGACGCGTCGCAGACGCGGACCGTGGCATGGGACGGAGGAACCGCTTCTCTGCGGGCCGCCGCGCTCCTGGACTCGCTCGTGGCCCAGATAAGCGGTCCGGCGTCGGATCTCGTCGCCAACACCCTTCCCCCGCTCATCCACCGGCTCACCGGCGAACCCGCCGACGACCCGCGCGGCCACGAACCCACTGCCGTCTTCGGCCAGGTCGGCGGACAGGACGCGTTCGCTGTCGCACGGACCAGCGGCGGCTTCGGCCTGTACGCGGTCGAACCGCTGAAGCTGCTCGCGGAGACCGCCGACCAGGGGCAGCTGCACCGGGCCCTGGTACTGGGTTCGGACGGGACGCGGGACCTCCTGGTGACCAGCGGCCAGGACAACGCTGTGTGGGCCTGGGACCTCACGGGCTCCGACGGCCTGGTGCACGCCCGAGTGGGCCACAGCGGGCCCGTCGGGGCCGTGGCCTTCCCGGCGGACCCGGAGGGCGAACTGGTCTACTCGGGCGGCGCGGACGGCAATGTCTGGGCGTGGGGTGCCGAGGACGGCAAGGAGGTCGGCGCGCTGACCGGCCACGAGCACATGGTCAACGCGCTGGCCGGCGGCCGGGTGGGGGACCTCGACCTACTCGTTTCCGGCGGTGACGACGGGACGGTCCGCGTTCGGGACACCGCCACCGGTGGGTCGATGGGATCGATCACGCCCGGGACCGAGTGGATCAACGCCGTGGCGTTCACCGGCTCGGAGGGACGGGGCCTGGTCGCGGCCACCGGATCCGACCACGTGATCAGGGTGTGGGATCTGGCGGCCGACAAGCCGACCCGGAGGCTGAGCGGCCACACCGCGGCGGTGACCGGGCTCGCCTTCCTCGGCCTCGCGAACCGTGCGGTGCTCGCCTCGTGCTCGTACGACGGCACCATCAGGACCTGGGACGCGGAGACCGGAGACGCGCTGGACACGTGGCCCGCCCAGGACGCATGGCCGGCCGCCCTCGCGGCCGTTCCGTCCCCCGGCGGACCGCTGCTCCTGTCCGGCGGTGCGACCGGGACCGTACGCGTCTGGGACGCGCACGGCACGGAGGTACGCGCGCTGGCGACGGACCACGGGCCCGTCCAGGCGCTCGCAGCGGCCGAGATCGACGGAGTGCCGGTGGCAGCCGTCGGGAGCCTGGATGGTTCCCTCGGGGTCTGGGACGTCGCGACCGGTTCCGTACGCCAGGTGCTCGCCCCGGACGACGGCCCTGTCACCTCGGTCTGCTTCAGCCCGGCGGGCGACCGGATCGTCTGCGGGACCTCGCGAGGGACGGTGCGCGTCCACGGCGCCGACGACGGCGCGCTCCGGCTCGTACCGACACCCCACACCGACGCCGTCGCCGCCCTTGCCTTCCTCCCCGTGGCCGGTGGTCTCGTGGCCTCCGCCGGAGCCGACAGGACCGTACGCACCTGGGAGGCGGCCACCGGAACTCCGCTGCTGCGCCTGCGCGGCCATGAGGCGCCCGTGACGCTGCTGGCGGCCGGGCAGGCCGGAACGGATCCCGTGCTCGCCTCCGCCGACGAGGACGGGGCCCTCCTGGTGTGGGACGCGCTCTCCGGCCGACGCCTCCTCGACCTCCGCACCACCCGGCCGTTGACCGCTCTCGCCTTCGGCACAGTCGACGGCGTGGACATCCTGGTGGGCGCGGAGCAGGACGGTCCGGTCCGGGTCTGGGAGCCGGCGTCGGGCGAGGAACTGGTGGCGGTCGACCACGACGGCAGCGAAGTCACGGTGCTCGCCGTTCGCGCGTTCTACGAGATCACCGTGCTCCTGATCGGTACGCGCGACGGCGAGGTCCGCACCCGGCGGCTGCCGGACGGCGCCGACATGGGCGCGGCGGACGTGACCCTGACCCCGCTCGCCCTCTCCTTCGCCCCGCCCGAGACCCTGCTCGTCGCGGGAGTCGACGGCCTCACCACCGTCCCCTTCACTCCGGAGGTCGTGGGGAACGGGGCGGGCTGAGCCGTCCGGGGTAGGTGGCGATGATCCTTCGGTCCACCGCCACCTGCCCGCTCGACGCACGGTCAGCCGATATCGGCGCCGGCGCCGCGGCCGCGGTCCACGGCCGGCATCGGGCGTGGGATCTCGCCCGCACGCACCCGGCTCCGCCTGCGCGCCGCGGCCGGGGAAAGGCGTGTCGCCCCGGCGACCGCGACCGCCTCGGCGCCCTCCGCATCCATGGTCACGGGCGCCGCGCTCGGCTTTTCCGGAGCGGGACGGCTCGCCGTAGGGGACGAGGCGGGCGAAGGGGGCTCGGTCTCCGCGCCGGGAGACGAGCCCGCCGCGAGTTCGCCGAGACGGGTATCGGTGAGCGAGGCGGGAGCGTCCCCCCACCGTTCGGCGTACGCTTCCCGCAGCCCTTCGGGCACGGGCCGGATGCCCAGCTCCTCCGCCTGTGTGTCCGCCCGCTCCTCCAGTCGCCCGGCCCCCCGGCCGGCCACCGCGGCCATCGTGTGGTGCAGGTCGGCCCGGCCGTCGAGGACCAGGGCCTCATTGCGCCAGCGTTCGGCCTGGGCGGGATCCGCGCCGGGCAGATCGTCCCGTTCGTCTGCGAGCCTCTTGAGCCGGGCGGACTCGGTCGCTGCGTCGAAGGCCCGCTCGTAATGGCGGCGTGCCTCCTGGAGCGCCCGGGCCGCCTGCTCGGAGTACGTCGCGGCGGGACCGGTCGACTCGGTGCCGCCCAGCAGTTCCGCCACCGTCTCCGCCGGCGTGTCGCGCTCCAGGTCGAGACCGTGCCTGGCGAACAGCTCGTCCCGCAGCACCCCGGAGGTCCTCTGCTTGGCCGGACTCTGCGGCCACCTGTCCACCTGGTCCCACACACCCGCGACCTCGGAGGGGCGTGCCGTGGCCCACCACTCCTCCGTGCTCAGCTTGGCGCGGAGATCGGCTCCCTGGTACACGTGGCGGGGATCCTCGCCACGCATCTCGGCCGTGACGGCCTGAGCCTGTACGTTCAGTCTCTTCCACGTCTCGCGCAGCCCGGCCCGCTCCTCGCCGCCGTCCGCGAGCAGTCGGCCCGCCTCCTCCGTACGGATCATCTCCGCGAGAACCGCGTGATGGACCTCTTCGAGGCTCCCCGCCTCCGCCCCCGAGACGAGGCGCCGCTGTCGCCGCGTCTCCGCGTCGATCACCGCGTCCGCCCGGTCACCGGTGACCCGGGCCGTCGCGTCGCCCCCCGCGGGGCTCCCGTCGTTGGCGACGGTCTCGATCACGATGCCGCCGTCGGGTGTCCGCCCCTGGCCGTCGCACCACTGCCGCAGTTCGCGTGCGGCGGCGGCCTCCGTCTGCTCACCGGGTGCCGTACGCAACTCGCCCCGGTGCAGGATGTGTTCGGGATCGGCCGGGTCGCGGACGACGTACAGGGTGGAGGTCTCGCCCCAGAGTTCGGCGTCCTCGCGCGCTGTGCCGGCCTCCTCCCGCAGGGAGGGCGAGCCGAGGGCGAGCGCCTTGGACAGTTCGGGCACGTTGAGCTGCACGTCGGCCGGACTCAGCCCGTAGCGCTCTTGGAGCTGCCGGCGCAGGTGTTCGAGGGTCGCGGCCGCAGCAGGATCGGAGGGCGCCCACTCGGTGGCGGCCTGCCAGGCGCGCCCGATGTCACGGGGCTGGGGATCCTTCCAGAAGTCCTCGTCCCAGGCGCCCCTCAGTACGGGCTCGGCCCGCTGCCGGTCCTCCCAGACCGACCGGGCCGCCTCCTGCCTCTCGCGCTCCCACGTCCGCTGCCGGTGCCGCGAGACCTCCACGGCGACGATCTCCGCGATGGTCAGGGCCACGCGGACGCCCTCGGACCACAGATCGCCCGCGGCGCCGGTGATCTCGTTCGTGGTGCGCTCGTTCTCCTGCCCGTCCATCTCCCCCGGAGCGAACACCGTAATCCCCGATCATCCGGCCAACAGAGCTTGTGGCCGTGATCGTCCCACGCCCCGGGCGGCCACAGGCGGCAATCGGGCCACTCCCCGCAACGGCGACGGGCCTCGGCCGGGCATCCGTCGAGCACCGGCCGCCCCGCCCCGCCGGTGCGCGAGCGGGATGCCTGGGGCTGTCCAACAATGGCTGTGTCCGAGAAGGGAGGCGTCGCGGGATGCGTGCCGGGCGTGGCGAGAGGAGCGTCCGTGGCGGACGGTGACGGGCGGGACGACGCACCGGCCACGACGGGGCGAGGCACCAGGGCGGCGGTCCTGAGCACGGCCCTGCTGCTGTGCGTCCTGGTAGCGGTCCTGCAACTGACCACCCCGCCCTCCTCGCACATCGCCGCGGTCCTCGTCGCTGTGCCCGCCGTCATCTCGTTCGGGTTCGGGCCGCCGATGATCATCGGTTCGGCGGTGGTGGCGGCGGGGATCCGCTGGCTGCTCCTGCCCGCCGAGCCGCAGCGGATCGGCTCCGTGATCGGCACCACCGTGGTCATCTGCGTCATCGCCGCGCTGAGCTGCTTCGTGGTGCGGCGCGGGGAGCGGGAGTCCGCGCGGCTGCGGAAGGTGGTGTCCGTCGCCGAGACCGCGCAGCGGGCGGTGCTGCGCCCGCCGCCCGAGACGCTGGGCCACTTCCGTACGGCCGCGAGCTATCTGGCCGCCGCGCAGTACGCACGCATCGGGGGCGACCTCTACGCGGTGGCGGACACCGAGTTCGGGGTGCGCGCGCTGATCGGGGACGTACGCGGGAAAGGGCTCGGCGCCGTGTCCACCGCATCGACGGTCCTCGGCTCGTTTCACGAGGCGGCGTACGAGGAAGGCACCCTGGGCCGCCTGGCCGGGCGGCTCGACACCGGCCTGAACCGCTTCCTGCGCGACGACGAGGCGTTCGTCACCGCTCTCCTCATCCAGATCACGCCCGACGGCCGCGCGGAGGCGTACTCCTGCGGCCACCCGCCCTCACTCGTACTGCGCGACGGCACGGTCCGGGAGCTCCCGTCCGGCACCGGCCTCCCCCTGGGGCTGCGCGCCCTCGCGAGCGCCCCCGCCGACGCGGACGGCCCCCGGTCGGCCGGCACGCGGCTACGGCCCGGGGACACGCTCCTGCTGTACACCGACGGCATCGCGGAGACGCGCGACGAGACCGGGGCCTTCTACCCGCTCGCCGACCGCCTGACGGCCTACCAGCGCGCCCATTCCCCGCCGGTCGACCCGCAACACCTGCTCACCTGGTTGCAGGAGGACGCCCAGGACTACAGCTGCGCCGGCACCTACGACGACGCGGCGCTCCTCGCCCTCGCCTGGCCGCCGGAGCGCCCCAGCCTCAGCGCCGAGACGAGGAAGAAGACACCGCCCGGAACGGCGTAGCCGATCGCGCCGGTGAGCGCCGGGTCATCGGCGCCCGCCGACCCGACGAACGACGCCCCGGCCAGGACCGAGATGCCACCGCTGAGGATCATCGGCCACTGGCCGCCCATCGAGCGGCGCGGAACGGCCACGACCAGCTGCACCAGTCCCGCGACGACCGCCCACGCCCCCCACACCCGCAGCACCGCCGGAATCCCGGAGGCGGCGGCGATCCCGACCCCGGCCGCCGCGGCGAGGCTGACCGCCATGTTGACGTGGAGCAGCGCCGGCGAGCGGGTGGCGCGGGACGCCCGGGCGTCCACGACGGCGGCGCCCACGTCGAACAGCGGATAGAGCACGAGCAGCGCGGCCACGACCGGGCTGATCCCGTCGGCCGTCGCGAACATCACGAGGGCCCAGAGGATGGCGAACGCGGCGCGGACGAAGTACAGCCGCCGCAGCGCGGAAGCCGTGTTCGTGATGCCCGACGGGGCGGCAACGGTGCTCATGACGAACCTTTCGACGAGAGTACGGGGAACGCGGACACGACGGCCTGACGGCCACCTCGCGCGAGAACGAACGTTCTGTTCATCAGGTTGGCAAGGGGGCGCACTCCTGTCAAGACCGAACGTTCTACCTCTCGCCCAGTAGGCTGGCGTCATGGCGCACAACGAACCCGAGAGCCGCCCGTCCGAAGCCCGGGACCGGCTCCTCAGCACGGCCACCCGGATCTTCTACTCGGAAGGCATCCATTCCGTAGGAGTGGACCGCATCGTCAAGGAAGCGCAGGTGACCCGGGCGACCTTCTACCGCCACTTCCCCAGCAAGGAGAACCTGGT
Organism: Streptomyces sp. NPDC097595; assembly: GCF_044761525.1. Lineage (NCBI taxonomy): Bacteria > Bacillati > Actinomycetota > Actinomycetes > Kitasatosporales > Streptomycetaceae > Streptomyces > Streptomyces sp. NPDC097595. Next base: position 33,396 of record NZ_JBIWCN010000022.1, on the reverse strand, counting down.
CGTCGCCTACCTGACCGAGGCGGACCGCGCCCTGCGAGGCCAGGCCGAGGCGGCCATCGCCGCAGGGCTCCCCGCGCCCGACACGCTTCGCGCCATCGGCGCGTCCATCGCCCAGGCCATCGGGTCCCCCGGCTTCCGGGGCTGCGCCTTCCTCAACGCCGTCGCCGAGTATCCCGACCCCACGGACCCGGTGCACCAGGTCGTCCTCGCGCACCGCCAGTGGTTCCTGGACACGCTCACCGGGCTCCTGGGCGCGATCCGCGAGGAACCCGCCGACCGCGCGGCCCGCCACTTCGTCATGCTGCGCGACGGCGCGATGGCCGCCGGCTGCCTCTTCGACCCGGAGCTGGTGTCCGAGACCTTCCTCAACGGAGTGGAAGGCCTCCTCAAGGCCCAGGCGACGGCATCGTTCACCTGAGGACTCTCCGGGTCCGCGTCACAGCGGGCCCGGAACGACGAAATCCCGTCCAGCCAGAGGCTGGACGGGATTTCATGTGTCTGTGGACCTGTGGGGATTTGAACCCCAGACCCCCTCGATGCGAACGAGGTGCGCTACCAGACTGCGCCACAGGCCCTTGCGACGTGTGAAACTCTAGCACCCTCCGGGGGGTGCTCGGAAATCCGTTCCGCGCTGGTCAGCCGTGGCGTGGCTCACGGCCGTCCGACGCCGCGTCACTCATTGGCCGCGCGGGGGCGGTCGCCGTCCTCGTACTGATCGAAGAGCGGGGTGCGGCCCCGGTCGCGGGAGCGGCGGGACTGCGGGGAGCGCTGGCGCGGTGCCGGGTCCACCGGGGGCGTCGCGGGGTCCGGCTGCGCCGGCTCGGCGGCGCTGGAGCGGGCCGCGCTCCAGGTCTCCGGGTTGCCGACCTCGACCCCGCCCGTGGCGCGCGGGGCGACGGGGGCGGTGACATAGGTGGGCAGCGGCACCGGGACCGGCTCCCAGCTGTCGCCCTGGACCCGGCCGCGCTCGCGCTGCTGGTCCACCCACTCCGCGTGGTCCGTCTGCTCGACCAGCGCGCGGCGGCCGGCCTCCTGCGGGGAGACCGTGGGCGTCGGCTCGGGGGCCGGGTGGCGCGGCTCCGAGTCCTCGTCCGTCTCGGCCGGGGCGGTGGGGGCGGGCTGGTGGCGGCGGGGGCGGTTCTCACGGAGCCGCTGGGCGGCCACCTCGGCGCGCCGCTGGTCCATCGTGAAGGCGAACCGCCGCCGCTCGTGCGCCCTCAGGTGCGCGATGTACGCGCTGAGGAGCACGGCCGGGACCGCGGGCGCCCACAGGAAGCGGAGCCCGCCGACGGCCGCGACGATCGCGCCGAGCGTGAAGGCGAGGAAGAGGACCACGGTGGTGCGCCGGCGGCGCGCGAGGACCTGGAGGCGCTGTGCGCGCCGGGCGCGTTCCGCGTCGATGCCGCCGGGGCGCGCGCGCCGGGCGGGGGCGGCGGGCTCGGCGCCGCGCCGCTTGCGGGGGGCGCGCTCCGGCGCGACGGCCGGCTCGTGCATCCGGGCCTCGGTGTGCGCCGGGGGCGCGGCGAAGGCCCGGACGTCGACGGAGTCCATTCGGTCCGTGCTCGTGTCCGGGTCGGCGTCGGGTGCCGCCTCGTCCTCGGTGCGCTCCTGCAGCCCCTTGGCATACCGGCGCTCCATCGCCGCCCGGCCGGACAGCAGCCGGATGGCGGTGCTGAAGCGCTCCGTCGGACGCTCTTCGTTCAGCTCGTCCTGCCTGCGGAGCCACATCGGCACCAAGTAGGCGGCCCAGGCCCCGACGATGACTGCGTAGATGAGGCCGCTGCTGCTCACATCTCACACCGTAGAGGGGTTTGCGCGGAGGGATCCGCCAATTGGCGCGGTGTGTCGCGCGATCCGGTCGATATCGCGGACTTTTTTATGAGGGCGCGCATCAGCCGATCGAGAGTAATTCGAACAAACTTTTTATTACGCGGGAGGTTCCGGCTGATCCGTACGGGGAGCCGGTCGCGAGCGGTGCCACCTCCGCATCAGCCCGTCCGGCACTTCCTCCGCCGTGAGCGCGTAGATCAGATGGTCGCGCCACGCCCCGTCGATGTGCAGATAACGCGGGCGCAGCCCCTCCTCGCGGAATCCGAGTTTCTCCACGACCCGCCGACTCGGCCCGTTCTCCGGCCGAATGCACACCTCGATGCGATGGAGCCCCACCACCTGGAAGCAGTGGTCGACGGCGAGCGCGACGGCGGTCGGCATCACCCCGCGCCCGGCCACCTCCCGGTCCACCCAGTAGCCGACGTGCCCCGAGCACATCGAGCCCCAGGTGATCCCGGCGACGGTCAGCTGCCCGACCAGCCGGCCCCGGTACTCGATGGCGAACGGCAGCATCCGGCCCGCGTTCGCCTCGGAGCGCAGATGGCGGATCATCTGGCGGTACGTGGGCCGATGGGCCACCGGTCCGCCGGGCGCGGGCGGCGGGACCGTCGCCTCCCAGGGGCGCAGCCAGTCCCGATTGCGCCGGTTGACCTCGCGCCAGTCCCGCTGGTCGCGCAGCTTGATGGGCCGGAGGGCGACATCGCCGTCCGCCAGGATCACCGGCCAGGTCGCGACGTTCAGCTCGGGCTCCCGGGTCGGGGGTGGTCGCCGCCGCGCAGCTGGTCCACGGCGTGCGCCAGGAGCCGTTCGAGGACGGCGAGCCCGTCGCGGACCCCGCCGGTCGAGCCCGGGAGGTTGACGATCAGGGTGCGGCCGGCCACGCCCGCCAGGCCGCGTGAGAGCGCGGCGGTGGGGACCTTGTCGCGGCCCTCGGCCCGGATCGCCTCGGGGATGCCGGGCACCTCGTGGTCCAGGACGCGGCGGGTGGCCTCGGGGGTGCGGTCGGTGGGCGAGATGCCCGTACCGCCGGTGGTGACGACCACGTCGTACGCGGACGCCACCGCGGTCCGCAGCGCCTGCTCGACCGGGTCGCCGTCGGGCACGACCCGCGGGCCGTCGACGGTGAAGCCGAGCCCCGTCAGCGCCTCGGCGATCAGGGGCCCGCCCTTGTCCGCGTAGACCCCGGCGGACGCGCGGTTCGAGGCGGTCACGACGAGGGCGCGGTACGGGGCCGGGGCGCCGGGGGCGCTCACGCGTCGGTCCCGGGGGCCTGGTCGCGTACGTAGTCGCCGGACTTGCCGCCCGACTTCGCCTCGACCCGGATGTCCGTGATGACCGCGGCCTTGTCGACCGCCTTGACCATGTCCACGACGGTGAGCGCGGCGACGGACACCGCGGTCAGGGCCTCCATCTCGACGCCCGTGCGGTCGGTGGTCTTCACCGTGGCGGTGATCTCCACGGCGTCGTCGGCCACGCTCAGCTCGACGCCGACCCCGGAGACGGCCAGCGGGTGGCAGAGGGGGATCAGGTCCGGGGTGCGCTTGGCGCCCATGATCCCGGCGATCCGCGCGGTGGCGAGGGCGTCGCCCTTGGGGACCCCCTCGCCCCGGAGCAGTTCGACGACACGCGGCGACACGAGGACCCGGCCGCTGGCCCGGGCGACGCGCGCGGTGACGTCCTTCCCGGAGACGTCGACCATGCGGGCGGCCCCCGCCTCGTCGATGTGCGTCAGCCTGTTCTGCGTACTCAACTCACTCCGCCTAGCGGTATGGGCGCCGGATTCCCCGGGCCGCACCGGGGCGCGGGTGCGGGGGCCGGGGGATGTCCCCCGGACGGCACAGCGCCAGATACCGTACCGCCACCGGGGCGCGGTCAGCGGAGCAGGATCACCTCGGTGTCGCTGCCGGGTTCGGCGGAGGTGACGTCCTCGGGGAGCACGATGAGCGCGTCCGCCTGGGCGAGCGCGGCGATCAGATGCGAGCCGGAGCCGCCGACGGGCGTGACGGTGTCGGCCTCGGCGTCGTACGTCCCGCGCAGGAACTGGCGCTTCCCGGCCGGTGAGGACAGGGCCTTGTCCGTGACGAGCACGGCCTTCGACGTCGGGCGGTCGATCGCGGGCAGGCCCATCAGGGTGCGGATCGCGGGGCGGACGAACAGCTCGAAGGAGACGTAGCTGGAGACCGGGTTCCCGGGGAGGGCGAGCAGCGGGGTGTGGTCGGGGCCGATGGAGCCGAAGCCCTGCGGTTTGCCCGGCTGCATGGCGAGCTTCCGGAAGTCGACGCCGCCGCCCGGCCCGTCCTCGTCGCCGACGGAGGACAGGGCCTCCTTCACCACGTCGTACGCGCCGACGCTGACGCCGCCGGTGGTGACGAGGAGGTCGGCGCGGATGAGCTGGTCCTCGATGGTGGCGCGCAGGGTCTCGGCGTCGTCGGCGACGGCACCGACGCGGTAGGCGATGGCCCCGGCGTCCCGGGCGGCGGCGGTGAGGGCGAAGCTGTTGGAGTCGTAGATCTGCCCGCCGGTCAGTTCGCCGCCGGGCTGCACGAGTTCGCTGCCGGTGGACAGGACGACGACGCGGGGGCGGGGCCGCACCTTGACGGTGGAGCGGCCGATCGCGGCGAGCAGGCCGATCTGGGGCGGTCCGATCACCGTGCCCGCCTTGAGTGCGAGGTCGCCGGGGCGCACATCGCTGCCCCGCTCGCGGACGTGGGCGCGGGCCCCGGCGGGGCGGTGGACGCGGACCTCTCCGCCGGCGCCCTCGGGGGCGTCGCTGTGGGCGCGCATCGCGGCGGCGGGGCCCTCGCCCGTACCGCCGTCGGTCCACTCGACGGGGACGACCGCCTCGGCGCCCTCCGGGAGCGGGGCGCCGGTCATGATGCGGGCGGCCTCGCCCGCGCCGACGCGCCGGCCGGGGCCGAGGCCGTCGTCGCCGGCGGCGACGTCCCCGATGACGGTGAGGACGGCGGGGAACTCCTCGGTGGCGCCCTCGACATCGGCGACGCGGACGGCGTAACCGTCCATCGAGCTGTTGTCGAAGGGCGGCAGGGCGATCTCCACCACGACGTCCTCGACCAGGACGCAGCCCTGGGCCTCGGGCAGTTGCAGCTCGATGGGTTCGAGCGGCTTCACCGCGGCGAGGATGTCTTCCAGGTGCTCGTCCACCGACCAGATCGTGCTGCTCAACGTGCTACATCTCCTCGGTGACGTACCGGCGGAGCCAACTGCGGAACTCCGGTCCCAGATCATCACGTTCGCACGCGAGTCTGACAATGGCACGCAGATAGTCGCTGCGGTCGCCGGTGTCGTAGCGGCGGCCCTTGAAGACGACGCCGTGCACGGGGCCGCCGGCCTTCTCGTCCTCGGCGAGCAGTTGCAGGGCGTCGGTCAGCTGGATCTCGTTGCCCCGCCCCGGCTCGGTCCGGCGCAGTATCTCGAACACCGCGGGGTCCAGGACGTACCGGCCGATGATCGCGAGGTTGCTGGGCGCGTCGGCGGGCTCCGGCTTCTCGACCAGGCCGGTGACGCGTACGACGTCCGCCTCGGCGGTGGGCTCGAAGGCCGCGCAGCCGTACTGGTGGATCATCGCGGGCGGGACCTCCAGGAGCGCGATGACGCTGCCGCCCTCGCGCTCCTGGATCTCGGTCATCCGGGTCAGCAGCGGGTCGCGGGGGTCGATGAGGTCGTCGCCCAGGAGCACCGCGAACGGCTCGTCGCCGACGTGCGGGGCGGCGCACAGGACGGCATGACCCAGGCCGCGGGGGTCGCCCTGGCGGACGTAGTGCATGGTGGCGAGGTCGGTGGACTCGCGGACCTTGCGCAGCCGGTCGGCGTCGCCCTTGCGGGTCAGGGCGCCCTCCAGCTCGTAGTTCCGGTCGAAGTGGTCCTCCAGGGGACGCTTGTTGCGACCGGTGACCATCAGTACGTCGTGGAGTCCGGCGGCCACCGCTTCCTCGACGACGTACTGGATGGCAGGCTTGTCGACGACAGGCAGCATCTCCTTGGGAGTGGCCTTGGTGGCCGGAAGGAAGCGGGTCCCGAGGCCCGCCGCCGGAATGACGGCCTTGCTGATCCTGGGGTTCGACTGGGTCATGCGCTGAACCTTAACGGGGCCACATGGGCGGAAGATGAGGCTCCGGTTAACTTTGTCCTCATATAGCCCTGCCTGAGAGGCCGGTAGGTACCCCCATGAACACCGATATGTCCGCAAAGGCCGAGCTGCGGCGTGAACTGCTGGCCACGCGCCGCCTCCTGACGGATCAGGACGCCGCACGGGCCGCCTCGGTCCTCGCCCGGCACGCGCTCGGACTGCCGGAGCTGAGCGGGGCCCGTACCGTCGCCGCGTACGTCTCGGTGGGGCGCGAACCGGGCACCCGCGCGCTCCTGGACGCGCTGCGCGCGCGGGGCGTACGCGTGCTGCTGCCGGTGCTCCTCGCCGACAACGACCTGGACTGGGCACCGTACGAGGGCGCGGAAGGGCTCGCGAAAGCGGGGCGCGGGCTGCTCGAACCCACCGGCGAGCGGCTGGGCCCCGACGCCGTCCTGGAGGCGGACGCGGTGCTGCTGCCCGGCCTCGCGGTGGACGCGCGCGGCATGCGCCTGGGGCGCGGCGGCGGCAGCTACGACCGGGTGCTGGCGCGTCTGACGGCCGCCGGGGCCACCCCCGCGCTCATCGTCCTGCTGTACGCGAACGAGGTGACCGCACAGGTGCCGGCGGAGCCGCACGACTTCCCCGTGAACGCGGTGGTCACACCAGAAGGCCCCCGGCGCTTCGGCGTGAGCTGAAGCACCGGGGGCCCTCGGGGGCGCGCTTACGGTTTCAGGGTCAGCGTGTCCGTCGTCGTCCCGGCCACCGCGTTCGTGCCGTAGGCCCAGGGCAGCAGTTCACCGTTGACCCACTTGTCGGTCTGGTCGGTGTAGTGCGCGGCGAAGGCGTGCCCGGAGGCTCCGGTGAGGTTGATCCAGCGGGACTTGTCCCAGTCCCCCACGTTGACGACCATCCGCATCGACGGCACCCAGACCACCTCGTAGCCGCCGGCCGCGTTCCAGCCGGTGGCGTCCACCGCGGCCTCGCCGCCGCCGAGGTTCCAGGGGCCCCGGTTCAGGAGCCGCTGGAGGAGTCCGGGGCCCTCGGTGCCCAGGGTCTGGTTCTTCAGGGTCAGCTGGTGCAGCCGGCCCCAGTTCCAGGTGGTGATGTCCTTGCCCAGCTTGGCCGTCAGCTCCCAGCGCGCGTCCTCCATGGCGCGGGCGAACAGCTGGTCGCGGGTCTCGGTCGCGTCGTCCTTGCGGCTCTTGGGCGACTTCCACCACTTGCTGTCCGGCTTGTCCATGAGGTTGGCGACGACCTGGTACCAACGGTCACCGCCGTCCGGCTGCGCGGAGTCCGGGGCGCGCTGGCCGCATTCGCGTACCAGCCGGTCCTGCTCGTCGGCCGGGCCCGAGTTCTTCGGCGGCGGCACGTTCAGGCACTCGCCCTCGACGCGCATCTCCTTGGGCAGCTTGTCGCCGAAGGCGAGCTTGAGGATGTTGCGCCAGACGCCGTTGAAGTACGCGGCGGCGGCCGAGTCGGCCTCCTGGGTGTAGTCCCAGCCCTCCAGCAGCTTCTGCGCCTGGCGGACGTCCTTGTCGGCGATGTTGATCTTCAGCAGCTCGGGCACCAGCAGCGCGGCGATCTCGCTGGTGTTGTCCATCTGCATCTTCTGCATGTCTTCGGTCGAGATCTTGCCGCCGCCCTTGATCTTCGACTGGATGAGGTCGTTGATCCGCTGGCTGCGGCTGCCGTAGCCCCAGTCCTTGGTGAGCAGGTACGGGTACGTGTCCTCGTCGATCACGGCCTGGTTGGCGGTGACGATGTAGCCGCGCTTCGGGTTGTACTCGTAGGGCAGCTCGGCGAACGGGATCGGGTCCTTCTTCCAGCCGTACGCCGAGGACCAGCCGGGGCTGGGCGTCGTGCCGTCGCCCTGCTTGCGGACCGGGATCTTGCCGGGCGCCTGGTAGCCGATGTTGCCCTTGGTGTCGGCGTAGATGAGGTTCTGCGAGGGAACCTCGAAGTGCTCGGACGCCTTGCGGAAGCTCGTGAAGTCCTTGGCGCGGTTCAGCTCGAACACGGCGTCCATGGAGTGGCCGGGCTCCAGCGCGGTCCACTTCAGGGCGACGGCGTAACCGTCGGCGCGGTCCGGTGCCGAGTTGGTGACGGGGGCCTTCTGGCCGACCTTCTCCAGCTCGCTGCTGCGGTCGGAGACCAGCGGGCCGTTGTTGGTCTCGCGGACGGTGATGTGCCGGTCCTTGCCGCCCGCGACCTTGATGGTCTCCTCGCGGGTGGTGAAGGGCTTGGTCTTACCGTCGTACAGGTAGCCGTCGCCGGAGACCTTCTCCAGGAAGAGGTCGGTGACGTCGGCGCCGAGGTTGGTGAAGCCCCAGGCGACGTCCTGGTTGTGGCCGATGATCACACCGGGCATGCCGGAGAAGGTGTACCCGGCGGTGTCGTACTTGCAGGTTTCGGAGACCTGCCGGCAGTGAAGGCCCATCTGGTACCAGAGGGACGGCAGCATCGGCGCGAGGTGCGGGTCGTTGGCGAGCAGCGGCTTGTTGGTCGTCGTGTACTTGCCGGAGACCACCCAGGAGTTCGAGCCGATGCCGGTGCCGTTGGGCCCGAGCAGCGCGGGGATCTCGTCCAGGGTGTCGGAGAGCGCGCCGAGCTGCGTGTTCAGGCCCTGGGTCGCGTCCGCCACGGTGTTCGCGCCGCTCGCGCCGGTGTCGGTCGCCTTCGGGTCGAACGTGCCGGTGGCCGAGGAGATGGCGCCCTCGGTGACGATCGGCTCGTGCTTGTCGTACGGGTAGTCGGGGTAGAGCTGCTTGATCTCGTCCGTGTCGAGCCGGCTCGTCATCAGCGAGCGGTCGATCTCGTCCTGCATGTTGCCGCGCAGGTCCCAGGCCATGGCCTTCAGCCAGGCGACCGAGTCGACCGGGGTCCACCGGGACGGCTTGTAGTCGTTGGTGAGGCCGAGCGCGGCGTACTCGACGGAGATGTCCTTGCCGTCGCGCCCCTTGAGGTAGGCGTTCACGCCGTCCGCGTACGCCTGGAGGTTCTTCTTGGTCTCGGCGGAGAGCACGGTGTCGTACTCCTCCTGCGCGACCTTGCGCCAGCCCAGCGTCCGCAGGAAGGAGTCCGTCTCGACCTGTCCGGAGCCGAACATCTCGGAGAGCCGGCCGGCCGTCAGGTGACGGCGTACGTCCATCTCCCAGAAGCGGTCCTGCGCCTGTACGAAGCCCTGGGCGCGGAACAGGTCGGCGTCCGAGTCCGCGTAGATCTGCGGGATGCCGTAGCCGTCGCGCTTGACGTCGACGTTGCCGGAGAGGCCGTCGATGTGGATGGTCCCGTTGGTCTGCGGGTACGAGGCGCGCACGGTGGACACGGACCAGTACGTTCCGTAACCGATGCCCGCGACGAGCGCCAGCACCAGGACGATCAAGAGCAGGCGGGCGCGGCGCCCCTTCTTCTTCTTGCGCGGCCCGCCACCGGCGGTACCGGTGGATCCGGAAGAGGCGGTTGTTGTGGCGGGCATCGCTGTCCTTCGAGGGCAGGGCGGTCCTGGGAGTGCAGGAGCAACCATAGGCGCAGCGCGTCACCCACTCGGACGCGGTATCAGGATGGCTCGAATTGCGTAGCGATCGTACGAATACTCGAACGCATCAAGAAAACGTTAAAGATTAGGTAAGGTAACGAAGTACCGGCCGCCGGAAGACGATCCGGCAGGCGTACGCAGGGAAAGGACCGGCCACTGACTGTCCACACGCTCAACGAACTCCTGCTCGTCTGCTCACTCGTCCTGCTCGTCGCCGTCGTGGCGGTCCGCATCTCGTCCCGCAGCGGGCTCCCCAGCCTGCTCCTGTACCTCGGCATCGGCATCGCCCTGGGCCAGGACGGCTTCTTCGACGTCAAGTTCGACAACGCGGAACTGACGCAGGTCATCGGCTACGCGGCGCTCGTCGTGATCCTCGCCGAGGGCGGACTCGGCACGAAGTGGAAAGAGGTCAGACCGGCGCTCCCGGCTGCCGTGATGCTGTCGCTCGTCGGCGTCGGCATCAGCGTGGGCGTGACCGCGGCCGGGGCGCACTACCTGGTCGGCCTGGAGTGGCGGCAGGCGCTCATCATCGGCGCGGTCGTCTCGTCGACGGACGCCGCCGCGGTCTTCTCCGTGCTGCGCAAGGTCCCGCTGCCCGCCCGCGTCACCGGTGTCCTGGAGGCCGAATCCGGCTTCAACGACGCCCCCGTGGTGATCCTCGTCGTCGCCTTCTCGACCATCGGCGAGGTCGAGAGCTGGTACGTACTGATCGGCGAGATAGCCCTGGAGTTGGCCATCGGCGCCGCCGTCGGCATCGCCGTGGGCTGGCTCGGCGCGTACGGGCTGCGCCATGTGGCGCTCCCCGCCTCCGGCCTCTACCCGATCGCCGTCATGGCCATCGCGGTCTCCGCGTACGCGGCCGGCGCCATGCTGCACGGCAGCGGGTTCCTCGCCGTCTACCTGGCCTCGATGATCCTCGGCAACGCCAAGCTGCCGCACTGGCCGGCGACCCGGGGCTTCGCCGACGGGCTCGGCTGGCTCGCCCAGATCGGCATGTTCGTCCTGCTCGGTCTGCTGGTCACCCCGCACGACCTGCTGGACGACTTCTGGCCCGCCGTCGTCGTGGGCCTGGTCCTGACCGTCGTGGCACGGCCGCTGGAAGTCTTCATCTCCCTGCTGCCGTTCCGATTGCCCTGGCAGGAGAAGGCCCTCATGTCCTGGGCCGGGCTGCGCGGCGCCGTACCCATCATTCTGGCGACCATTCCCATGGTGTCCGGGATCGACGGCTCCACCAGGGTCTTCAACATCGTCTTCGTCCTGGTGATCGTCTACACCCTCATCCAGGGCCCGACCCTCCCCTGGCTCGCCAAGGCCCTCAACATCAAGGACGACCCGTCCGACGCCGCCGACCTGGGCATCGAATCGGCGCCCCTGGAACGGCTGCGCGGGCACCTGCTGTCGGTGGCCATCCCCGCCGAGTCGAAGATGCACGGCGTCGAGGTCGGGGAGCTCCGCATGCCCGCCGGCGCCGCGGTCACCCTCGTGGTGCGCGACGACAAGAGCTTCGTACCCGCCCCGTCCACGGTGCTCAGGCGCGGCGACGAACTGCTCGTCGTCGCCACCGACCCGGTGCGCGACGCGGCCGAGGCACGGCTGCGCGCGGTCGCCGAGGGCGGCAAGCTGGCCGGCTGGCTCGGGACGCCCGGCGGTCAGCCGGGGGGAATGGAGTCCCCGGTGCCGCAGGTGGCCGGGGCGCTGAAGGCGGTCAAGAAGCTCGGCGGCAAGGCCGACGAGGGCAAGAAGCGCAACGCGAAGGCACATCACTGAGCACACACAGTGTTCACAGGCGGCGAGGGGCGGGGCGCACACAATCACAGGGCCCCCGCCCTTCCTGCCTGTAGCATGAAGGAAACCCAGAACCACCGATTGATCGACCAACTCTGCCTGACGCAGAGCTGGCGCGACCGTATGGCGGTCGTGGCGTCCTCCGTACCGGCTGTGCCCCGCACACCGGCCGCGAGCGCCCGGCATCTACCGCAGTTCCGCGCGAAGAGGACAGCTCTCGGCAGCCCCGACCGGGCCCGCACCCCTGTGCCGGCCGCCCCGGGGGCACGGCCACCAGGCGGCAGAAAGGCAAGGACCGTGGCGTCCACGGTCTCCGAACGCCCCGGATACGGGCAGTTGCTGCGCACCCCCGGGGCGTGGACGTTCGTCCTTCCCGGCTTCGCCGCACGGCAACCCTTCGCGATGCTGACCATCGGCATCGTGCTGCTGGTCCAGCACACCACCGGCTCGTACGGGAGCGCAGGCGCCGTCGCGGCCGTCACCGGGGTCTCCATGGCCCTGTTCGCGCCGCAGACCGGCAAGCTCGCCGACCGGTTCGGCCAGCGGGCCGTGCTGCTGCCCGGCGTCCTGGTCCACGCCGCCTCCGTCTCGCTCCTGGTGACGCTCGCCCTGGCGGACGCGCCCCTGTGGGCCCTGTTCGCCGCGGCCGTCCCGACCGGCGCGTCCGTCCCGCAGATCGGCCCCATGGTGCGGGCCCGCTGGGCGGCGATGCTCGGCGCGGCACCGGGCCGCGAGGCGTCCCCGCTGCTGGCGACGGCCGCCGCGTTCGAGTCGGTGACGGACGAGTTCACCTTCGTCATCGGCCCGGTCATCGCCACCGCGCTCTGCACGGGCGTGCACCCGGCGGCCGGCCTGATCGCGGAGGCCGCGCTCACCCTGTTCGGCGGGCTGCTCTTCGCCGCGCGGCGCGCCACGCAGCCGCCGGTCCGCGACCGCGCCCTGCCCGGCGCCGAGCGGCACGCCTCGGCCCTGTCGATCCCCGGCGTGCGCGTGCTGGCGGTCGCCTTCCTCGGCATCGGCTCGGTCTTCGGCGGCATGCAGGTCTCGCTGACCGCGTTCGCCGAGGAGATCGGCAACCCGGGCTCCAACGGTGTGCTGTACGGGATCTTCGCCGCCGGCAACATGCTCGCCGGGGTCGCCTGCGGGGCCATCGCCTGGAAGTCCGGCCCCCGCCGCCGCCTGCTCGTCGGCTACACGGCGCTGGCGCTGACCGCGTCGGGCCTGTGGGCCGTGCACTCGGCGCCGCTGCTCGCCGGACTCGGCCTGCTGGTCGGGCTCTGCATCGCTCCGGCCCTGATCAGCGGCTACACGCTGGTCGAGGCGCTGGTGCCGGGCTCGGCGCGGACCGAGGCGTTCACCTGGCTGACGGGCGCGGTCGCGCTGGGCCAGGCCGCCGCGGTGACGGTGGCCGGCCGGCTGGCGGACGGGCACGGCGCGAGCGCCGGTTTCCTGGTCCCGCTGGTGGGTACGGTGCTGGCCCTCGCGACCCTGCTGACGCTGCGTTCGAGGCTCCTGCCAGCCGGTGTGGGGCGGACCGTGGCGCGTGGTATCGGTCACCGCGGGCCGGTCACGGTGGACTGATCCAGCGGAATACGTCACTATGGAGCGTCGTTAGCACTCATCGAGTCAGAGTGCCAGGAGGAACAAAGTGCCGACCTACCAGTACCAGTGCACCGAGTGTGGCGAGGGCCTCGAAGCGGTGCAGAAGTTCACCGATGACGCCCTCACGGTGTGCCCGAACTGCGACGGACGCCTGAAGAAGGTGTTCTCGGCGGTCGGCATCGTCTTCAAGGGTTCCGGCTTCTACCGGAACGACAGCCGCGGCTCCTCGTCGAGCAGCACGCCGGCTTCCTCCGCCTCGAAGACCTCCGGTTCCGGTTCGTCCACTTCTTCGACGTCCTCGGACTCGAAGCCCTCGGCCGCCCCGGCGTCCACGTCGTCGGCCTCCTCGTCGTCTTCCTCTTCCTCGACGAGCGGTTCGTCGGCCGCCTGAGCGACCGGCTCCACAGTTCTTACGAAGACCCCGCCGACCTGTTCGGCGGGGTCTTCGCGCGCCCGCGCCCGCCGGAGGGGGCTGTGCGGACACGGCCTAGGGTGACCGCATGGCGAACGCAGAGATCGGCGTGATCGGCGGCTCGGGGCTGTACTCCTTCCTGGAGGACGTCACCGAGGTCCGCGTGGAAACCCCTTACGGAGACCCCAGCGACTCCGTCTTCATCGGCGAGACCGGCGGCCGCCGGGTGGCCTTCCTCCCCCGGCACGGCCGGGGCCACCACGTGCCCCCGCACCGCATCAACTACCGCGCCAACCTGTGGGCGCTGCGCTCGGTCGGCGTACGCCAGGTGCTGGGCCCGTGCGCGGTGGGCGGCCTGCGCCCGGAGTACGGGCCGGGCACACTGATCGTGCCGGACCAGCTGGTGGACCGTACGAAGACCCGGGTGCAGACCTATTACGACGGTGAGACCCGGGCCGACGGGGTCCAGCCGAACGTGGTGCACCTGGGCTTCGCCGACCCGTACTGCCCCGAGGGCCGCAAGGTGGCGCTGGCCGCCGCGCGGGGCCGGGACTGGGAGGCGGTGGACGGCGGCACGCTGGTGGTGGTCGAGGGCCCCCGCTTCTCGACCCGCGCCGAATCGCGCTGGCACGCGGCGATGGGCTGGTCCGTCGTCGGCATGACCGGGCACCCCGAGGCCGTGCTCGCCCGCGAACTGGGCCTCTGCTACACGACGATGACCCTGGTCACGGACCTGGACGCGGGCGCGGAGGCCGGCGAGGGCGTCTCCCACGAGGAGGTGCTGAAGGTCTTCGCCGCCAATGTGGACCGGCTGCGCTCGGTCCTCTTCGACGCGGTGGCGGGGCTGCCGGCGACGGAGGACCGGGGGTGCGCGTGCGGGCACGCGCTGGACGGGATCGAGACGGGGATCGCGCTGCCCTAGGTCCTGTTGCCGCTGTTGTAGGGCCTGTTCCCGCTGCTGTAGGGCCTGTTGCCGCTGCTGTAGGTCCTGTTCCCGCCTGCGGGTGACGGAGTTATCCACATCCAGTGGGCGGTCCACAGGCTCCGGCGGGAATCGGGCGGCTGGTGGATCGTGGGGGTTGTCCGGCGGCCGGGACCTCGGGGTTCCGGCGGCCGGGCCTGCCCCATCGGCCCCTGACGCAGGCGGTGTTCGCGATGCGCTCGTCCGGTTCCCACTCCGTCCCCCAGCACCCTTCCACCGCTCCGTACGCGGGCGGGCCACCGGGACCGCTGCCCGCTCCCCCGCCGTGCGGGGTGCCCGCGTTCCCGCCGCTGCGGGTGCGCGTGGGTGCCGGTCAGCGACTGCGCCGTGCGATGTGGCGGCAGCGCCGGTCGATGGCGGCGGGCCTGGCCCTGACGGCGGCCGCGCTGGCCGTCTCCGGGCTGGCCGGGGGCGGTGGCGGCGGGCACGGCGGTGATACGGCGCGGGCGGCGGCCCGGGAGCGGGCTTCGCCTCCGGTACGCCTGGTGTCGGCGCCGGTACGGATCGCGGACGCGGAGACCGTGCGGCTGCTGCGGCCGGGCGACCGGGTGGACGTGGTCGCGTCAGGGGGTCCCGGGGCTGCGGAGGAGGCCCGGGTGGTGGCCAGGGGCGCGCGCGTGGAGCGGGTGCCGTCGGCGGAGGCCGGGGGCCTGGCGGGCGAGGGGGCGCTGATCGTCCTCGCGGTGCCCCGGGCGACGGCGGCGGGCCTCGCGGGGGCAGGGATCTCCGGCGGATTCGCGGTGGTCCTGTGCTGAGGCGGGCGGCGCGGGCCGTACGAAGGTGGGCCCGGGCCCCGGAGGGATCCTGGCGTCAGATGTGGTGCGGGGGCTTCTCGTCGAGGAAGCGAGCCAGGTCCGCGGCGCTGCCGCCGGACGGGGCCCGCTCGCCCCACCCCTGGTCCGTGTCGTCCGCGGACTGCTGGTCCAGCGGATCGTCGAAGATCAGCGTCGGCTTCGGCCTCGGCCGGTCCGGCGTGGTGGGCTTCGCGTCTCGCGGTGCGGGGGCTGGGGCGGTACTCATGCCTCCAGGGTACGGCCGCCCCGCCCCGGCAGGCCGGTCAGCGGTCCTTGGGGTCGAGCAGCCAGAGCCCGAGGACGACGAGGAACGACAGGCAGAGGAAGCCTGCGCCCCACCACGCGGTGCCGGAGTTGCCCTCCATCCACTCGTCCACGATGACCGTCAGGCCCCAGAGCTGCCCGATGACGACGGACATGGCCAGCACGAGGCGGGCGGTGAGCTTGGAGGACCGCTCGGGCTCCTGGTCGGTGCCGGCACCGGGTCCGGGCCCGGTGTGGCGGACGCGGGGGTCGCCGTAGCCACTGGTGGGCCGGATCTGCGGGTAGCGCTCGTGGACGGGCCGGTTGAGCTCGGCCCGCGCGCTGCCGGGGTGGTACTCGGGGTACTGCGGGCCGGGGTGCCGCGGGGGGCCGGGGGTCTGCGGGTCGGGGGCGGGCTGCGGGCCCGGGGCCCCGGGGGGCCGGTGGTCGTCGCTCATGACGGGCTCCCGGGGGTGTCGGACGCGCCGGCCGCGGTGCGCGTACGGGACGGGCCGGGGGCGACCGGGCCCGGAGCCACCGTGCGGGCGGTTCCGCCGGGGGCGGCGGGGGCCTCGGCGCCGTCGCGGACGCCGGGGCAGCCGAGGCGGGAGGCCAGGTCGGGGCGGTCCTCGCCGAACTGGCGGCACAGCCCGTGCTCGATGCTCTCGCCGGAGCGGGTGGTGCCGACGGCCCAGATGCTGCCGTCGGTCTCCTCGGTGAGCACGACCTTGGGCAGCCCCCGGGGCGGCGGTCCGGCGGTGACCTCACCGCTGCGGGCGTCGAAGACCCCCTCGTGGCAGGGGCAGTACAGCTCGCCCTCGGTGCCCCGGTCCTTGCGCCAGAGGACCCCGCAGGCGAGGTGGGTGCAGATGGCGGAGTAGCCGACCAGGGTGCCGTCGTTGAGCCGGACGGCGACCGCACGGTCCTCCTCGTCGGGGTAGTCGAAGGCGATGGACTCGCCGGGAAGGAGTTGGGCGGCGATCTTCTTGGGGGCGGGGGCCTTGCCGTCGTCGGGGTCGCCGTGGCGGGGCAGGATGCCGCCGGCGACGCCGAGACCGCCGATGGCGAGCCCGCCGGACACGGTGGCGACGATGCGCAGGTAGTCGCGCCGGGTGGTGAGGGCGTCGGCGGCGATCCGGTCGTGCAGGGCCTCGCGCGGGTCGCCGGAGGCCGGCTGTCCGGGGGCGCCGGGCGGGGTGCTGCCGGGGTCGCGGGGCGGGGGCTGCCTCGGGTCGCCGGGGGGCGGGTAGTCGGTCTCGGTCACCGTCGGACGTCCTTCCCGTTGATCTCCACGACGGGCAGGCCGCCGGGGACCGGCCACTGGACCCGGTCGGCGGGCACGACCATCGCGACGCCGGTGCGGACCTCGCTCTCGCCGAAGACGAAGGAGTCGGCGACCTGGACACCGGGGCGCTCGGCCTGGAGCTCCTCGGCGGTTCCGTAGAAGAGCGCTCCGGTCGGGCAGACGGTGGCGCACATGGGGGCGAGGCCGTAGGCGGTGCGGTCGTAGCAGAGGTTGCACTTCATCTGCAGCTTCGCCTGGAGGTCGATCTTCGGTACGCCGAAGGGACAGGCGTTGACGCAGTTGGCGCAGCCGATGCAGCGGGTGGTGTCGGCCTGCTGCACGACGCCGTCGGCGGTCACCAGGATCGCGTCGGCGGGGCACACCTCGGCGCACGGGGCGACGGGGTCCTCGCAGTGCATGCAGACGGTGGGAAGGGAGGCGACGGACTGGCCCTCGTCGGTGTAGTCGAGGTGGATCATGGACTTGCCGCGGTGCGAGTCGCATTCGCGGCAGGCGGAGACGCACGCCTGGCAGCCGATGCAGCGGCCCGGGTCGATGAAGATCGTTCGGCCCATCATGCGGGCATCAGCTCCTCTCCGAAGTGCCGCGGCCCTGCGGGGAGGTGGGCGGCAGCGGGTCGGTGCGGGAGACCTGGGTCTCCGGGTACGCGACGTGTCCGGGGGCGACCGGGGGCGAGGGGACGTCGTCGATCCGCTCGGCGTGCTCGATGCGGCAGGCGCACACCTTGTACTCGGGGATCTTCGAGCGGGGGTCGAGGGCGTCGATGGTGAGCGCGTTGGCGGCGGTGGGGACCGGCCAGTGGTACGGGATGAAGACGGTGTCGGGGCGGATCGCCTCGGTGACCAGGGCGGGGAAGACCTCGCTGCCGCGCCGGGTGACGACGCGGACCGGTTCGCCGTTGCGGAAGCCGTGGGAGGGGTGGACCTCGGCCCAGGGGCGGGGGGTCTGCTCGACCAGGCCGCCGAGCCTGCGGGTCTGGTTGCCGGAGAGGAAGTGGGCGACGGTGCGCCCGGTGGTGAGCGTCATGGGGTGCTCGTCGTCGTACGGGTCCATCGGCGGGTGCCACTCGACGACCTGGAGGTGGATCTTGCCGTCGGGGTGGTAGGTCCTGCCGTCCTCGAAGAGCCGGGGGGTTCCGGGGTGGTCGGTGGACGGGCAGGGCCAGGCGATGCCTCCGGTCTCCTCCAGCCGTTCGTAGGTGATGCCGTAGTAGTCGTTGACGGTGCCGGCGGAGGCGATCCGCAGCTCGTCGAAGACCTGGCGGGAGTTGTCGAAGGCGAACTTGTCGCCGGCGCCGAGCCGGCGGGCGAGTTCGCACATGACCCAGGTGTCCGTCCGGACTCCTGGGGGCGGGTCCTGGGCCTTGTTGTGCTTGACCACCCGGGCCTCGGCGTTGGCCATGACGCCGTCGTCCTCGGCCCAGGTGGTGACGGGGAAGACGACGTGCGCGTTGGCGGCGGTCTCGGAAAGGAAGAAGTCGAATTGGGCGTGGAACTCTGTGGCGTCGTACCCCTCCTTGACCACCTTGTAGTTGGGCAGGGAGACGAAGGGGTTGTTGCAGATACCGATCAGGCCGCGGATCTCGCGGCGCTGCATCTGCCAGACCATTTCCATCATCGAGGTTCCGGCGGGCGGGAGTTCGGACTCCTCGATGCCCCAGATCTCGCAGATCTGCCGGCGGTGGTCCGCGTTGTTGATGGAGCGTCCGCCGGGGAGGAGGTCGGACTTCTGGCCGTGCTCGCGGCCGCCCTGCCCGTTGCCCTGGCCGGTGAGGGTGCCGTAGCCGGCGCCGGGCTTGCCGATGTGGCCGGTGGCGGTGCAGAGGTTGATCACGGTGAGGCAGTTCTCGACGCCCTGCGAGTGGTGTTCGATGCCCCGGGCGTGCCAGGCCATGGCCTTGGGGGCGCGGGCGAAGGTGCGGGCGACCTGGACGATCTGTTCGGCGGGGATGCCGCAGATCTCGGCGGCGC
Source organism: Streptomyces sp. NPDC097595 (assembly GCF_044761525.1). Lineage (NCBI taxonomy): Bacteria > Bacillati > Actinomycetota > Actinomycetes > Kitasatosporales > Streptomycetaceae > Streptomyces > Streptomyces sp. NPDC097595. The sequence continues at coordinate 14,850 of NZ_JBIWCN010000022.1, read as the reverse complement.
GGGACGGCGGGTATGCGGCGACCTTGGCCTTGACCTCCTCCCAGCCGGTGGCGTGGGCGGCGAGGTACGCCTCGTCGGTGAGGCCCTCCGCGATGACGACGTTCAGCACGGAGTTGAAGAACGCCGAGTCGGTGCCGGGCTTGAGGGCGACGTGGATGTCGGCGGTCCGGGCGATGGCCGTCTCGCGGGGGTCGATCACGATGAGGCTGGCGCCCCGGTCCCGGGCTCCCCACACGTACTGGGTCATGACGGGGAAGCACTCGCCGACGTTGGAGCCGGCGATGAGCAGGCAGTCGGTGAGGAGGATGTCGGAGAAGGGGTTGCCCGCCCGGTCGATGTTGAAGGCGAGCTTGTTGGCGCCGGCCGCGCTGACCATGCAGAGCCGGCCGTTGTAGTCGACGTGCCGGGTCTTGAGGGCGACCCGGGCGAACTTGCCGACCAGGTAGGTCTTCTCGGAGAACAGGCTCGCTCCGCCGAGCAGCCCGAAGGCGTCGTTCCCGTACGTCTTCTGGATGCGGCGGATCTCGGCGACGGTGAAGTCGAGCGCCTCGTCCCAGGAGACCTCGCGGAAGTCCTCGTCGCGGGAGCGGCGCATCAGGGGGGCGGTGAGCCGGTCGGGGTGGTTGATCTGCTGGTAGGCGTTGATGCCCTTCGGGCACAGGCGCATGCGGTTGATGTCGTGGTTGCGGGGTTCGACGCCGAAGACCTTGCCGCCGCGGTCGACGCGCAGATACATGCCGCACTGGACGCCGCAGAAGCAGCAGTGGGTGGGGACGAGGGTCTCGCCGTTCTGGTCGGCGTGCCACCGGTCGGCGGGGATGCCGCCCGCGTCGCGGAAGGCGCGGGTGCCCGGCGGGGCGAGGGAGGGATCGATGGGAACGACCGCATGCGGTTCGGGCGTTCGCGAGTCCGCGGTCACTTGAAACCCTTCTTCACCTGGGAGAGATAGGCACTGCCTCGCAGCACCCGCTTGCAGCGCGGGCAGTATTCGGCCCACTCGTCGAAGCCGAGGCTGAGGTCGCGCATGGTGCCGCGAAGGTTGTCGACGTAGGGGGTGGTGTCGATGGGTTCCTCGCAGCGGCGGCAGGCGAAGACCTCTTCGTCCTGCCGGCCGGTGTACTTGAACAGCTGCATGCCGACGGCGGCGGGGCGCTGGACGATGTGGAAGAACTTCCCGAACGGGATGTAGATGAGGGTGAAGACCACCGCGACCATGTGGAGGATCGCCAGGAACTCGTAGCCGCCGCCGTGCAGGAAGATCGAGGAGAACGTGAGCAGCAGCCCGGTCACCGAGATGACGATGAGTGCGATCAGCGGCACCAGGTCGTAGGCGAACCGCTGGCCGGTGATGGCCCCGCGGTCCTTCATCCGCCGCCACAGGAAGTAGGAGGCGCCGGGGATGACGAGGACGGCGGCGATGTCCAGGCCGTGGAACATCAGCCAGCCGAGGAAGTTCAGGGAGTCGAAGCCGAGGATCTTGAAGCCCCAGATACGCATCTCGTAGCCGGGTCCGGTGCTGGTGCCCGAGGTGAAGGTGAACCAGCCCCAGGTCAGCGGGAAGGTGATCAGCGCGGCGAGGATGCATCCCCAGAAGATCAGCTGGTGGGCGGCCCAGCGGGCGTGCGAGCGGGCGCCGAGGAACTTCTGGAAGCCGAGGTAGGTGGCGATCATCTTCGGCAGCGCGGTGGGCGCGCGGCGGAAGTTGTCCATCGAGAAGAGGCTCCCCCAGCCCTTCTTGAACAGCCGCTTGGCGCCGGGCGCGGAGACCCAGACGGTGTACCGGTACGCGACGCCGAAGGCCAGGAACACCGTGGCGACGGCGTACGGCAGCAGCGCGGAGTCGAAGTGCTCCAGGAACCGGCTGCCGAGCACGATGGCCACGACGAGCAGAAGGGAGACGATGACGCCCGCCGCGGTCGCCCGCGCGGTGACGGACCGGGGAACGAGCCCCCCGGCCCGCCCGGACCCGCCCGGCGCCGGCACGCTGCCGCCCGCGTCGACGGTCCCGGTACGACCCCCGGGGGCGGGCTGCGCGGCTGCGCCTGCGGCTTCAGGTGGCTCGGTCACGGTGCCACGGTAGGGCGGCGTGGGGCGGTTGGTCCTGTTTTGCGGGGCCAGGGGGTGAGCGCGTCGCGGGGCCCACGGCGATACGTTGTCCGCCCACGCGCGCCCCGAAGGAGCCCCCATGACCCGTCAGGATGCCCTCACCGACGTTCACGGCCTGCGCGTCGGCCACGCCCAGGTCGCCGGGGAGGGTGCTCTCAGCGGGACCACCGTCGTACTCGCGCCCGAGGGCGGGGCCGTCGCCGCCGTCGATGTGCGCGGGGGCGGGCCGGGGACGCGGGAGACGGACGCGCTGGATCCGCGCAACCTGGTCCAGCGCATCGACGCGGTCGTGCTCACCGGCGGCAGCGCGTACGGGCTCGACGCGGCGTCCGGGGTGATGGCGTGGCTGGAGGAGCGGGGGCGCGGGGTGCGGGTGGGCGCCGATCCGGCCCAGGTGGTCCCCGTGGTCCCGGCGGCCTGCGTCTTCGACCTGGGGCGCGGCGGCGACTGGCGGGCCAGGCCGGACGCGGCGACGGGCCGGGCCGCCGTGGAGGACGCCGCCCGGGCCGAGGAGGGCGCGGCGGTCGTCCAGGGGTGCGTCGGCGCGGGCACGGGGGCGGTCGCCGGGCAGCTCAAGGGCGGGGTGGGGAGCGCGAGCGTCCTGCTGCCGTCCGGGCTCACCGTCGGCGCGCTCGTCGTGGTCAACGCGGCGGGCTCGGTGCTCGATCCCCGTACAGGGGTGCTGTTCGGGGAGTACGGCGGCGAGGAGCCGGCCGTCGTCCCGCCCGCCGAGGTCCACGAGGCGGCGCGAAGGAGCCTGGCGCAGGCGCGCGGCACGGATGCGCGCCCCCCGCTCAACACCACGCTCGCCGTCGTCGCCACCGACGCCGTCCTCACCCGGGCGCAGGCGCAGAAGCTGGCGGGCACCGCGCACGACGGGCTGGCGCGCGCCATCCGGCCCGTGCACCTGATGACCGACGGGGACACCGTGTTCGCGCTCGCCACCGGCCGGCGGGACCTGGCCGCGGAGGACCCCGTCGCGCTCAACCCGCTGCTCGCGGCGGGTGCGGAGGTGGTGGCCCGGGCCATCGTGAAGGCGGTCCGGGCGGCGAAGGGCGTCCGGGGCCGCGACGGCGGGGGCACCTACCCCTCGTACAGCGACCTCTACGGACCACTCGCGCAAGGAGGCCCGCTCGCGTGAAGAAGCCCGGTCCCCGCGAGCAAGCGCGCCACCCGCGTGCGGAAGCCCCGCCCGCGTGAGGAAGTCCGGGCCCCGTGCGCGGAACCTTCCGTGCGCCCCGTGCGTTTTTCTGAACCCCGGTCCCGATGTCAGCCCCAGGGGCTACGTTATGCACGCACCAAGTCACACGCGGCGACGGCCTGGAGACAGCACCTTGAGCGATCCGTATGAGACGACCGAGCAGCACCTCGAACGAATCCTGCGTCGGGCTCTCAATTCGTTCGACCTCCCCGACAGCACGGTGGAGCGGCTGGGCTCCGCGCTGGCCCACAGCAGCTCCCTGTACTCCTCGCACCACAGCGCCACCCTGCACCGCGAGACCTACCGCCATACGTATCTGCTGAGCGACGGCTCCGCGCTGACCCTGTGGGAGCTGGTGCACAGCGGTCCGCGCGGGGACGGCCACCCCGACACCCGGCAGCACGAGCTGTACGACGACGAGGCCGACGCCCACATCGCCGCCGCCCGGCTGACCGGCAGCCTGTGGGACGTCCCCGACTTCTGCGACGAGGAGGGGGCCCAGGCCGACCTGGAGCTCATGTCGGCGCTGCTGGCCGCGCCCCCGGCCCCGCTCCCCCGGATGTACGCGCCGGACAACTCCGCGGACCACGCCCGCCGTGTGCTGCGCCGCGCGGAGAACGGCGACGTGCCCGGCGAGGAGACCGCCCATCTGCTGCGGGCCGCGTTCGCGCACCACATCACGCAGGTCTTCGGCCGCCAGTGCCGCGTGGAGGGCCGGGACGCCGGCTTCACGCTGTACGAGCACGCGTTCCTGCTCCTCGACGGCAGCGAGACGAGCCTCTGGGAGGTCGAGCACACGGCGACCCCGGACGGCCGCCACATGTGCGAGGTGTACGGCGACGAGGCGACGGCGCGCGGCGCGATGGAAGCCCGTACGCGCATCTGCTGACGGGCCGCCCGCCGCGCTCAGTGCGTGAGCACCGGCTCCTCGGCGGGCTCCACCGCAGCCGGCTCGTCCTCCGCCGCGCCCTCCACGTGCTGCTTCGGCCTGGCCGGCAGGGCGAACATCACCACGAAGATCAGCAGCAGCACACCGGCCACCCACCACAGCGACTGCTCGAAGGCGTCCGCGAACGCCGGGCCGACCTGCTCGGGGGTGAGCCGGTCGCCGATCGCCCCGTAGAAGACGACCGAGACCAGCCCGAGGCCGAGCGCGTTGCCCATCTGCTGCACGCTGTTGAACAGGCCGGAGGCGGACCCCGAGTGCTCCTTGGGCACCTCGGACAGCACCGCGTCGGCCAGCGGTGCCACGATCAGGCCCATGCCGACGCCCATGACGACCAGGGGCAGCGCCATCTGCCAGGACGTGATGCCCATGCCGTAGTGGTGCGACTCCCAGATGTAGAGCAGCAGGCCGGCCGCCATGAGCAGGGCGCCCGCCTGGAGGACCTTGCGGCCGAACCGGGGCACCAGCTTCTGTACGGAGAGGCCGGCGGCCACCGACACGGAGACCGAGAAGGGGATGCCGGTCGTACCGGCCCGCAGGGCGCTCCAGCCGAGGCCCATCTGCATGTACAGCGTCCAGACCAGGAAGAAGATGCCGAGCCCGATGCCGAAGGTCAGCTGCACGGCGATCCCGGCGGCGAAGCTCCGCACCCGGAACAGCGACAGCTCGATCAGCGGCGACCCGTCCCGGCCGGCCTTGGCGCGCTCGAACAGCACGAGGAAGAGGAAGACGAGGACGCTCCCGGCCATCGACAGATAGCCCCACAGCGGCCAGCCCAGCTCACGGCCGCGGGTCAGCGGGTAGATCAGCATCAGCATGCCGAGCGTGACGAGCACGACGCCGACCAGGTCGAGCCGCAGCGCCCTGGGCGACTTGGACTCGGTGATGTACTTGCTGCCCAGGACCAGGCCGAGGATGCCGACCGGCAGGTTGATCAGGAAGATCGGGCGCCATTCCAGACCGGCGATGTTCCACTCGGTCAGCAGCGCGCCCAGCAGCGGCCCGGAGACCGCGCCGAGGCCGACGATCGCGCCGAACAGGCCGAAGACCTTGCCGCGCTCGTGGGCGGGGAAGGTGGCGTGCACGATCGACAGCACCTGCGGCACCATCAGGGCCGCCATGGCGCCCTGGAGGAAGCGGGAGGCGACCAGCATCTCCGGGTTGGCGGCGAATCCGCAGAGCGCGGAGGCGAGGGTGAAACCGCCTATGCCGACTAGGAAGAGCCGCTTGCGGCCGTAGATGTCACCGAGCCGCCCGCCGGTGATCAGCCCGGCCGCGAAGGCCAGGGCGTATCCGGCGACGATCCACTGGATGGAGCTGAACGAGGCGCCGGTGTCCCGCTCGATGCTGGGAATGGCGATGTTGACGATCGTGACGTCGACCAGGTCCATGAAGGCCGCGGTCATCACGATGGCCAGGGCGAACCACCGGCGGCGGTCCGAAGATGCCGCGGGAGACGGCAGTGGTGCGGAGGAAGTCATGGAAAGAACTTAAACAGCCAATAGGCCAGAACATGACCCAATGGGCGCGCATCCTGGGTGACATGACCGATACCCCGGCACGACTGCTGAATCTGCTGTCACTGCTCCAGACACCGCGCGAGTGGCCGGGGAGCGAGCTCGCCGAGCGCCTCGACGTCAGCCCGCGCACGATCCGCCGCGACATCGACCGCCTGCGCGACCTCGGCTATCCGGTCGAGGCTTCGCGCGGTTCGGTCGGCGGTTACCGGCTCGTGGCGGGCGCCGCCATGCCGCCGCTGCTCCTGGACGACGAGGAGGCCGTCGCCATCGCGGTGGGGCTGCGGGCCGGGGCCGGCCACGCCATCGAGGGCGTCGACGAGGCGTCCGTACGGGCGCTGGCCAAGCTGGAGCAGGTGCTGCCGTCCCGGCTGCGCCACCGGGTCTCCACCCTCCAGAACGCGACGGTCCCGCTGGCCCGGGGCGACGGTTCGACCATCGACCCGGAGACCCTGACCGTGATGGCGTCGGCGGTCACCGGCCGGGAGCGGCTGCGCTTCGCGTACCGGGCGGGCGACGGCGCCGAGACCCGGCGCCAGGTCGAGCCGTACCGGCTGGTGAGCACCGGGTGGCGCTGGTATCTGGTGGCGTACGACCTGGGGCGCGAGGCGTGGCGCACCTTCCGGGTGGACCGGGTCAGCGATCCGTTCGCGACCGGCGCCCGGTTCACGCCGAGGGAGCTGCCGGAGGGGGACGCGGCGGAGTTCCTGTCCAGCTCGATGGCGCGCCGGCAGCCGGAGACCGAGGTGGAGGTGAGCTTCGCGGCGCCGCCGGAGTTCGTCGCGTCGCGGCTGCACGGCCGGATGGGTCCGCTGGAGCCGGAGGGCGAGGACGGCTGCCGGCTGCGGGCGGTGCTGCGGGACCAGCTGGAGTGGGTGGCGGTGCGGCTGGCGATGGTGGACTGCGAGTTCACCGTGCACCGGCCGCCGCAGCTGGTGGCGTACGTGACGGAGCTGGGCGGCCGGCTCAGCCGCGCGGGGTCCGGCGGGGCCTAGCGAAGGCCGCGCGGAAAGGGATGAGCCCCGGCGCCAGGGGGGGGTGGGCGCCGGGACTCAGCTCAGGGGCCGCCGTGTGAAGCGGCCTAATTCGGAGGTTACTGGACTCGGGCTCAGGCTGCAGCGTCAAAGCCCGTGTCGTGAGCCATTCGCTTCAATTCGAGGAGCGCGTGCTTCTCGATCTGGCGGATGCGCTCGCGGGTGAGGCCGTGCTGCTTGCCGACCTCGGTGAGCGTGCGCTCCCGGCCGTCCTCGATTCCGTACCGCATGCGGATGATCGACGCGGTGCGGTTGTCCAGCTTGCCGATCAGCTCCTCCAGCTCCTCGCTGCGCAGCAGCGTGAGCACGGACTGCTCGGGCGAGATGGCGGAGGTGTCCTCCAGGAGGTCGCCGAACTGCGTGTCGCCCTCGTCGTCCACGGACATGTTGAGGCTGACCGGGTCACGGGCCCAGTCCAGGACGTCGCCGACACGGCCCGGGGTGGAGCCCAGCTCAGCGGCGATCTCGGCGTGCTCCGGGTCGCGCCCGTTCTCCCGGTTGAACTCGCGCTGCACCCGGCGGATGCGGCCCAGCTCCTCCACCAGGTGGACGGGGAGCCGGATCGTGCGCGACTGGTCCGCTATGGAGCGGGTGATGGCCTGGCGAATCCACCAGGTGGCGTACGTGGAGAACTTGAAGCCCTTGGCGTAGTCGAACTTCTCGACCGCGCGCACCAGGCCCGCGTTGCCCTCCTGGATCAGGTCGAGCAGGGGGAGCCCGGCTCGCGGGTAACGGCGGGCGACGGCGACGACGAGACGGAGGTTGGAACGGATGAATACGTCCTTGGCGCGCTCGCCCTCGGCGACCAGCGCCTCCAGCTCCTCGCGCGAGGCACCGCCGGCGTCGCTCTCCACCTGGCCGTCGAGGATCTGGCGTGCGTAGACACCGGCCTCGACGGACTGCGAGAGGTCGACTTCCTTGGCGGCGTCGAGCAGCGGCGTACGCGCTATCTCGTCCAGGTACATGCCGACCAGGTCGCGATCGGCGATCTCTCCGCCCACGGCGCGAACACTGCTCGCCCGGTTGGTCCCGCCGGTGGCGGACGAACGGCGGGCGACGGCACGGGTTGCCATGCGTGCTCCCTTGCTGAGTAGGTCGCGACACCCTCTCGGGTGCCCTGCATCCGATGGAAACAACGACTGGAATCCGGACAGAATTCCCATGCCTGGCATTCAATTTCGCGATCATGCAGTACCCTGTCCGGCCACCGGGGCGGGCGCATGCCGCATCCCGGCACGTCCGTGCAGGTCAGGCCGGGTACCCGGGTCGCTTCGGGGCCCTCGCCACCTCCCGTACCCCGGAAGACGCCGGGTACGGGTCGCCGGTTGCCCGGACTTCCGCCCCGGTCCCGGGCCCGCGGGCCCCGGTCCGGAGTCCTAGGCCCCATGCCCGCGACCTTGGGACCGCAGTCCGTTACCGGGCGCGCACCGAGTGCCTAGCGTCACTGTCATGAACGAGACGACGCACCGCACCGCCCCCGACACCACCGGCACCCTCGACGAGGCCCTGGAGCGGCTGCACTCCTCCGGCCCCGAGCACGGGGGCTGGCTGACCAACCACGCGCCGATGGCCGTGGAGGCCCTCGTCCGCAACGGCCAGGCCGCCACCGTGCACCGCTGGCTCGATCACTACCGGGCGAAGCTGGAGGACATGCCGGACCGTTTCGCCGAGGTCACCCCGGCGAACTGGCAGGAGGCCCTGGGCGACCCCCGCCGCATCGCCGACTGGGCGGTGTACTTCGAGCGGGAGACCGCCGACCGCCCCTGGCGCGACGTGCTCGCCGAGTGGTGGCCCCGGCTGCTCCCGGGCATCGCGGGCGGCTCCACGCATCCGGCGATCCGGCTCGGCCACAGCGTGCGCACCCTGCTGACGACCGAGGAGACCGGCCCCCGCGTCAAGGAGCTGGCCCACGCGCTCGGCTACTGGGCCGCCCGCCACGAGCCGCTGCCCCCGCTCACCCCGCTCGCCCCGGTCCCGACCGCCGGCGCCGCCCTGGACGCCGTGCCTCGGGTGCCCGACCAGAGCGGCGGCATCCGGGCCCGGCTGGCCCAGATCACGGCGTTCCCGCAGTGGCAGGGCGCGGCCGCGACCGGCGCGGACGAGGCGCGCGCCCGGCTGGAGGAGCTGGTGGGGGCCGCGGTCCACCGCTACACGGAGTACGGGCACGGCAACCCGGTGATGCTGGTGCACGCGGCGACCGCGCCCAACGCCGTCCTGCGGACGCTGCCGGCGCTGCCGCGCGAGCTGTGGGTGCCGAGCGTGGGGGCGGCGTGGGCGGCGAGCGCCGCGGTGACCGCCGCGTACTCCCCCGCCGAGGCCGCCGTCCTGCCGGCCGGGTACGGGGCGTCGCTCACGGCCGGGGAGCTGTTCGAACGGGCGGCGACGCACGGGGACGACCACACCATCAAGTTCACGGACACCGCGCTGGACGTGGGCGACGCGCCGGCCCTGGCGGCGGCACTGCGCTCGGTGGAGCTGAACCCGCCGGTGCTGTGACGCCGCACCCGTAAAGGCTCAGCCGTACTGCACCGAGCGCTTCGCCAGCCCCATCCAGAAGCCGTCGATCACGCTGCGCCCCTGGCCGAGCTCCTGCTCGGCGGCGCCGAGGGTGACGAAGAGCGGGGCGAAGTGCTCGGTGCGCGGGTGTGCCAGGCGGCCCGCCGGGGACTTGTGCTCGAAGTCCAGGAGCGCGTCGATGTCCTGCGCCCGGAGCGCGCGGTTTCCCCATTCGTCGAACTCCGCCGACCAGCCGGGGACGCCGCCGCCGGTGTGGCGCAGGGCGGCGAGGTTGTGCGTGAAGAAGCCGCTGCCGATGATCAGGACGCCCTCGTCGCGCAGCGGCGCCAGCTTGCGCCCGATGGCCATCAGCTTCTGCGGGTCGAGCGTGGGCAGGGAGATCTGGAGCACCGGGATGTCGGCGTCCGGGAACATCTCGACCAGCGGGACGTACGCGCCGTGGTCGAGGCCGCGGTCCGGGGTGTCCTGGACCGGCGTACCGGCGCCGCGCAGCAGTTTGCGGACGCTCTCGGCGAGCCGCGGGGCGCCGGGGGCGGCGTATCCGACCTGGTAGTAGTGCTCGGGGAAGCCCCAGAAGTCGTACACCAGCGGAAGCGTCTCGGTGGCGCCGAGCGCGAGCGGGGCCTCCTCCCAGTGCGCGGACACCATGAGGATGGCGGTGGGGCGCGGCAGCTCCGCCGACCAGGCGGCCAGCTGGCCCGGCCAGACGGGGTCGTCGGCGAGCGGCGGGGCTCCGTGGGAGAGGTAGAGGGCGGGCATGCGCTCCGCGGTGATTGTCATGACACTCCCCAACTGCGGCTACTCAAGGTAATTCTTCTGTAGAGGGCTTCGGCAGGAAGGATTCTTTAATCTTCAAGCTCCTACCTTCAGAGACCTTAGCTCTATCTAGTTCAACTTTCAAGAAAAGGTCGTACAGTGGAGTACATGACCACGGCATCAACCGGTGCGCCGCTCTGGCTCACCGACGAAGAACAATGCGTCTGGCGCGCGTATCTGCACGCCACCACGCTTCTGGAGGATCACCTCGACCGCCAGTTGCAGGCCGATGCCGGCATGCCGCACATCTACTACGGCCTGCTCGTCCAGCTCTCCCAGGCGCCCCGGCACCGCCTGCGGATGACCGAACTGGCCAGGAACGCCAAGATCACCCGCTCCCGCCTCTCCCACGCGGTCGCCCGGCTGGAGAAGAACGGCTGGGTCCGCCGCGAGGACTGCCCCTCCGACAAGCGCGGTCAGAACGCCGTCCTGACCGACGAGGGCCACGCGATGCTGCGCCGCTCCGCCCCGGGCCATGTGAAGGCCGTCCGCCAGGCGATGTTCGACCGCCTCACGCCCGAGCAGGTGCGCTCGCTGGGCGAGATCATGCAGATCCTGGCGGCCGGACTCCAGCCGGAGGGCGCCGACGCCGACCTCCCCTGGCTGCGCTGAAACCCGCTGTTACGCACTTCTGCCCCGGCCCTCTCGTACGAGGGAACCGGGGCAGAAACGTATCCGCGCAGGCTGCGACGGGTCAGTGTGCGACGACCGGGACCCGGATCTCGTCCTCGATGCCCTCCGCGCCACCGGAAGCGGAGCCTCCGGTGGTCCCCGCCGGGGTCGGACGGCCCGCGTTGACGAAGGTCAGCGCGATCGCGGCGGCCACCACGAGGATGCCGACGGCCCACCAGATGGCACCGGTGAAGCCGTGCACCATCGACTGGAGCTTCAGCAGCTCCGGGTTCTTGGCGCCGAGCGCGGCGTGCGAGGTGGCGTACGCCGTGGCGGCCGAGGCGGCGATCGTGTTCAGCAGGGCCGTGCCGATCGCACCGCCGACCTGCTGCGAGGTGTTGACCATCGCCGAGGCGACACCCGCGTCACGCGGCTCGACACCGTGCGTGGCCAGCGACATCGCCGGCATGAACGCCGTACCCATGCCCAGGCCCAGCAGCAGCTGGCCCGGCAGGATGACCGCCGCGTACGAGGAGTCGATGTCCAGCTGGGTGAGCAGCAGCATGCCGACCGCGGCGGTCAGGAAGCCGGGGCCCATCAGCTTGCGGGCCGGGACCCGGGTCATCAGCCGGGCGCCGATCTGCGTGGAGCCGGTGATCATGCCCGCGATCATCGGCATGAAGGCGAAGCCTGTCTTGATCGGCGAGTAGCCCTTGACGACCTGGAGGTAGTACGTGAGGAAGAGGAACAGGCCGAACATCGCGATGACGGCCAGACCCAGCGACATGTAGACGCCACCGCGGTTGCGGTCCATCACGACGCGCAGCGGGAGCAGCGGCGACTTGACCTTGGCCTCGGTCAGGACGAAGGACAGCAGCAGGACGCCGGCGGCGACGAACGAACCGACGGTCAGCGCGTCCGACCAGCCCGCGGACTCGGCGCGGGTGAACCCGTACACCAGCGAGACCAGACCCAGCGCGGACAGGACGACGCCCGGGATGTCGAGCGGCGAGCGGTTGCGGCTGCCGGCGGGCTCGCGGATGACGAAGTAGGCACCGGCGGCGGCGACGATCGCGAACGGGATGTTGACGAAGAAGGTCCAGCGCCAGTTCAGCGTCTGAGTGAGGAAACCGCCGAGGATCAGGCCCACGGCGCCACCGCCACCGGCGATCGCCCCGTAGATGCCGAACGCCTTCGCGCGCTCCTTGGCGTCGGTGAACATCACCGCGAGCAGCGAGAGCGCGGCCGGCGCGAGCAGCGCGCCGAAGACGCCCTGGAGGGCGCGGGAGCCGAACAGCATGCCCTGGTTCTGCGCGGCGCCACCGAGCGCGGAGGCCAGCGCGAAGCCGATCAGGCCGACGACGAAGGTGCGCTTGCGGCCCCAGAGGTCGGCGATGCGCCCGCCGAAGAGCAGCAGCCCGCCGAAGGCGAGGGCGTAGGCGGTGATGACCCACTGCTTGTTGGCGTCGGTGATGCCGAGCGCGGTCTGGGCGTGCGGCAGCGCGATGTTCACGATCGTGGCGTCGAGCACCACCATCAGCTGCGCGAGCGCGATGAAGGCCAGGGCCTTCCAGCGACTGGGGTCGGGGAGTCGGAGATCAGGTGTTTTTGACATGGGAGTAGCCACCTAGGAGCGCGCGAGGGCGCGGGAGATCGCGAACCGTGCGTGCCGCTGGTCGCGGGCACGGCTGAGGGCGGGTCTGAGGGCGGGAGGGTCGTCGGGCTTCGGGTCGAGTCGCCGGGCTTCGGGGAAGTCGTCGGGCTTCAGGTAAGGGGAGAGCGGGCGCGGGTCACGTCACGTGCGGCGCCGCAGGTCCTCCAAGGTCGCCGCAGTCCCGGGGAGTACGGACCGGGCCGGGGCCTCCAGCCCGTCCAGGAACAGCTGGATGTGGCGGTGGGTGAACCGGTCGATGTTCGGGCAGGCGATGCCCGGCAGCGGCCGGGTGAGCTGGGAGAGGGCGACCAGTACGTCTCCGACGGCGATGTCGGTACGCAGGCGCCCCGCGGACATGGCGCGCGCGACGAGCCCTTCGACGGCCTCTTCGAGGCGCCGGCGCTCGGCGAGCAGTTCGGGGTGGTCCTTGTCGAAGCCGCCGGAGAGCATGGGGCACAGGGCCCCGATGCGTTCGTCGGCCGCCGCGTGGACGAAGCGGGTGAGCGCGTCGAAGGGGTCCGCCTCTTCGGCGGTGGCCTCCTCGGCGCGGTCGGTGGTACGGGAGGTGACCGCGAGCACGACCTCGTGGACGAGGGCGGCCCGGTCGGGGAAGTTCCGGTAGAGCGTCGCGTTGCCGACGCCGGCGCGGCGGGCGACCTCGTCGAGGGGCACGTCGGGCCCGAACTCCACGAACATCTCGCGCGCGGCCGTCACGATCCGCTCCCGGTTGCGCAGCGCGTCGGCCCTCGGCCTGGGCGTGCGGGGCTGCGCGGGTGCGGTGGTGGCCACGGCGGTGCTCCTTGTCTTCCGGGTCTCTTCGTCTTCCGGTTCTTCCCTGTGCGGCTCCGGCCGGAGAAACAACCGGGGACCGCTTCCCCGTTTCGCGGGGACACGGGTGCAAACGGGGAAAGGGTCCCCGGTTATTTCCCCGCCATTTGTGACCTGCGTCACGCACACCGCAGTCGCCGGAAAACCAACCGAACGGCGCACCCAGCGAGCGGCCCGCGATCACCCGGCAGAGGCTGACGGCAGAGCGCAGCCGGGGTCGGCCGGCTGCCGCGGACCGGAAGGCGCCCCGATGCAGCAGCCCCGCCACCGGATACGCACATACCGTCGCCCGGTCGCTCTCGGCGCTGCAACGGCCCTGGTCATTGCGGCCCTGGCGACCGCGAGCAGCACGCTGCCCCTCCAGAGCCCCGCGTCCGCCGGCCCCGCCGCGACGGCCCCCCTGGCCACCGGACTCGGCCCCTGCCGAATCACGTCGGCCATGGGCGTACAGATGTCGGAGGGCATGCCGACGCAGCCCGGCTACGCCCGCTCCACCGGCCGGGTGCACGCGCTGAACCTGATGATCGACTTCCCGGACGCGCAGGGCACCGAGCCCGCGATGGACCGCCTGGCCGAATTCTTCCCGCAGACGACGGACTGGTTCCGGACGAGCTCGTACGGCCGGCTCACCTACATACCGGAGACGCCGATCCGCTCGTGGCTGCGGATGCCGCTGCCCTTCGAGGAGTACGGAATCGAGCGGGGCTCCCCGTACGAGCCGGGCTACCGCCACCTGGTCCAGGACATCGTGGCGGCCGCGGACCCGAGGGTGGACTTCGACGAGTACGACCTGGTCAACATCCTGGTCACCCCGAACGCCGGGCCCTCCGCCCTGGACACCGTGCTCTCGGTGACCTTCTCGGGGAACGACGAGGCCCCGATCGCGGACGGGGTGCCGCTGTCCAACACCTCATTCGTCTACAGCCGCCAGGACGACGGCTCCGGCTCGTACGCCCAGACCGGCTACCGGGTCCTGCCCCACGAGAACGGCCACGTCTTCGGGCTGCCCGACCTCTACACGATGGAGGGCGGCGGCTCGGTCGGGCACTGGGACATCATGTCCGAGGACTGGGGCGCCAACAACGACCTGCTCGGCTGGCACAAGTGGAAGCTGGGCTGGCTGGACAACGACCAGGTGAGCTGCGCCGCCCGCCCCGGCACCACGGACCACGTCCTGGAACCCCTGGCCACCCGGGGCGGCCTGAAGCTGGCCTTCGTCCCCCTGACCGCGGAGTCCGGCTACGCGGTGGAGGTCCGCACCCAGGCGGGCAACGACCAGGCGGTCTGCCGCCCCGGCGTCCTCATCTACAAGGTCAGCTCGGACGTGGACACGGGCCAGGGCCCGGTCTCGGTCGCCGACAGCACCAAGAACAGCCCCGGCTGCACCCGCCTCCCCAACGTCCACGCGGAACTCTCGGACGCCCCGTACCAGCCGGGCGACACCTTCACGGACCGGACGAACGGGATACGGATCTCGGTGCTGGAGAAGGACCAGAAGGGCGACTACCGGGTGCAGGTGACGCGGTCCTAGGTGTATTGATCACGAGCGTTGTTAACGCTGGCAGGTCTTGATCATGGCGAAGACCTCCGGTGTGGTGGAGGTGTCTAGGCTCCACACC
>NZ_JBIWCN010000021.1:720-158606 GCF_044761525.1 Streptomyces sp. NPDC097595 | reverse complement strand
TCCTGCGCGGACTCGAAGATCCTCGGCTCAGCCATGTCCCTGCTCCTGCCCTTCACGCTCCACTGATCGTCCACGCTTTTTCAGACCGACCGGCGGGTGGGGGGGGGGGGGGGGGGGGGGGGGGGGGGGGGGGGGGGGGGGGCTGGGGGGGGGGGGGGGGGGGGGGGGGGGGGGGGGGGCCCCCCCGCCCCCCCACACCCGCCGCCGGCCTCCGGCGCGGGGCCGGTTACTCGCCGCCCTTTTGTACGAATGACCTGACGAAGTCCTCGGCATTCGACTCCAGGACGTCATCGATCTCGTCGAGGACGTCGTCCACGTCGTCGCTCAGCTTCTCCTGGCGCTCCTTGAGGTCCTCGGAAGCCTGCGCGTCCTGCGCCTGCTCCTCGACCTCCTCCGTGGAACGCGTCGCCTTCTGCTGTCCGCCGCCGGTGTCCTTGGTCGCCATCTAGCTCACCCCGCTCGGTTCGAAGCACTTGATCAGACCCTACCTACGGGGTCCGACATTGGCCCGGTACTTGTCTCAACGTCCGGAGGTCATCGGAATGATTCCCAGCCGGGAGCCCTTTCAGGCGCTTTCAGCGGCCCGAGAGGACGTCGACCAGCTCCTGCGCCGTGCGGCACCGGTCCAGGAGGGATTTCACGTGCTCCCGGGTGCCGCGCAGCGGCTCCATCGTGGGCACCCGCTGGAGGGAGTCCTGGCCCGGCAGATCGAAGATCACCGAGTCCCAGGAGGCCGCGGCCACGTCGTCCGCGTACTGTTCGAGGCAGCGGCCGCGGAAGTACGCCCTGGTGTCCTCAGGCGGCGCCGTACGCGCCCGCTCGACCTCGCGCTCGTCCAGGAGGCGTTTCATCCGGCCGCGGGCCACCAGGCGGTTGTACAGCCCCTTGTCCTGCCGTACGTCCGCGTACTGGAGGTCCACCAGATGCAGCCGGGCGGCGTCCCAGTCCAGGCCGTCGCGGCGCCGGTAGCCCTCCATCAGCTGCCGCTTCGCCACCCAGTCCAGCTCGCCGGCCAGGCTCATCGGATCGTTCTCCAGCCGGTTCAGGGTGTCCTCCCAGCGGCTGAGGATGTCCTTGGTCTGCTCGTCGGCGTCCGCCCCGTACCGTTCCTCGACGTATTTGCGGCCCAGCTCGAAGTACTCCATCTGGAGCTGCACCGCGGTGAGTGTCCGGCCGCTGCGCAGCGTGATCAGCTGCTGGAGCCCGGGGTCGTGGGAGACCTGGTGCAGGGTGCGCACCGGCTGGTCGACGGCCAGGTCGACGTTGATGAAGCCGTCCTCGATCATGGACAGGACGAGCGAGGTGGTGCCCAGCTTCAGATACGTCGAGATCTCGGAGAGGTTCGCGTCGCCGATGATCACATGGAGCCGGCGGTACTTCTCGGCGTCCGAGTGCGGCTCGTCGCGGGTGTTGATGATGGGGCGTTTGAGCGTGGTCTCCAGGCCGACCTCGACCTCGAAGTAGTCGGCGCGCTGGCTGAGCTGGAAGCCGTGCTCGCCGCCGTCCTGGCCGATCCCGACCCGTCCGGCGCCGGTGACCACCTGGCGCGAGACGAAGAACGGCGTCAGATGGCGCACGATGTCCGAGAACGGGGTCTCCCGCTTCATCAGGTAGTTCTCGTGCGTCCCGTAGGAGGCGCCCTTGTTGTCGGTGTTGTTCTTGTAGAGGTGGATCGGCTGGGCGCCCGGGAGCTGCGCCGCGCGCTCGGCCGCCTCGGCCATGATCCGCTCGCCGGCCTTGTCCCACAGGACCGCGTCCCTGGGGTTGGTGATCTCCGGCGAGCTGTACTCGGGGTGCGCGTGGTCGACGTAGAGCCGGGCCCCGTTGGTGAGGATGACATTGGCCAGGCCGATGTCCTCGTCCGTGAGCTGGCTGGAGTCGGCGGTCTCACGGGCGAGGTCGAAGCCTCGCGCGTCCCGCAGCGGATTCTCCTCCTCGAAGTCCCAGCGGGCGCGGCGCGCCCGGTGCATCGCCGCCGCGTACGCGTTGACGATCTGGGACGAGGTGAGCATGGCATTGGCGTTGGGGTGTCCGGGGACGGAGATCCCGTACTCCGTCTCGATGCCCATTACTCGCCGTACGGTCATGCGGCCCTCCTTGCCCGGCGGCGCTCCCTTCCGGGGGCGGCGCTCAAGTACCGCTGCTTGTTCGGTGCGTGCGCGGTCTGCCCGTCCCGCGCTGCGTGAACGGGCGGTACGCCTGAGCCTAGAACGCTCGCGTGCCGGTGGGGAGATCAATTGCGTCGTCATTGCCGCGGTGTCGTCGCGGCTGGCCGGAAAGCAACCGGCTGCGGATGCCCGGCGGGGCATCCGCAGCCGGTACGGCCTTTTACAGGTACTGACCGGTGTTGGCCACCGTGTCGATGGAGCGGCCGGTGTCCGCGCCCTGCTTTCCGGTGACGAGCGTGCGGATGAAGACGATCCGCTCGCCCTTCTTGCCGGAGATACGGGCCCAGTCGTCCGGGTTGGTGGTGTTCGGCAGGTCCTCGTTCTCCTTGAACTCGTCCACGCAGGCCTGGAGGAGGTGGGAGACGCGAAGGCCCTTCTGGCCGTGGTCGAGGAAGGCCTTGATGGCCATCTTCTTGGCCCGGTCCACGATGTTCTGGATCATGGCGCCGGAGTTGAAGTCCTTGAAGTACAGGACTTCCTTGTCGCCGTTGGCGTACGTGACTTCGAGGAAGCGGTTCTCCTCGGACTCGGTGTACATCCGCTCGACGACCGACTGGATCATGGCGTGGGCGGCGGCTTCCTTGGAGCCGGTGTGCTCGGCCAGGTCGTCCGCGTGCAACGGCAGCGAAGGCGTGAGGTACTTCGCGAAGATGTCCTTCGCGGCCTCCGCGTCGGGGCGCTCGATCTTGATCTTGACGTCGAGCCGGCCCGGCCGCAGGATCGCCGGGTCGATCATGTCCTCGCGGTTGGAGGCGCCGATGACGATGACGTTCTCCAGGCCCTCCACGCCGTCGATCTCGGCGAGCAGCTGCGGGACGATGGTGTTCTCCACGTCCGAGCTGACGCCCGATCCACGGGTGCGGAAGAGCGACTCCATCTCGTCGAAGAAGACGATGACGGGGGTGCCCTCGCTCGCCTTCTCGCGGGCACGCTGGAAGACCAGGCGGATGTGGCGCTCGGTCTCGCCGACGTACTTGTTGAGGAGTTCCGGGCCCTTGATGTTGAGGAAGTAGCTCTTGCCGGCGGGCTGTCCGGTGACTTCGGCGACCTTCTTCGCCAGGGAGTTGGCGACGGCCTTGGCGATGAGCGTCTTGCCGCAGCCGGGCGGACCGTAGAGCAGGATGCCCTTCGGCGGGCGGAGCTCGTGCTCCTTGAAGAGGTCGGGGTGGAGATAGGGAAGCTCGACCGCGTCGCGGATCAGCTCGATCTGGTCGCCCAGGCCGCCGATCTTGTCGTAGTCGATGTCCGGCACTTCTTCGAGGACGAGTTCCTCGACCTCGCTCTTGGGCACGACTTCGTAGACGTAGCCGGACCGGGGTTCGAGCAGCAGGGCGTCGCCGGGGCGGATGGTGATGTCCAGCAGCGGCTCGGCGAGCCTCACCACCCTTTCCTCGTCGGTGTGCCCGATGACCAGGGCGCGTTCGCCGTCCTCAAGGATCTCCTTGAGGGTGACGATGTCCCCGGCACGCTCGAATTCCATGGCGTCGACCACGTTGAGCGCTTCGTTGAGCATGACCTCCTGGCCGCGCCTGAGGTCTTCGAGTTCGACGCTGGGACTTACGTTCACCCGGAGCTTGCGGCCCCCGGTGAAGATGTCGCAGGTGCCGTCCTCATTCGCCTGCAGGAACACCCCGAAGCCGGCCGGCGGCTGTGCGAGCCGGTCGACTTCCTCCTTGAGGGCCACGATCTGGTCGCGGGCCTCGCGGAGTGTGCCGGCGAGCCGCTCGTTCTGAGCGGACACGCCTGCGAGGTTGGTCTGCAATTCGACGATCCGCTCTTCGAGAATCCTCGTATGACGCGGAGAGTCGGCGAGCTTACGTCGCAGGACGGCGATTTCCTGCTCGAGATAGGCGACCTGGCCGGCTGGGTCGTCGGACCCCCGCCCGGGCCGGATGCCGCGGTTGATGTCGTCGTCGTGGGCTGCCACGGTCCTCACCTCCTCCAAGGGGAGCTGGACGCTTCCTGACCCTACCTGCGTGGGTGGTGATTGAAACCCCTAGATCACAAAGACTGTGAGGTGTGTCCGATCTTCACCCTTGCGCTCTCCCCGTCCCCGGAGGGATACCCACCGTTCAACATCGGAAAGCGGCCGGTTGTATCGTCAAAGCGTTCAACACCCGTCAGGGCTGGCTCTTTCCCGGTCCGGCTACGCAGGAAACGGCAGGCGACATGACCGTGCGGCAGGACTCTCCCACCGGTGGCGAGACGCAGGACCTGGAGGTGTGGATCGACCAGGACCTGTGCACGGGGGACGGCATCTGCGTGCAGTACGCGCCCGAGGTGTTCGAGCTGGACATCGACGGTCTGGCGTACGTGAAGAGCGACGACGACGAGCTGCTGCAGGACAAGGGCGCGACCACGCCGGTCCCGCTGCCGCTGCTCCAGGACGTCGTGGATTCGGCCAAGGAGTGCCCGGGCGACTGCATTCATGTACGTCGCGTTTCGGACAGGGTCGAGGTGTACGGACCCGAGGCGGCCTGACGGTCCGGCCGTGCCGGGCCGGGGTCAGACGCCTTCGCCGGCGGACCGGGCCGTGTCGCTGCCGCGTGTGAAGGCGCCGTTCTGCCACTTCCAGGTGACCTTCTCCTGCTGGTCGGGGCAGCACGAGGGCACCGACGACGAGGAGTAGCCGAGAAGCGTGGCGGAGATGACGCGGTCGCGGACCGTGAAGTCGCCGATGGTCAGCTGCTGGGCGGGGTCCACCAGGGTCGCGACGATCCTGGGTGCGGCCCCGCCCGCCTGTGTGAGGACGTAGACGCCGCTGGGCGGGGTGCCCGATCCGGCCGCGCAGTGGACCACCGCGACGGTTTCGGGCTTGCCGTCCCCGTCGAGGTCGCCGGGGGCCTGCTTGGCCACGGTGGTGCCGACGTTGCCGCAGTCCAGGGGAAAGTCCGCCTTGGCCGGGTCGGGGGCGACGGCCGCTTCCTCGTGCTGCTGCTGGGCCGGCGTGCGGTGCCGGGTGGAGGCCGAGGCGCTGGTGTCGGGCTGGAGCAGACCGGCTGCCGCGATGACGGCGGCCATGGCCGCCGCGGTGGCGAGCCAGTGCATGGGCGTGGTGTCGGTGTGCGCGAGGTCCGGGAGCGCGGAGGTCTGCACGCGGGCTGTCTCCTGTGGTTCCTGTGGTGCGACCGTCGGCGTCGGCGGTACGGGGGTGGCCAGCATCGTGCCACACCTCACACGGCGGTGGAACGGTGGGGTGGACGAGCATGACGCGCCGCGTACGGAAAAGGCGCCGCCGCCGGGCCCCCGGGTCGGTCCGGGAACCCGGCGGCGGCGCCGGTCTGGTGCCGCGAGGTCAGTCGCGGGAGGCGCCGCTCCGGCCGCCGGGGCCGTCGTAGTCCTCGCCGTAGGCGCCCTTGGAGGGGCGGCGACGGCGGGCCGGGGCCTCGACGCCGTCGGCGAGCCGGCGGGCGGTGACGAGGAAGCCGGTGTGGCCGATCATGCGGTGGTCCGGGCGCACGGCCAGGCCCTCCACGTGCCAGTTGCGGATCATCGACTCCCAGGGCTGCGGCTCGGCGAAGCAGCCGATCTCACGGATGGACTCGACCGTCCGGGAGAGCTGGGTGGTGGTGGCGACGTACGCGCAGAGGATGCCGCCGGGCACGAGCGCCTTGGAGACGACGTCCAGGCACTCCCAGGGCGCCAGCATGTCCAGCACGACACGGTCCACGTCGGTGTCCGTGAGGTTGTCCTGGAGGTCGCCGACCGTGAGCTGCCAGGCGGGGTGCGGGCTGCCGAAGTAGCGCTCCACGTTCTGCTGGGCGATCTCGGCGAAGTCCTCGCGGCGCTCGTACGAGTGCAGCATGCCCTGCTCGCCGATGGCGCGGAGCAGGAAGGTGGAGAGCGCGCCCGAGCCGACGCCCGCTTCCACGACGCGGGCGCCGGGGAAGATGTCGCCGAAGGCGAGGATCTGGCCCGCGTCCTTCGGGTAGACCACGGCGGCGCCGCGGGGCATGGACAGGACGTAGTCGGGGAGCAGGGGGCGCAGCGCGAGGTAGGCGACGTTTCCCGTGGTACGGACCACACTGCCCTCGGGGGCACCGATCAGCTCGTCGTGCGGGAAAGAACCCTTGTGGGTGTGGAAGTTCTTTCCGGCTTCGAGCGTGAAGGTGTGGTGGCGTCCCTTGGGATCGGTGAGCTGGACCTGGTCCCCGACCTTGAAGGGCCCGCGTCGGCGGGCGGCACCGGTCGGTTCAGACATGTGACCAGCGTACCGGTGTTTCGGGGACCGCCGACCGCCGCCCGTACGGATGTACGGGGATGCGGGCGGGTGTCAGGCGGCGGGGCGGGCCATGGCGGCGACGAACGCGCGCTCGACGTCGGCCGTGGAGAGGACGCCGTAGATCTCGCCGGTCTCCTCCACCACGAGGTATTCGGTGGCGGGGGTGGCCTTGAGGCGGTCCAGGAGGGCTTCGCCGGCGAGTTCGGCGGGGACCTTCATGCCGGCGGTGAGGTCCTGGGCGAGGCCGCTGACGGCGACCCAGGGGCGGCGGTGCTCGGGGACGGCGACGATGGCCGTCTCCCGGACGAGGGCCTTGGGCTCGCCGGTGCCGTCCACGACGACGAGAGCCCGGGCGCCGGCCTCGTTGGCCCGGCGCAGCGCCTCGGAGAGCGGGGTCGCGGCCTCGACGGGGACGGCGCGGCGGGTGAGGCTGCGGGCGCGCAGGCCGGGCAGGTGCTCGCGGAGCCGGGCCATGCGCAGGCTGTTGCCGGCGCCGGTCCAGATGATGGCGGCGAGGATCGCGGCGAGCAGGGCGTCGGTGACCGTGTCCATGCCGCTGATCTCGCCGGCGTCGTTGCCCAGGGAGCCGCTGCGGGTGAGGAGCGGGAGGCCGACGAGGGTGCCGACGGCGAGCGCGCGGCCGACCCAGGCGGCGGCGACGGTGCCGCTCATCGGCTTGCCGGTGATCTTCCAGACGACGGCCCTGAGCATGCGGCCGCCGTCGAGCGGGAGGCCGGGCAGCAGGTTGAAGGCGGCGACGATGAGGTTGGAGATCATCAGCCCGCCGAGCAGGACGGCGGGGACGGTGCCGCGTTCCACGAAGCGCAGGGGTACGTAGAAGAGCCCGCCCAGGAGGAGCGAGAGCAGCGGCCCGACGAAGGCGAGGACGAATTCGCGGCCGGGGGTCTCGGACTCCTTCTCGATCTCCGAGACGCCACCGAAGAACTGGAGCTGGATACGCCGGACGGGGAGCTTGTAGCGCAGGGCGGCGATCGTGTGGGCGAGTTCGTGGACGAGGACGGAGGCGTAGAAGGCGATCGCGAAGAAGAGCGCGACGAGGTAGCGGGCGGCGCCGAGGTCGGGCAGCACCCGGTCGAGCTGGCCGCCGAAGACCCAGGTGATCAGGGCCGCCACCAGGAACCAGCTGGGGGCGACGTAGACGGGCACGCCGAAGGGGCGGCCCATGAGGATGCCGCCTCCGGGATCGTCCCTGCGCGGGGGCGCGTCCTTGCCGGGGCCGTCTCCGGGGCCGGGGGCCGCCGGGCCGGGCTGCGGTCGCCGGCCGTCGCCGCTCTCGTCCACGAGGTCCCTTCGGTTCGGTGCCTTTCGGCACGATGATGCGGTGTTCGAGGGTCTGTGGTCGATGGTATGCCGGTTGGTGTCAGTGGCGGGTCGTAGGGTCTTCGCATGACCTCCGTTCCGCCGCCCTCCCCACCGGTGCCGCAGCCGCCTTCCTCGCTCTCCCCTTCGCGGGCGAGCGATTTCATGCAGTGCCCCCTGCTGTACCGCTTCCGCGTCATCGACAGGCTGCCGCAGAAGCCCAGCGAGGCTGCTACCCGGGGGACGCTGGTCCATGCGGTGCTTGAGCGGTTGTTCGACAACCCGGCGGCGGAGCGCACGCCGGGCCGGGCGACGGCGCTGATCCCTGGGCAGTGGGACCGCCTCCTGGAGTCGAAGCCGGAGCTGGGCGAGCTCTTCGCGGAGGATCCGGAGGGCGAGCGGCTGGCGGGGTGGCTGGCTCAGGCGGAGCGGCTGGTGGAGCGCTGGTTCTCGCTGGAGGACCCGACGCGTCTGGAGCCGGCGGAGCGCGAGCTGTTCGTGGAGACGGAGCTGGAGTCGGGGCTGCGGCTGCGCGGGGTGATCGACCGGATCGATGTGGCCCCGACGGGCGAGGTCCGGATCGTGGACTACAAGACGGGGAAGGCGCCGCGTCCGGAGTACGCGGAGGGGGCGCTGTTCCAGATGAAGTTCTACGCCCTGGTGATCTGGCGGCTGAAGGGTGTGGTGCCGCGCCGTCTCCAGCTGGTCTATCTGGGCAGCGGTGACGTGCTGACGTACGACCCGGTGGTGGCGGACCTGGAGCGGGTGGAGCGCAAGCTGCTGGCGCTGTGGGAGGCGATCTCGCTGGCGACGCGGACGGGCGAGTGGCGGCCGCGTCCGACGAAGCTGTGCGGCTGGTGCGACCACCAGGCGCTCTGTCCGGAATTCGGCGGGACTCCCCCGGTCTATCCGCTGTCCGTCCGCCCGGCCGGTGCGGCGGAGGATGACCAGGGCAGAATGGAGCCGGTCCGGGCCGAGGCCGGCCGGCCTGTGGCCCTCGACGGGCATTGAGGAGATCTGGTGGCTATCCGCGTCCTTCTGGTCGACGACCAACCGCTGCTGCGCACGGGCTTCCGGATGATTCTGGAGGCCGAGGGCGATCTGGCGGTGGTGGGTGAGGCCGGTGACGGTCTCCAGGCTCTGGACCAGGTGCGCGCGCTCCAGCCCGATGTGGTGCTGATGGACATCCGGATGCCGCGGATGGACGGCGTCGAGGCGACGCGGCAGATCACCGGTCCCGGCCGGGACGGTCCGGCGAAGGTGCTGGTGCTGACCACGTTCGACCTGGACGAGTACGTGGTGGAGGCGCTGCGCGCCGGGGCGAGCGGCTTCCTGCTGAAGGACGCGCCGGCCGATGAGCTGGTGCAGGCGATCCGGGTGGTGGCGGGCGGTGAGGCGATGCTCGCCCCGAGCGTGACGCGCCGGCTGCTCGACAAGTACGCGGACCATCTGCCGTCGGGCGAGGAGCCCGTGCCGGACACGCTGCACACGCTGACGGACCGCGAGGTCGAGGTGCTGAAGCTGGTGGCGCGCGGCCTGTCGAACGCGGAGATCGCCGCCGACCTGTTCGTCAGCGAGACGACGGTGAAGACCCATGTGGGCCATGTGCTGACGAAGCTGGGTCTGCGCGACCGGGTCCAGGCCGCGGTGTACGCGTACGAGAGCGGCCTGGTGCGCCCCGGCGCGCAGTGACACCGGGGCGCGGGGGCCGGCCCTAGTCGGTGCCCCGGCCCAGTTCCCAGAGGTGGAGGTCGGCGCCCGAGTCGACGGCCCATTCGACGCCGCTCACTTCCTCGCGGGAGGCGACGTACTGCTTGCCCTGCCAGAGCGGGAGGACGGGCACGTCCCGGGCGACGATGTCCTGGAGCCGTTCGAAGGCGGGCGCGGCGTCGCTCCGGTCGGCCTGGCGGCGGGAGTGCGCGATGAGGTCCCGGGCCTCGGTGGAGGTGTAGGGCGAGCCGAGGAAATTGTCCGGGCCGAGGAAGGGCGCCGTGTAGTTGTCCGGGTCCGGGAAGTCGGGGAACCAGCCCATGCCGTAGGCGGCGTAGTCCCCGCGGAGTTCGGCGGGGCGGTAGCGGGTCCAGGGGGTGCCCTCGACGGTGATGTCGAAGAGCCCGGTGTCGTTGAGCTGCTTCTTCAGCGCCTGGAACTCGGTGGCGGTGTCCCGGCCGTAGTGGTCGTCGGTGTAGTGCAGGGTGAAGCGCACCGGAGTGCGGATTCCGGCCTTCTTGAGGAGGGCGGCGGCCTTGGCGGCGCTGGGTTCGCCGTAGGTGCTGTAGAACGCGTTGTCGTGGGCGGTGATCCCGCTCGGGATGAGCGAGTACAACGGTTCGACGGTGGTGCCGTAGACCTCGGCGGCGATCCTGCCCCGGTCGACCACCTGGGCGATGGCCTGGCGGACGGCCCTGTTCCGAAGGGCGGGTTCCTCGGTGTCGAAGCCGAGGTAGCTGATGGCGAGTCCGGGCATCTCGGTGAGCCGGACCCCGCTCTCGGGCTTGGCCAGCATCCGCTCGGCCCGGTCGGTGGAGATCGTGCGGGCCATCATGTCGATCTTCTCGGCGTCGAACGCCTTGCCCATGGCGGTGGCGTCGGGAAAGAGATCGAGTTCGATGGATTCGCTGCGCACCTCGTAGCTCCCCCGGTAATGGGGATTCCTGGTGAAGGAGATTTTCACAACCCGCCCGGATTTCACTTCCGGTTTCATGGTGTACGGCCCCGAGCCGTCCACCTGGAATCCGCTGCGGGCGGAATTCGCGGGGTACTGGTCGCGCGGGACGATACCGGCGGGCGGGGTGGCGAGCTTGTACGGGAAGGTGGCGTCGGGGGTCTTCAGGTGGAAGACGACCTCGCGGGTGCCTG
Organism: Streptomyces sp. NPDC097595; assembly: GCF_044761525.1. Taxonomy (NCBI): domain Bacteria; kingdom Bacillati; phylum Actinomycetota; class Actinomycetes; order Kitasatosporales; family Streptomycetaceae; genus Streptomyces; species Streptomyces sp. NPDC097595. The sequence goes on along the minus strand of NZ_JBIWCN010000021.1, from coordinate 148,037 downwards.
CGGTCTCGACGGTGTCGATGTTCTCCAGGAGGGCGGCCGGCCCGTTCGCGGACTTGATACGCCGCACCCGGTCGAGGGAGAACTTGACGTCGTCGGCGGTGACGGGGGTGCCGTCCGCGAAGGTGAGCCCGGCGCGCAGCCGGCAGCGGTAGCTCTCGCTCTCGCGGTCCGTGAAGCCGCAGCTCTCGGCCGCTTCCGGGACCGGGAGGCCGCCGCCGCGCGGGGTGGCCATCAGGGTCTGCACGGTCTGCCGCAGCACGTTCCAGACACCCGCCTCATAGCCGACGGCCGGGTCGAGCGGGGCGGGCGCCTCGGTGGATGCGGCGATCCGGTCCGTGGTGCCGACGACGATGGTGCCGCCGCTCCCGGCGGTGCCGGCTCCCGTCGCGCCGCAGCCGGCGAGCACGGGCACCAGGAGGCCCGCGACGGCCGGCAGCACCAGGGTCTTGCGTTTCATGGTTGGCCGTTCTCCCTCATCGGTTCAGGGAGAAATACATTAGCGGGCGCGTTCCGGAATATGGGACGGGGGTCGTGCGCGGAATTCTTTCGCACGGCGACCGCGAGAGCTTTTCCCTTCATTCACAGGAATACTCTCGGTGCCCGCACCGGCGCATTCAGTTGATGAGGCTCCGGAGGAATGTGAGATTCACTTCTTCCAGCGATCCCACGACCACCCGGCCCTCGGCGGGCGCGATCGGCGAGACGGAGGGCACGGCGACCACCCGGCAGCCGGCGGCCTCGGCGGCGGCCACCCCGGTCGCGGTGTCCTCGATGACGGCGCACAGCCGGGGGTCGGCGCCGAAGCCGCGCGCGGCGGTGAGATAGGGCTCGGGGTGCGGCTTGGTGCGGGTGACCTCGTCGCCGGCGACGGTGAGCGCGAAGTGGTGGTGGCCCACCGAGTCCAGGACGCGGTCGATGATGCGGCGGTGCGAGGCGGAGACGAGGGCGGTGGGGATCTTGTGGTGACGCAGTTCGGCGAGGAGGCGGGCGGCGCCGGGCATCAGCGGCACTCCGTTGCCGATGCGCTTCTCGAACCGGTCGTTGAGCAGGACGGCGGCCTCTTCGAGGGTGATGTCCGCGCCGGTCGCCTCGATGAGGTAGCCGGTGCTGCGGGACATGGGCCCGCCGACGACCACCTCCCGCCATGCCTCGTCCAGCCGGTGGCCGAGGCCGGCGAAGACCTCGACCTCGACGTCCCACCAGAAGCCCTCGGTGTCGACCAGGGTGCCGTCCATGTCGAGAAAGACGGCCTGGAGGGCAGCGCCCTCCGCCGTGCGGGTCAGGGACGCGGGAACCGTACTGGTCATCCGGCACACCTTCCATGAGGGACGAGAAGGCCGGCCACCCGTCCCGGAGGATGGGCGACCGGCCTGCGCTGGACCGACCAGTGTACGACGTGATCGGCTACGACGCGTCGAACGGAGTCTTACCGCGCGTTGAAGTACTTCGCCTCCGGGTGGTGGATGACGATCGCGTCGGTCGACTGCTCGGGGTGCAGCTGGAACTCCTCGGAGAGGTGGACGCCGATCCGCTCCGGCTGGAGCAGGTCCGCGATCTTGGCGCGGTCCTCCAGGTCCGGGCAGGCGCCGTAACCGAGCGAGAAGCGCGCGCCCCGGTACTTCAGGGCGAACATGTCCTCGACCTCCGCCGGGTCCTCCCCCGCGAAGCCGAGCTCCGAGCGGACCCGGGCGTGCCAGTACTCGGCCAGGGCTTCGGCGAGCTGGACGGAGAGGCCGTGCAGCTCCAGGTAGTCGCGGTAGGCGTTGGCCTCGAAGAGCTTCGCGGTCTCGCCGCCGATCCTGGAGCCGACGGTGACGACCTGGAGGCCGATGACGTCCGTCTCGCCGGACTCCTCCGGGCGGAAGAAGTCCGCCAGGCAGAGGCGGCGGCCGCGGCGCTGGCGCGGGAAGGTGAAGCGGGTGCGCTCGGAGCCGTCCTCGTGGAGCAGGATCAGGTCGTCGCCCTTGGAGACGCAGGGGTAGTAGCCGTAGACGACGGCCGCTTCGAGCAGGTTGTCCGTCTGGAGCCGGTCGAGGAGGCCGCGCAGCCGCGGGCGTCCCTCACTCTCGGCGAGCTCCTCGTACGTGGGTCCGTCACCGGCCCTGGCCTGCTTCAGGCCCCACTGCCCCTTGAAGAGGGCGCCCTCGTCCAGCCAGGAGGCGTACTCCTTGAGCTGGATGCCCTTGACGACCCGGCTGCCCCAGAACGGCGGGGTGGGGACCGGGTTGGTGACGGAGACGTCGGAGCGGACGCCCTCCTCCGGCTCGGTCACCTCCAGGACGGCGGTGTCGCGCTTGGGGACGCGGCGCTGCTTGAGCTCGGGCAGGGTGGCGCCGGGGACGCCGCGCTTGACGGCGATGAGCGCGTCCATCAGGCGCAGGCCCTCGAAGGCGTCGCGCGCGTAGCGCACCTCGCCCTCGTAGATCTCGTGCAGGTCCTGCTCGACGTAGGCGCGGGTGAGCGCGGCGCCGCCGAGGATCACCGGGTAGTCGGCGGCCAGCTTGCGCTGGTTCAGCTCCTCCAGGTTCTCCTTCATGATCACCGTGGACTTGACGAGGAGGCCGGACATCCCGATGACGTCCGCCTTGTGCTCCTCGGCGGCCTCCAGGATCGCGGAGACGGGCTGCTTGATGCCGATGTTGACGACGTTGAACCCGTTGTTGGAGAGGATGATGTCGACGAGGTTCTTGCCGATGTCGTGGACGTCGCCCCGGACGGTGGCCAGGACGATGGTGCCCTTGCCCTCGGCGTCCGACTTCTCCATGTGCGGTTCGAGGTAGGCGACCGCGCTCTTCATGACCTCGGCGGACTGGAGCACGAACGGCAGCTGCATCTGGCCGGAGCCGAACAGCTCGCCGACGACCTTCATGCCCTCCAGGAGGGTGTTGTTGACGATGTCGAGCGCCGGCGTGTCCTTCAGGGCCTCGGCGAGGTCGGCCTCCAGGCCGTTCTTCTCGCCGTCGATGATCCGGCGCTGGAGGCGCTCGTCGAGCGGGAGGGCGAGGAGTTCCTCGGCCTTGCCCTCCTTCATCGACTTCATGTTGACGCCCTCGAACAGCTCCATGAGCTTCTGGAGGGGGTCGTAGCCCTCGGCACGGCGGTCGTAGACCAGGTCGAGCGCGACCTTGACCTGCTCCTCCTCCAGACGGGCGATCGGCAGGATCTTCGACGCGTGCACGATCGCCGAATCCAGACCCGCCTTCACGCACTCGTCCAGGAAGACCGAGTTCAGCACGACACGGGCGGCCGGGTTCAGGCCGAAGGAGATGTTCGACAGGCCGAGCGTGGTCTGCACGTCCGGGTGGCGCTTCTTCAGCTCTCGGATCGCCTCGATGGTGGCGATGCCGTCCTTGCGGGACTCCTCCTGACCGGTGCAGATGGTGAAGGTCAGGGTGTCGATGAGGATGTCCGACTCGTGGATGCCCCAGGTGCCCGTCAAGTCCGCGATGAGCCGTTCGGCGATGGCGACCTTGTGCTCGGCGGTGCGGGCCTGGCCCTCCTCGTCGATGGTCAGCGCGATCAGCGCGGCACCGTGCTCGGCGGCCAGCTGGGTCACCTTCGCGAAACGGGACTCGGGCCCGTCGCCGTCCTCGTAGTTGACGGAGTTGAGGACCGCGCGGCCGCCCAGCTTCTCCAGGCCGGCCCGGAGCACGGGCAGCTCCGTGGAGTCCAGGACGATCGGCAGGGTGGAGGCGGTGGCGAAGCGGCCGGCCAGCTCGTCCATGTCGGCGACGCCGTCGCGGCCCACGTAGTCCACGCACAGGTCGAGCATGTGCGCGCCCTCGCGGATCTGGTCGCGGGCCATCTCCACGCAGTCGTCCCAGCGGGCCTCGAGCATGGCCTCGCGGAACTTCTTGGACCCGTTGGCGTTCGTACGCTCACCGATCGCCAGGTACGCGGTGTCCTGGCGGAACGGGATGGTCTGGTAGAGCGAGGCGGCGCCGGGCTCGGGGCGCGGGTCGCGGGCGCCCGGGACCGTCCCGCGTACGCGCTCGACCACCTGGCGCAGGTGCTCCGGGGTCGTACCGCAGCAGCCGCCGACCAGCGAGAGGCCGTACTCCTGGACGAAGGTCTCCTGCGCGTCGGCCAGACCCTCGGCGTCGAGCGGGAAGTGCGCGCCGTCCTTGGTGAGGACCGGCAGTCCGGCGTTGGGCATGCAGAGCAGCGGGATGCGGGAGTGCCGGGTGAGGTAGCGCAGGTGCTCGCTCATCTCGGCCGGACCGGTCGAGCAGTTCAGGCCGATCATGTCGATGCCGAGGGGTTCCAGGGCGGTCAGGGCCGCGCCGATCTCGGAGCCCAGGAGCATGGTGCCGGTCGTCTCGAAGGCCAGGGAGCACAGCAGCGGGAGGTCGCTGCCGAGGGCGTCGAGGGCGCGGCGGGCGCCGAGGACGGCGGCCTTGGTCTGGAGGAGGTCCTGCGTCGTCTCCACGATCAGCGCGTCGGCGCCGCCGGCGATCAGGCCCTCGGCGTTCGCCTGGAAGCCGTCGCGGACGGTGGCGTACGCGATGTGGCCGAGGGTCGGCAGCTTGGTGCCGGGGCCCATGGAGCCGAGGACCCAGCGCTGCTCGCCGGTGGAGGCGGTGTACTCGTCGGCGACCTCTCGGGCGATGCGCGCGCCGGACTCGGACAGCTCGTGGACCCGCTCGGGGATGTCGTACTCGCCGAGCGCCGCCGTGTTGGCCCCGAAGGTGTTGGTCTCGACGCAGTCGACGCCGACGGCGAAGTACGCCTCGTGCACCGAGCGCACGATGTCCGGCCGGGTGAGGTTGAGGATCTCGTTGCAGCCTTCGAGGTTCTCGAAGTCCGCGAGCGTGGGGTCCTGGGCCTGGAGCATGGTGCCCATGGCACCGTCGGCCACCACCACACGGGTGGCGAGCGCCTCACGGAGGGCTGCGGCTCGGTTCCGGCTGTCGGCGGAAGGGGTCGGCGACGAGGCCATGGATGTACTCCCTGGGATGCGACGGCTGTCGGCTTTGCGTCTTCGGCGGAAGGCGCACCCGGCCAGGGTAGCCGGGCCGCGACCTGGGCCGTCACTCTGTCCCACGAGCCGGACGGCATCCTGATGACGGGGAGTTCCGGTGTCGCGGGGTGCTGCTGAATTCTCCCGCGATCGAGCGCGGGTCGGCATCGACCGATAGTGTTCAGCATTGTCGAACAAGGTGGAGGAGTACGGCGCGATGGCCAAGAACATCCAGTCGCTGGAGCGGGCGGCCGCGATGCTGCGCCTGCTGGCAGGCGGCGAGCGGCGGCTCGGGCTGTCCGACATCGCCTCCTCACTGGGCCTGGCCAAGGGCACCGCGCACGGCATCCTGCGCACCCTCCAGCACGAGGGCTTCGTGGAGCAGGACGCCGCCTCCGGCCGCTATCAGCTGGGCGCGGAGCTGCTGCGCCTGGGCAACAGCTATCTCGACGTGCACGAGCTGCGGGCCCGGGCCCTGGTCTGGACGGACGACCTGGCCCGCTCCAGCGGCGAGAGCGTCCATCTGGGCGTGCTGCACCAGCAGGGCGTCCTCATCGTCCACCACGTCTTCCGGCCCGACGACAGCCGCCAGGTGCTTGAGGTGGGCGCCATGCAGCCGCTGCACTCCACGGCCCTGGGCAAGGTGCTGGCCGCGTACGACCCGGTCGCGCACACCGAGGCGATGGAGGCGGAGCGGCAGCCGTTCACGCCCCGGACGGTGACCGGTGCCGAGGAGTTCGAGGCGGTGCTCGATCTGGTGCGGGCCCGGGGCTGGGGCTCCGATGTGGAGGAGACCTGGGAGGGCGTGGCCGCGGTGGCCGCGCCGATCCACGACCGGCGCCGGATGCCGGTGGGGGCCATAGCCGTCACGGGGGCGGTGGAGCGGGTCTGCAAGGACGACGAGCTGCGCCCGGAGCTGGTCGCGGCGGTCCGCGACTGCGCCCGCGCGGTCTCGCGGGACCTGGGCGCGCGTCGCTTCTGAGCCGCCCTCGTACCCGGCCGGCTCCCCTCGTAACGATCGACTCGTACGTCACACACCCCTTGACGCTGCCTTCACCGGGGAGCAACACTGCCGTTCACCGGTCGGCATTGTCGAACACTTAACGGAAATTCGCGTTACTGTGTGAGCGTGCCACGGGCCGGCCAAGCCCTCACACGAGGGCGCGGACCACCGGAGGGACCCGGGGTTCGGCTTCCCTGGACGAAGGACAAAGGAGTCGCGGTGTCCAGCTCCGACATCTTCATCGGCGAGACCATCGGTACCGCCGTACTCATCCTGCTCGGCGGCGGTGTCTGTGCCGCCGTCACGCTCAAGCACTCGAAGGCGCAGAACGCCGGCTGGGTCGCCATCACCTTCGGGTGGGGCTTCGCGGTACTGACCGGCGCGTATCTCGCCGGCGGCGTGTCGGGGGCGCATCTCAACCCGGCCGTCACCATCGGCCTGGCCATCGAGGGCGGCACGAAGTGGAGCGACGTACCGCTCTACCTCGCCTCCCAGCTCCTCGGCGCGATGATCGGCGCGGTGCTGGTCTGGCTGACCTACTACGGGCAGTTCCGGGCGCACCTCACCGATCAGGAGATCCTGCGCACCCATTCGGGTGAGGAGGGCATGGTCGACAAGGCGGCGGCCCCCAAGGCCGGACCGGTGCTCGGTGTCTTCTCGACCGGCCCCGAGATCCGCAACGGTCTGCAGAACGTCGTCACCGAGATCATCGCCACGGCCGTGCTGGTGCTGGCCATCCTCACCCAGGGCCTCAACGGCGACGGCAACGGGCTCGGCACGCTGGGCGCGCTCATCACCGCCCTGGTCGTCGTCGGGATCGGCCTGTCGCTCGGCGGCCCGACGGGGTACGCGATCAACCCGGTCCGCGACCTCGGTCCGCGTATCGTGCACGCGCTGCTTCCGCTGCCGAACAAGGGCGGCTCCGACTGGGGCTACGCGTGGGTCCCCATCGCCGGACCGCTGATCGGCGGCGCGCTCGCGGGCGGGCTCTACAACCTCGCCTTCGCCTAGCCCGTCCCCACACCACCCCACACAGACCTCCGGGAGCACACCGTGACCGACGCACACACCACCGGCAGCCATGGCACCGGCCCGTTCATCGCGGCCATCGACCAAGGCACGACCTCCAGCCGCTGCATCGTCTTCGACAAGGACGGACGGATCGTCTCCGTCGACCAGAAGGAGCACGAGCAGATCTTCCCCAAGCCGGGCTGGGTCGAACATGACGCGACCGAGATCTGGGAGAACGTCCAGGAAGTCGTCGCCGGAGCGATCGTGAAGGCGGGCATCACCGCCGCCGACGTCAAGGCGATCGGTATCACCAACCAGCGCGAGACCACCCTGCTGTGGGACAAGCACACCGGTGAGCCCGTCCACAACGCCATCGTCTGGCAGGACACGCGTACGGACGGGCTCTGCAGGGATCTCGGCCGCAACGTCGGCCAGGACCGCTTCCGCCGCGAGACCGGGCTGCCGCTCGCCTCGTACTTCGCCGGGCCCAAGGCGCGCTGGCTGCTCGACCACGTCGAGGGGCTGCGCGAGCGGGCCGAGCGCGGCGACATCCTCTTCGGCACCATGGACTCCTGGGTCATCTGGAACCTGACCGGAGGCACCGAGGGCGGCGTCCACGTCACCGACGTCACCAACGCCTCGCGCACGCTCCTGATGAACCTGCACACCATGCAGTGGGACGAGAAGATCTGCTCCTCCATCGGCGTGCCCATGGCCGTGCTGCCCGAGATCCGCTCCTCCGCCGAGGTGTACGGCAACGCCAAGGGCGGCGTGCTCGACGGTGTGCCGGTGGCCTCCGCGCTGGGCGACCAGCAGGCGGCGCTGTTCGGCCAGACGTGCTTCGCCGAGGGCGAGGCCAAATCCACGTACGGCACCGGCACCTTCATGCTGATGAACACCGGTGAGACGCCCGTCAACTCCTACAACGGGCTGCTGACCACGGTCGGCTACCGGATCGGCGACCAGAAGGCGGTGTACGCCCTGGAGGGGTCGATCGCCGTCACCGGTTCGCTGGTGCAGTGGATGCGCGACCAGATGGGGCTGATCCAGTCCGCGGCCGAGATCGAGACCCTGGCCTCCTCGGTGGAGGACAACGGCGGCGCGTACTTCGTGCCCGCGTTCTCCGGCCTGTTCGCCCCGTACTGGCGCCCCGACGCCCGCGGTGTCATCGCCGGTCTCACCCGCTACGTCACCAAGGCGCACATCGCCCGTGCCGTCCTTGAGGCCACCGCCTGGCAGACGCGTGAGATCAGCGACGCCATGACCAAGGACTCCGGCGTCGAGCTGACCGCGCTCAAGGTCGACGGCGGCATGACCTCCAACAACCTGCTGATGCAGACGCTCGCCGACTTCCTGGACGCGCCCGTGGTGCGCCCGATGGTCGCCGAGACCACCTGCCTCGGCGCCGCCTACGCCGCCGGCCTGGCCGTCGGCTTCTGGCCGGACACCGACGCGCTGCGCGCCAACTGGCGCCGGGCCGCCGAGTGGACCCCCCGCATGGACGCGGACACCCGCGCCCGCGAGTACAAGAGCTGGCTCAAGGCCGTGGAACGCACCATGGGCTGGCTCGACGACGAGGAGTAGAGAACATGACCACCCTGCAGAGCGTCCCCGCACTCGGGACGCATCCGGCCTCCGGCTCCCTCCCGAGCCGCGCCGAGACCCGGGAGCAGCTCTCCAAGGCGACGTACGACCTCCTGGTGATCGGCGGCGGCATCCTGGGCATCTCCACCGCCTGGCACGCCGCGCAGTCCGGACTGCGGGTGGCCCTGGTGGACGCCGGTGACTTCGCCGGCGCCACCTCCTCCGCCTCCTCCAAGCTGCTCCACGGCGGTCTGCGCTACCTCCAGACCGGTGCGGTGAAGCTGGTGGCGGAGAACCACTTCGAGCGCCGTGCGGTCTCCCGCCAGGTCGCCCCGCACCTGGCCAACCCGCTCACCTTCTACCTGCCGGTCTACAAGGGCGGGCCGCACGGCGCGGCGAAGCTCGGCGCGGGCGTGTTCGCGTACTCGGCGCTGTCCGCCTTCGGCGACGGCGTCGGCCATGTGATCAGCCCGTCGCGGGCCCAGCGCGATGTGCCGGAGCTCCGTACGGAGAACCTCAAGGCCGTCGCGGTGTACGGCGACGACCAGATGAACGACGCGCGGATGGCGCTGATGACGGTCCGCGCGGCCGTCGACGCGGGCGCGGTGGTGCTGAACCACGCGGCGGTGACCGGGCTGCGCTTCACCCGGGGCCGGGTGACGGGCGCGGAGCTGCGGGACTCCATGGACGGTACGGAGTTCGGGGTGACCGCCCGGCTGGTGCTGAACGCGACCGGGCCGTGGGTGGACCACCTGCGGAAGATGGAGGACCCGAACGCGGCGCCCTCCATACGCCTGTCCAAGGGCGCCCACCTGGTGCTGAAGCGGACCCGGCCGTGGAAGGCCGCGCTGGCCACGCCGATCGACAAGTACCGCATCACGTTCGCCCTGCCGTGGGAGGACATGCTGCTCCTCGGCACGACGGACGAGGAGTACGAGGGCGACCCGGCGGATGTCGCGGTCACCGAGAAGGACACCGCGCAGATCCTGGACGAGGCCGCGTTCTCGGTACGGGACCAGCAGCTCTCCCGGGATCTGATCACGTACTCCTTCGCCGGTCTCCGGGTGCTGCCCGGCGGGCCCGGCGACACCTCGAAGGCCAAGCGCGAGACGGTCGTCACGGAGGGCCGGGGCGGGATGCTGTCGGTGGCCGGCGGCAAGTGGACGACCTTCCGCCACATCGGCCGTACGGTGATGAACAAGCTGGCCGCGCTGCCCGGGCACCCGTTGGCGGAGGACATGGAGCCGATGTCGCGGCTGCCCAGGAAGCTGCCGCTGCCCGGGATCGCGTCCCCGAACGCGGTGGCGCACCGGCTGCTGGTGGACGGCGGGGCGCCCGGTCCCCGGATGGCCGCCGACACCGCCCGCCATCTGGCCACGCACTACGGCTCGCTCGCCTTCGACATCGCCCGGCTGGCCAACGAGAACCCGGCGCTGGCCGAGCGCATCCACCCGGACGCGCCGGAGGTCTGGGCGCAGGTCGCCTACGCCCGGGACCACGAGTGGGCCGAGACCGCGGACGACGTGCTGCGGCGGCGGACCACGCTGACGATCCGGGGCCTGGCGACGGACGAGGTCCGGGCCGGTGTGGAGAAGATGCTCGGCGAGCGGCGCGGCTGAGCGGGGACGGGCCGGGCGGCCGGCGGACCACGAGTTGGTCCGACGGTCGTACCGGCCTTCTTCGTGCCCGCATAATGGGGCGATACATCGGATGTATGGAGGTCGCCCATGGCTGTCACCGACGAGGCCATCGAGAAGATCAAGGGAATGATCGTCTCGGGTGCGCTTCGGCCCGGCGATCGTCTCCCCAGGGAGAGCGAGCTCGCCTCGGAGCTGGGGCTTTCCCGCAATTCGCTGCGGGAGGCGGTGCGCGCGCTGTCGCTGATCCGCATTCTCGACGTCCGCCAGGGCGACGGCACGTATGTGACGAGCCTGGACCCGCAGCTGCTCCTGGAAGCGCTGAGCTTCGTCGTGGACTTCCACCGGGACGACACCGTGCTGGAGTTCCTGGCGGTGCGCCGGATCCTGGAGCCGGCGGCGACGGCGATGGCGGCGAGCCGGATCGGTGAGGAGCAGTTGGACGCGCTGAGCGCGCAGCTCGACGCACTGGGCGAGCATCCTTCGGTGGAGGAGCTGGTCGCCTGCGACCTGGACTTCCACCGGGGCATCGTGCAATCGTCCGGCAACTCGGTGCTCTGCTCGCTGCTGGACGGGCTGTCGGGGCCGACGACGCGGGCGCGGGTGTGGCGGGGGCTGACGCAGGAGGACGCGGTGAGCCGGACGCTGCATGAGCATCGGGCGATTCTGGCGGCGTTGCGGGATCGCGATGCGGAGGCTGCGCGGGCGTGGGCGACGGTGCATGTGGCTAGCGTGGAGCAGTGGTTGCGATCGACGCTGTGACCGTTTCGGGGCTCTGCCCCGGACCCGCTCCTCAAGCGCCGGAGGGGCTTGAAGAAAAGCGCCGGACGGGCTGGAGGAGCCCGTCCGGCGGTTGAGGACCAAAAGGTTCAGTCCTGCTTCTCGCCGCTCGCGAAGCGGGAGATGACCAGGGCCACGATGATGATCGCGCCGTTCAGGAACTGGTTCCAGAGGGCCGGGACGCCGCCCAGGGTCATGACGTTGACGACCAGTTGGAGCGTCAGTACGCCGGTGAGCGCGCCGAACAGCGTGCCGCGGCCGCCCTTGAGGCTGATGCCGCCGATCACCGCGGCGGCGAACACCTGGAAGATCCAGCCGTCGCCCTGGGTGGCGGCGACCGCCCCGTAGTGGCCGGTGTAGAGGATGCCGGCGAAGGCCGCGAGCAGGCCGCCGATGGCGAGGACGATCCAGGTGACCCGGTCGACGCGGATGCCGGCCGCGCGGGCCGCTTCCGGGTTGCCGCCGATCGCGTACAGCGCGCGTCCGTGGCGCAGCCAGGCGAGCGCAACGCCGCCGGCCGCGAAGAGGACCAGGCAGATCCAGACGGCGGCCGGGACCCCGAGCCACTCGCTCTTGCCGAGGTAGCGGAAGGACTCCGGCACATCGGTGATGGACTTGCCCTCGGTGATGCCGATGTGGAGGCCGCGCAGCATCGTGAGCATGCCGAGCGTGGCGATGAAGCCGTTGACCCGGAGCTTCAGCATCAGGAAGCCGTTGACGGCGCCGATCGCCAGCCCGACCAGCAGGCAGAGCGGGATCGCGGACCAGGTGGGGAGCAGTCCGAGGCCGGCGAAGCGGCCGCCCTCGGTGGGCAGCACCAGCCACATGGCGACGACCGGCGCGATGCCGATCGTGGACTCCAGCGAGAGGTCCATCCGGCCGCAGATGAGGATCAGCGCCTGGCCGAGGACGAGCAGGCTCAGCTCGGAGGACTGCTGGACGACGCTGATCAGGTTGTCGGAGGTGAGGAAGACCGGCGAGACGATGAAGCCGATCAGCATCAGCACCAGGATCACCGGCACCAGCGAGAAGTCGCTCCACCGGATCAGCTTGAGCCTGCTGAGCGCGGTGTCACCGCCGGGGCCCGCCTTGAGCGCCGTGTCGAAGTCGTCGGCCGTGGACGGCCTTACCGTGCCGGTCATTCCCTCTCCCCCACACCTTCCATGGCGGCGACGAGTTCCCCGTCGGCCCACCCGCTGTCGAACGTTGCGACGACCCGCCCGTGGAAGAGGGCGAGCACCCGGTCGCAGACCCGTAGGTCGTCCAGTTCGTCCGAGACGACGACGGCCGCGTTGCCCGCGTCGGCGACCCGGCGCACGACTCCGAGGAGCGAGTCCTTGGACTTGACGTCCACGCCCGCCGTGGGCCGGACCGCCACCAGCACGCTGGGGTCGCGGGCCAGCGCGCGGGCGACGACGACCTTCTGCTGGTTCCCGCCGGAGAGCCCGGAGACGGGCTGTTCGGGGCCCTGGGTCTTGATGTCGAGCGAGTCGATCATGGACCGGGCGAACCGCCGGGTACGGGAGGGCAGGACGGTCCCCCAGGGGCCGAGCTGGTCGGCCACCGTCAGCGTGGCGTTCTCCGCGACGCTGCGCTCCAGGACGAGCCCCTGGTCGTGCCGGTCCTCCGGGATGTAGCCGATCCCGGCGGCAAGCGCGTCCGGCACGCTGCCCGCCCGTACGGCCCTGCCGCGCACCCGGACCGTGCCGCCGCCCGCCGTGCGCATCCCGGCGAGCACCTCGCCGACGGCGGTGTTGCCGCTGGCCGCCGCCCCGGCCAGGCCCAGCACCTCGCCGGGGCGCACCTGGAGGTCCAGGGGCTCGAACCGGCCCGGGAGGCTCAGCTGTTCGGTGGTCAGGACGGGTTCGGCGGTCGTGTCGGGCGCCGTGTCACCGGCCGCGTGCCAGGCGGTGGCGCCGGCCGCCTGCTCGCCGGTCATCGCGGCGACCAGGTCCTCCTTGGCGACCTCGGCGACGGGGGCGGTCAGGACGTGGCGGGCGTCGCGGTAGACGGTGACCGCGGTGCACAGCTCGTACACCTCCTGGAGGTGGTGCGAGATGAAGAGGAACGCCACGCCCTGGCTCTGGAGTTCGCGGAGCTTGCCGAAGAGCCGCGCGATGCCCCGGGCGTCGAGCTGGGCGGTCGGCTCGTCCAGGACGATGAGCCGGGCGCCGAAGGACAGGGCGCGGGCGATCTCCACGAACTGCCGCTGCTCGACCGCGAGATCGCGCGCCCGGGTGTTCGGGTCGACCTCGACGCCGTACGCCGCGAGCAGCCGTTCGGCCCGCTTGCGCAGCCTGCCCCAGCTGATCCAGCGGGCGTTCTCCTCGAACCGGTTGAGGAAGAGGTTCTCGGCGACGGTGAGATCGGGGACGACCATGGACTTCTGGTAGACGCAGGCGACCCTGGACTGCCAGGCCGTGGTGTCCCCGAAGGCGGGGGCGGGCTCGCCGCCGAAGGTGACGGTGCCGGCGTCCGCCCTGTGGAGGCCGGTGAGGACGCCGACCAGGGTCGACTTGCCGGCGCCGTTGCGGCCGACGAGCGCGTGGGACTCGCCGGGCCGCACGGTCAGCTTCACCCCGTCGAGCGCCACGGTCGGCCCGAAGCGCTTGACGACGCCTTCCGCCTGGACGGCGGGTGGTGGTGCCTGAGCGTCCATGGCTAGCTCTTCTTCTCCAGCTGGTTGGCCCACAGCTTCGGGTCGTCCACGTTCTCCTTGGTCACCAGGGGTGCGGGGAGCTGGTCCTCGTAGCCGTTGGGGATCTTGATGATCGTGGAGTCGTGGTCGGTGGGGCCCTCCTTGAAGGTCTTGCCGTCGAGGGCCGCCTTCGCGTAATACAGCGCGTACTTCGCGTACAGGTCGGCGGGCTGCGAGATGGTCGCGTCGATCTTCCCGGCGCGGATGGCGTCGAACTCCTCGGGGATGCCGTCGTTGGAGATGATGGTGATGTGGCCGTCCGTGCCGGCGGGCTTCAGCAGCTTCTTCTGTTCCAGGAGCGCCAGGGTGGGCTGCAGGAAGACGCCGCCGGCCTGCATGTAGATGCCGTTGATGTCGGGGTGGGCGGCCAGCGTGGACTGGAGCTTCGCGGAGGCGACGTCGCCCTTCCAGTCGGTGGCCAGCTCGAAGACCTTGACGCCCGGGTAGTCCTTGTCCATGCACGCCTTGAACGCCTCGGAGCGGTCGCGGCCGTTGATGGAGGACAGGTCGCCCTGGAACTCGACGACCTTGCCCTTGCCCTTCAGCTGCTCGCCGAGGTACTTGCAGGCGTTGGTGCCGTACGCCTTGTTGTCGGCGCGCACCACCATGTAGATGTCGCCCTTGTCCGGACGGGTGTCGACGCTGACGACGGGGATCTTCTTCTCGTTGAGCGTGTTGAGCGATTCGGCTATCGCGCCGGTGTCCTGCGGGGCCATCACGACGGCCTTGGCGCCCTGGTCGGTGAAGGTCTGGACGTTGGCGACGAGCTTGCCGATGTCGTTCTGCGAGTTGGTCAGCGGGAGCGCGGAGACCTCGCCGTCCTTGACGCCCTTCTTGATGTAGTTCTGGTAGGAGTTCCAGAAGTCGCTGTCGCTGCGCGGCAGGTCGATGCCGACCTTGCCGCCGCCCGCGCCGCTGTCCGACGATTCGCGGTTGCAGCCCGCGAGGGCGGTGACGGCCAGCAGTACGGCACAGGCTGCCGCACTCGTCGTACGCACTCTCATTGGTGTCCCGTTCCTTTGTGGGTCGCGGCTCGGAGTCCGGTTGGCTTGGCGGGGGTGCGGGTTCAGCTGCCGGCGGGGCGCAGGCGCAGGCCCTGCATCCCGCCGTCGACGGCCAGGGCGGTGCCCGTCACGGAGGCCGCGGCGGGGCTCGCGAGGTAGCCGATCGCGGCGGCCACCTCGTCGGCGGAGACCAGCCGGCCCAGCGGCTGCCGGGCGTCGAGCGCGGCGCGTTCGGCCGCCGGGTCCTCCGCCTGGTCCAGCAGCCGGCCGATCCACGGGGTGTCGGCGGTGCCCGGGTTGACGCAGTTGACGCGGACGCCCTCGCGGACGTGGTCGGCGGCCATGGCGAGGGTGAGCGCGAGGACGGCACCCTTGCTCGCGCTGTACAGGGCGCGCTGGGGCAGCCCGGCGGTCGCGGCGATGGAGCAGGTGTGCGTGATGGATACGGCTCCGGGGCGCTCGGCGGCCGCGCGGCGCAGGTGGGGCAGGGCGTGCCGGGCGGCGCGGACCATGCCGAGGACGTTGATGTCGAGGACGCGGGCCCATTCGGCGTCGTCGTTGTCCGTGACGGTGCCGATGGCGCCGATGCCCGCGTTGGACACGAGGGTGTGCAGGGAGCCCAGTTCGGCGGCGGCCCGGTCCACCCCGGCGTGCACGGCGGCGTCGTCGGTGACGTCGGCCTCGACGGCGAGGGCGCCCCGGGGCGTGCCGGAGGTGTCCCGGTCGAGGACGGCGACCTGGGCGCCGCGTTCCAGGAGCAGGGTGGTGACGGCGGCCCCGATGCCGGAGGCGCCGCCGGTGACCAGGGCGTTCATCCCCTCGAAGTCGCGTGTGCCGGTCATCGGCTCTCCTCCTTCTCGTGGCGCCGGGCCTGCCAGACGGGGCCCTGCGGGTAGCGGTGCGCGGCGATGGACTCGGGGCGCATCCTGGCCGAGAAGCCGGGGGACGCCGGGGCGGTGTAGTGGCCGTTGACGATGACGGCCGGGTCGGTGAAGTGCTCGTGGAGGTGGTCGACGTACTCGATCACCCGGTCCTCGCGGCTGCCGGAGACGGCCACGAAGTCGAACATCGAGAGGTGCTGGACGAGTTCGCAGAGCCCGACGCCGCCCGCGTGCGGGCAGACCGGGATGCCGTACTTGGCGGCGAGCAGCAGGATCGCCAGGTTCTCGTTGACGCCGGCGACGCGGGCGGCGTCGATCTGGACGAAGTCGACGGCCCCGGCCTGGAGGAGCTGCTTGAACACGACCCGGTTGGCGACGTGTTCGCCGGTGGCGACCTTGACCGGCTGTCCGGCGCGGACGGCGGCGTGGCCGAGTACGTCGTCGGGGCTGGTGGGCTCCTCGATCCAGTGCGGGTCGTACGGGGCGAGCGCGGTCATCCAGGCGACGGCGTCGGCCACGTCCCAGCGCTGGTTGGCGTCGACGGCGATCCGGACGCCGGGTCCGACGGCCTCGCGGGCGAGCGCCATGCGGCGGACGTCGTCCTCGACCCGGCCGCCGACCTTGAGCTTGATCTGGGTGAAGCCGTCGGCCACGGCCTGCTTGGCGAGCCGGACCAGCTTGTCGTCGGAGTAGCCGAGCCAGCCGGGCGAGGTGGTGTACGCGGGGTAGCCCTCGGCGCGCAGCCGGGCGGCGCGTCCGGCGCGCCCCGGTTCGGCGGCGCGCAGGAGGGCCAGCGCCTCGTCGGGGGTGAGGGCGTCGGTGAGGTAGCGGAAGTCCACGAGGGAGACCAGCTCCTCCGGGGTCATCCCGGCCAGGAACTCCCAGACGGGTCTGCCCGCCAGCTTGGCCGCCAGGTCCCAGGCGGCGTTGACGACCGCACCGGCCGCCATGTGCATCACGCCCTTCTCGGGACCGAGCCAGCGGAGTTGGGAGTCGTGCGTGAGGTCCCGGTACAGGGCGCCGAGGGCGGCGGCCGTACGGGGCACGGGGCGTCCGGTCAGATAAGGGCGCAGGGCCTCGATCGCGGCGGCCATGACCTCGTTGCCGCGGCCGATGGTGAAGCAGAAGCCATGGCCCTCGACCGGCTCGCCGTCCGCGCCGGCGGCGTCGGTCCGCAGGACGACGTAGGCGGCCGAGTAGTCGGGGTCGGGGTTCATGGCGTCCGAGCCGTCCAGTTGTTCCGAGGTCGGAAAACGGATGTCGTGCACCTCGAAATCCGTGACGGTCTGACTCATGCGCGCCCCCAGGGGAAATAACATCGGACCTCTGTTGCGGTCATCCGATGTATAGCCGCCCCCGAGGGCGCAAGTCCAGAGAGAGTCACGAATTTTCCGCCGACAGCTCGGATGTATCGGCCGTACGCTGCTGTACCAGACGAGCACCCGGCCGTGCACGGGGGCTGCGGTCCGGGAGGCCGCAGGCCGTAAGGTTGGTCCGTACGCAAGGGAACTTCGGAAGGAGGCTGGGGTGATCGAGCTCGAGGGCGTGCCCGAGCTGATCGACCCGGTCATGGTGGCCGCGTTCGAGGGGTGGAACGACGCCGGTGACGCCGCCTCCACAGCGGTCGCGCATCTGGACCGGGAGTGGAAGGGCGAGGTGTTCGCGGCGCTGGACGCCGAGGACTACTACGACTTCCAGGTCAACCGCCCGACGGTGTGGCTGGACAACGGGGTACGCAAGATCACCTGGCCGACGACCCGGCTCTCCGTGGTCCGCGTCGGCGGGGACAAGCCCCGCGATCTCGTCCTGGTCCGGGGCATCGAACCGTCCATGCGCTGGCGCTCGTTCTGCAACGAGCTCCTGGGCTTCGCGCATGAACTGGGCGTCGAGATGGTCGTGGTGCTCGGTGCGCTGCTCGGCGACACCCCGCACACCCGCCCGGTCCCGGTCAGCGGGGTGACGTCCGATCCGGACCTGGCCCGCACCATGGACCTGGAGGAGACCAGGTACGAGGGCCCGACCGGCATCGTCGGCATCCTCCAGGAGGCGTGCACCCATGCCGGGGTGCCCGCGGTGAGCCTGTGGGCGGCGGTGCCGCACTATGTGTCGCAGCCGCCCAACCCCAAGGCGACCCTGGCCCTGCTGAACCGGCTAGAGGATCTGCTCGGGCTGCGCATCCCGCTCGGCGAGCTGCCGGAGGACGCGCGGGCGTGGCAGGTCGGCGTCGACCAACTGGCCGCCGAGGACAGCGAGGTGGCCGAGTACGTGCAGACGCTTGAGGAGGCGCGGGACACCGCCGAGCTGCCCGAGGCGAGCGGCGAGGCGATCGCCCGGGAGTTCGAGCGCTATCTGCGGCGCCGCGACCCGGGCCCCGGGCAGCCGCCCGGCGGCCACGCCACGGAGAGCGGCGACGCGACGTACCTCCGGGACACGTCGAGCGGCCGGACGAGACCGCCCAAGCCGGTCCGGCCGGAGGCCGGTCCTGGACAGCCGGGCGGTCCTGGACAGCCGGGCCCCGTAAGCCCGCCGTCCGACGGGCCCGGCGACCGCGCGGACGACAGCCGGGCGGACGACGGCGACGCGGACGACGGCCGCCCCGACGACGACGCGCCGGACGACGGCCCCCCGTCGCAGGACTGAGTGCGGCACGGAGCCGGGCGGGTGCGAACCCGCCCGGCTCCTGCGCTGTGCGACCGTCATTCAGGAGCAGACGAAGCGCGCCGCGCCCCAGTCGCCGTGGTCACCGGTCTTGGACCCGTTCGTGTCCGTGACCTTCAGGCGTACGTGCCGTGCCCCGTCGAGCGCCACGTCGACCGGTACGGTCTCCGACGCGCCGGTCACCTTCGGCGAGGTCCACAGCACCTTGCCATCGGCCTCCACGGAGAACGCGACCTCGCCGTACCCGTTGATCTCGTCGTCGATGCCGGCATCCGCGGTGAACCGGGAGCACTGCCCGCCGAGGTAGACCTCGATGTCGGAGTCGGCGTGGGTGCCGATCCCCTTCTCGTACGTCTTCCCGGCCAGCGTGAGCGGGTGCCCGTCGGCCGCGCCCGACTCGCCGTTGCTGCGGTCCCGTTCGGCGGGGCCGTAGCCGTTGACCGCGTTCAGCCACTCCATGTCGCTCGCCCAGGTCTCACCGGTGGGCGGCGCCGGCATGACGGAGACCGCCAGCCGCTCCGTGGCGGTGCGGGACTCACCCGCCGACCGGTAGCGGGCGAGGGCGGTCAGCCGCTGCTCGCCCGCCTTCGCGTCCTTCGCCGGGGTGACCCGGACCTCGACGCGGCGGGTGGTGCCCGCGGGTATCCGCTTCACGGGCGCGGCGGGGGTGGCCTGCCAGCCCTTCGGGACGTCGAGCGTGACGGACGCGTCCGTGACGTCGGCCCGGCCCGCCGTGACGTCGACGGCGACGGTGCTCGGGGCGCCCGCGCCGGTCTCCTGGCCGCGCGGGGCGGTGACGGAGGCCGTGGCGGCGGCGTTCCGGCCGCCGACCGCGCTGGTGTGCTTGAGCTTCACGGAGAACTTCCGGTCCGTGGGCAGCGGTGCGGTCTTGATCTTCACCACGCCGCCCCGGTCGTCCCGGTCGTAGAACCAGCCCTGCTTCGCCTTCGCGTACGCGGCGGCCGAGGTGAGCCGGGGCAGGTTGCCCTTCAGCTGGACCGCGCTCGGCTCGGAGCCGGTGTGCACGGTGAACTCGTACGGGCGGCTGGTCTGCTTGCCCTTGAACCTCCCCTTGCTCGCGCCGATGTCCACGGTGACGTCGCCGGAGCCCAGGGAGGGTGCGCGGACGTCGGCGGTCTGGGTGGCGTACGCGCCGTCGCGGTGCTCGCGGGTCACGCCGTCGTCCTCGTACAGCGTGAACGAGGAGCGGCCCTGCGGGTAGATGTCCCAGGCCAGCGGGGAGCCGGCGGTGCGGTCGGTGTACGAGCGGATGCCCGGCCACATCGGCACGCTCGCCCCGGCCTTCACGAACAGCGGCAGGGTGTCCAGCGGGGCGCTGTAGTCGTCGAGGGTGACGGGGCCCTGGTAGGTGCGCCCGGTCCAGTAGTCGGTCCAGGTGCCCTTCGGCAGGTAGATGCCGTCGCGCTCGGTGCTGTCCTCGTAGACCGGGGCGACGAGGAAGTCCTCGCCCGACATGAACTCGTACTTCGCGGCGTCGGTCGCGGCCTTCGGGTCGTCCGGGTACTCCAGGACCAGCGGGCGGACCATGCCGACACCGGTCTTGGTCGCCTCGTGCGCGTAGGAGTACTGGTAGGGCAGCAGCGACTCCTTGAGCTTGAGGTAGTCGCGGTTGATGGAGGTGTACGGCTCGCCGTAGCGGAAGGGCTGCTTGTCGCTGGCCGCCCAGCCGTCCATGGTCATCGTGGTCCCCAGGAACATCTTCCACTGGAGGTCACGGGTGTACGTCTTGGCGCTGCCGCCGAAGATGCCGTCGACGTCGCCCGTGGTGTAGGCGAGGCCGGACATCGTGGCGCCCGCGTAGGTCGGGATCTGCCAGCGGATGTAGTCCCAGGTGCCGTACTGGTCGCCGGACCACTGGACCCCGCAGCGCTGCGCGCCGGACCAGCTCTCGGGGGCGTACGTGAAGCCGCGCGCGTCGCTGTTGGCCTCGATGCCCTGGTACGCGTCCTTGCAGCCGTCGAGCGCGAACTTGTAACCGTCGCCGACCCAGGCGACGTCCAGCTTGGCGACCCGCTGCCCGGCCTTGACCTGGTCGGCCAGCTTGTCGATGCCGTCCTCGGTCCAGAGGCCGGCCTGCATGCCCCGGTCCTGGAGGCCCTTCGCTGTCTCGGCGAGATCCTCGTAACCGCAGCCGTAGCCGTCGTTGACGAGCATCCAGCCGTTCGGCATGTCGTTGTCGAGGTAGCCGTCGGCGACCTTCAGCGCGTCCAGGGTGTGGCGCTCGCCCCGGTTGGCGTTGTGCAGATAGCAGTCGGCGTCGCCGATCTCCATGCCGTAGACGGGCGGCAGGAAGGGCTTGCCGGTGAGCTGCGTGTACTGGCCGATCACGTCCTTGGCGCTGTCACCGGCGAAGTAGTACGCGTCGAAGCGCCGCTCCTTCTCGCTGGTGGTCACCGGGTCGTTGAAGGCGTAGGTGCCGGGCGCGAAGGTGTTGCGGAAGACGCCGTAGCCGGCCGACGAGAGGTAGAACGGCACCGAGTTGGGGTGGCCGCCGTCGTCCCAGTTGTAGTCGACGCCCACCTCGACGGTCTTGTCCCGGTGCGAGGTGTTGCCCCGGCCGTTCTGCATGCCGGCGCCGTAGAACTGCTCGTCGGCGCCGCGCGCCAGGGTCTGGGTGGTCTGCTCGGCGTCCCAGCTCAGCCCCTTCGCCTCGGACCAGACCCGGCTGCCGTCCGCCCGATAGAGGGCGAACCGCAAAGGCGACTTGTAGACACGGAGGGTGACGCTCCGGGTGGACAGCTCGTAGCGGTCGCCGCGCTCCTTCCAGCGGGTGCGCGGCGGGGTGCCCTGCGGCAGCACGATGGCGTCGCCGGCGGGGTCCTCGAAGGTGCCCTCGGGGGCGAGTTCGATGCGGAAGGTCTCCTCAGAGACGAAGCTGACCCTGGCCTTCGCCGCCCCCGCCGTCAGGCGGTACACGGCCCCGTCGGCCGCGAAGCCGGTGAGATCGCCGACCGTCGCCCCGGCGGGCTCCGCCGTGTCGTCGGCGCGGGCGGCACCCGGTCCGGTGAGTACGGCGAGGAGTCCCAGCAGCGCTGCAACTACCGCCGATCTGATGCGCGTTGATGATTGCATAGAGCGCTTTTAGCGCAGCACCGAGCATTTGACCATGGACAAAACGGAACCGGCCCCGAACTTCATGAAGAAG
Source organism: Streptomyces sp. NPDC097595 (assembly GCF_044761525.1). Lineage (NCBI taxonomy): Bacteria > Bacillati > Actinomycetota > Actinomycetes > Kitasatosporales > Streptomycetaceae > Streptomyces > Streptomyces sp. NPDC097595. The sequence goes on along the minus strand of NZ_JBIWCN010000021.1, from coordinate 126,655 downwards.
TCCGGGGCCGGTGAAGTCGGTTGCTACGACGGAGAGTTACGAAAATGAACTACAGGGCCACGCCGAGGAGGGCGTCCACGGCACGGGAGACGAGGCCGGGCGCCCCCTCGTCCGTACCGCCCTCGGCGGTCTGCCGCTCGGCCCAGCGGTCCACCGCGGCCAGCGCGGCCGGGGCGTCCAGGTCGTCGGCGAGGGCCGCGCGGACCTCCTCGACCAGGGCGTCGGCGGACAGCCCGTCCGGGCGGGAGACGGCGGCGCGCCAGCGGTCGAGCCGGGCCACCGCGTCGGCGAGCACCTGGTCGGTCCACTCCCAGTCGGAGCGGTAGTGGTGGGCGAGCAGGGCCAGGCGGATCGCGGCCGGGTCCACGCCGTCGCGGCGGAGCGCGGAGACGAAGACGAGGTTGCCCTTGGACTTGGACATCTTCTCGCCGTCCAGAGCGACCATGCCGGCGTGCACGTACGCCTGGGCGAAGGGGTGCTCGCCGGTGAGCACCTGGGCGTGCGAGGCGCCCATCTCGTGGTGCGGGAAGGCCAGGTCGGAGCCGCCGCCCTGGACGTCGAAGCCCATGCCAAGGTGGTCGAGGGCGATGGCCACGCACTCGATGTGCCAGCCGGGGCGTCCGGCGCCGAGGGAGCCGCCGTCCCAGCTGGGCTCGCCCTCGCGGGCGGCCATCCAGAGCATGGGGTCGAGCGGGTTCTTCTTGCCGGGGCGCTCCGGGTCGCCGCCGCGTTCGGCGGAGAGCAGGCGCATGGCCTCGGCGTCGAGGTTCGACACCTCGCCGAAGTGCGGGTCGGTGTCGACGGAGAAGTAGATGTCGCCGTCGAGCTCGTAGGCGGCGCCCGCGTCACGGAGCCGTTCGACGAGCGGCACGATGCCGGGTATCGCCTCGACGGCGCCGATGTAGTGGCGCGGCGGGAGCATGCGGAGTGCGGTCATGTCCTCGCGGAACAGGGCCGTCTCGCGCTCCGCGAGCTCGGTCCAGTCCTGTCCGTCGCGCACGGCCCGCTCCAGCAGCGGGTCGTCCACGTCCGTCACGTTCTGGACATAGTGAACCTGCCGCTTGGTGTCGAGCCACACGCGCTGCACGAGGTCGAACGCGTTGTAGGTCGCCGCATGACCCATGTGGGTCGCGTCGTACGGCGTGATGCCGCAGACGTAGATGCGGGCGACGGGACCGGGGTCAAGGGTGATCCGTCCGCCGGTCGCGGTGTCGTGGATCCGAAGGTCGCGGCCCTTGCCGGGCAGGGCGGGGACCTCAGAAGCGGGCCAGGCATGCATGCCACGAGCGTAACCGGATGCGGCTTCCGGATACGAACCGGAGGGGTCATCCTGACCGAAGAGGCACTCTTGCGCCGCCGCGCACGGCGTGCATCGGGGCGGACCGGCCGTCAGACGGGCGGCCAGGGGATGGCGGGCCACTCGGCGCTGGGCTCCCGGTGCAGCCCGGTCTCCCGCAGGCCGGCCACGCGGGCCCGCAGGGCCTCGATCTCGGCCGCCGTGATGAGTTCGGCCAGCCGGGTGAGCAGCGGGGCCCCGGGCTCCAGTGCGGCGGCCAGCCGGTCCAGGACCTCGACGGCCTCGGCGGTCAGCGGTTCGCCCGCCCAGCCCCAGAGCAGGGTGCGCAGCTTGTCGTCGGCGTTGAAGGTCACCCCGTGGTCGATGCCGTAGAGCCGGCCGCCGGGCGCGGGCAGCAGGTGGCCGCCCTTGCGGTCGCCGTTGTTGATGACGGCGTCCAGGACGGCGAGCCGCCGCAGCCGGGGGTCGTCCGCGTGCACCAGCAGGGCGGTCCTGCCCTCCCCCACCTCGGCGAACGCGACGGCCTTCCAGCCCTCGCCGGGCTCCTCGTCCTCGACCAGCGCGAGCAGCCCGGGCTCGTCCTCGCCCGGCTCCTCGGCCTCGATCCACAGCTGGCACATGCCCTGGCCGTACGGCCCGTCCCGCAGCACGGTCGGCGGGATCAGCCCCCAGCCCATGGCCTCGGAGACCTCGTAGGCGGCCACCTCGCGCTGGGCGAGGGTGCCGTCGGGGAAGTCCCAGAGCGGCTGCTCGCCGGCCACCGGCTTGTACACGCAGTACGCCTCCTCGCCCTCGTGGGCGACGGAGCAGTACAGCACCGCGTTGGAGGCGCCGCGGACCTGCCCGAGGACGGTGAGCGTGCCCTCGGCCAGCAGGGCGACCTGCTCCGCGTCGCTCAGGCGCCCCGGCGGTATCCGTTCTGGCGCGGGCATACGTGTCCTTCCGGGTCGAGCGGCAGGCTGCACAGCGGGCAGGGCGGGCGGCCGGCGTTGACCACGTCCAGGGCGCGCTTGGCGAAGGCGCGGGCCTGGGCGCCGGTGAGCCGGACGCGGAGCATCGGCGGGCCGTTCTCCTCGTCCTGGAGCAGCCGCTCCTCGGCCTCGGCCAGGTCCTCGACGGAGTCGGCGTCCAGCTCGACCAGGGCCTGCGCCTCCACGATCATGCGCTGCTCCTCGCCGTCCCAGGCGAGCGCCATGGTGCCGACGCGGAACTCCTCCTCGACGGGGACGTCGAGCGGCGCGGTGTCCGTGACGTCCATCGGGGCGACCGCGGGCACCGGCGAGTTGCCGCCGGTGCGGCGTACGACCTCGTCGAGCAGTTCGTCCACGCGCTCGGCGAGCGCGGAGACCTGGGTCTTCTCCAGGGCCACGCTGGTGACACGTCCGCCTGAGGATGCCTGCAGGAAGAACGTACGGCGCCCAGGCAGCCCGACCGTGCCGGCCACGAAGCGGTCCGGGGGGTCGTAGAGGAACACCTGACGGGACACGTCCTGTCTCCCTTGAGAGTCGACGGGCAGATGGGGGTGGGCCGGAGCCTCGGAAAGCGTTCTACGGCGCGACCACCCTACTGCGCGCGGCGATCACGGCGCCCCAGCGCCGCCCCCCACCGCCGCGTCCCCGGCGGCACCGGCGTCCGGGCCCGGTTCGCGGGGCGCGAGTCCGGCGAGGTCGCCCGTGTCGCCGAGCCGCACCAGATAGGGGCGGAGCCTCGTGTAGCGGATCGCGGTGACCGAGCACGGGTCGGCGTGAACGCGCTGGAAGAGGTCCAGATGCATGCCGAGCGCGTCGGCGACGAGGGACTTGATGATGTCGCCGTGCGAGCACATGACGTACGCGGCGTTCTCGCCGTGCTCCGCCTCGATCCGCGCGTTCCACTCCCGTACCGCGTCGACGGCGCGGGCCTGCATCGCGCGCATCGACTCGCCGCCGGGGAAGGCGGCGGCGGAGGGGTGCTGCTGGACCACGGTCATCAGCGGTTCGTCGGTGAGCTCGGCGAGCTTGCGGCCCGACCAGTCGCCGTAGTCGCACTCGCTGATCCGGTCCTCGATGTGCAGCGGCAGGTCCGGGCGGGCGGCCAGCAGGGGTTCCAGGGTCTCCCGGCAGCGTTGCAGGGGGCTGCTGACGGCGGCGGCGAGCGGCAGTGCGGCCAGCCGTCCGGGGAGCGCGGCGGCCTGCGCGGCGCCGCGCTCGTCGAGGGCGACGCCGGGGGTCCGGCCCGCGAGCACCCCGGCCGTGTTGGCGGTGGAGCGTCCGTGGCGTACGAGGATCAGGGTGGGCATGCCGTCCAGCGTACGGGCGCCGCCCGGTTTCCCGGCGGGGCCAAAGGTGCATACCGGGCCGCACTCAGGGAAGAATGCGCGCCGTGATTGTCGACTGCGCCATTTACCGCGACGGACGCCGGACCGAGGGCCCCGCCGATTTCTCCGACGCGCTCGCCCAGGCGCGGGAGTCCGGCGACGCGTTCCTCTGGATCGGCCTGCACGAGCCGACGGAGAAGGAGTTCGACCTCGTCAGCCACGAGTTCGGGCTGCACCCGCTGGCCGTGGAGGACGCCCTCTCCGCCCATCAGCGGCCGAAGCTGGAGGTGTACGACGACTCGCTGTTCGCGGTGATCAAACCGGTCCTGTACGACCACGACAGCGACACGGTCACCACGCACGAGCTGATGGTGTTCATGGGCGACTCGTTCGTCGTGACCGTGCGGCACGGCGAGGGCGCGCCGCTGGCCGCCGTACGTCGCCGTCTCGAAGCGGAGCCGGAGGTGCTGCGGCACGGGCCGACAGCCGTCCTGTACGCGGTGAGCGACGCGATCGTGGACCACTACATAGACGTGGCGGGCGAGCTCCAGGTCGACCTGGAGGAGCTGGAGACGCAGGTCTTCGCGCCGAGCGGTACGGACGACTCCAAGAACACCGCGGCGCGCATCTACACCTTCAAGCGCCAGGTGCTGGAATTCCGCCGGGCGACCGTCCCGCTGTCCGGTCCGATGGCCCGGCTGGCGAGCGCCGGGGTGCCGTTCGTCCAGGAGCACGCGCAGCCGTTCTTCCGGGACGTGCAGGACCATCTGACCCGGGCCAACGAGCAGGTGGAGGGCCTTGACCGGCTGCTGTCCGACATCCTGTCCGCGCATCTCGCGCAGATGGGGGTGCGGCAGAACGACGACATGCGCAAGATCTCCGCCTGGGCGGCGATGGCCGCGGTGCCGACGATGGTCGCGGGGATCTACGGGATGAACTTCGAGCACATGCCGGAGCTGCGGTGGGTGGGCTCGTACCCGGTGGTGCTGCTGCTGATGGCGGGGGCGGTCGTGGGCCTGTACCGCCAGTTCAAGCGGCGCGGCTGGCTCTGACGGCGCCCGGCCCGCTCAGGCGTACTCGGGCGCGGGTGTCGCGGGTCCGCCGAGGGCGTCGCGCCGGGTCGGCGGTGCCAGGCTGACCATGCGCCGCCAGCCGCCGAGGCGTTCGTACGCGTACATGGCGTGGATGCCCGCGGCGAGCACTCCGGCCTTCGCCCGGGACCAGCCGAGCACCCGGCCCATGTGGTCCATGACGGCGAGGCTGACGTCGCGGTAGACCCGGATCTCGGCGAGCGCGCACTCGCGCAGGATGCTCTGGATCGTGCGGCCGTGCCCGGCCCGCGCGAAGCGCAGCAGCTCCTCGTGGCAGTACGCGAGGTGGTTGTCCTCGTCGTGGGAGATCATCCGGACCGCGCGGCCCAGCTCGGGGTGGTCCGCGAAGTGCTTGTTCAGCAGCCGCATCTGCTCGGAGGCGCGCTGTTCGGTGACCCGGCTGTGGGCCAGGTACGTGATGATGTCGCGCTCGGTCAGGGGCTCGTCGCGGCCCAGCTGCTCGTGCGCGAGTCCGATGCCGTGACGCTCCAGGAGCATCGTGTAGTCGGTGTCCGGGGGGACGGGCCCGGGGGCCAGGCCGCGCTTCTTGAGCAGGGCGTTGAAGATCCTGCCGTGCTTGTCCTCGTCGGCCCCGTGCCGGGCGATCTTGGGGGCCAGCGGGCGCTGGCTCGCGGGGACGAGGGCCGCGATCCGGCCGTTCTCCCAGCCGCCCTGGGACTCGCCGCTGGCCGCGATGGAGCAGAACAGCCGGAACGAGTCGTCGTTGTCGAGGATCTCCTGGAACAGGTTCTTTGCCGAGAGCATCACTGCCACCTCCGTGCCGGCGCCGCCGAGCGCCAGTCAAATGCGGCGGGGCGGGGCGGGCAACAGGCGCTGGGCCGAACGGGTGGCGCGGGAGCGACGGTGCGGGCCGGATCGCGGCGGGCGAACCGTTTTTGCGTGGACCCGTAACCCCGCCGCGCCGCCCGCGTTGTTCCCCGTGACGGCCGTGGCGGGGAGGACCCCCGAGCCCCCACCACGGCCGCAGAGCCTCTTCCGCGTTACGCGAGCCCGGCGCGCTCCAGCGCGTCCGTGCCGGCCCGGAGCGCCGCGATCCGCTCGTCCAGGGTGAAGCCGGCCGGTGCCAGGGTCAGGGTCGTGACCCCCACCTCCGCGTACGCCTGCATGCGCTCGGAGATGCGCTCCACGGACCCGAGCAGCGTGGTCTGGTCGATCAGCTGGTGCGGTACGGCGGCCGCCGCGCCGCTCTTGTCGCCGGAGAGGTACTTCTCCTGGATCTCGGCGGCCTCCTTCTCGTACCCCATGCGCTGCGCGAGCCGGTTGTAGAAGTTCTGCTTGGCGCTGCCCATGCCGCCGACGTACAGCGCGGTGTAGGGGCGGAACATGTCCGCGAGGCCGGGGATGTCGTCGCCGATGGCGAGCGGGACGGTCGGGCAGACGTCGAAGCCCTCCATCGTCTTGCCCGCCTTCTCGCGGCCGGCCCGCAGATGGCTGACCGCGGTCTCCTCCAGGTGCTCGGCCGACGGGAAGATCAGCAGGGCGCCGTCGGCGATCTCGCCGGTCTGCTCCAGGTTCTTCGGGCCGATCGCGGCGATGTAGAGCGGGATGTGCTCGCGCTGCGGGTGCACGGTCAGCTTGAGCGGCTTGCCCGGGCCGTCCGGCAGCGGGAGCGTCCAGTGCTCGCCCTCGTACGAAAGCCGCTCGCGGGTCATCGCCTTGCGGACGATGTCCACGTACTCGCGGGTGCGGGCCAGCGGCTTGTCGAACTTGACGCCGTACCAGCCCTCGGAGACCTGCGGGCCCGACACACCGAGGCCGAGGCGGAACCGGCCGCCCGACAGGGAGTCGAGCGTGGCCGCCGTCATGGCCGTCATCGCGGGCTGGCGCGCCGGGATCTGGAGGATGGCGGAGCCGACGTCGATGGACTCCGTCTGCGCCGCCACCCAGGCCAGCACGGTCGGCGCGTCGGAGCCGTACGCCTCGGCCGCCCAGCAGACGTCGTAGCCGAGCCGGTCGGCCTCCTGTGCGACGGCGAGATTGTCGCCGTCCATTCCCGCGCCCCAGTAGCCGAGATTGATGCCGAGCCGCATAGCCGAACCCCTTACCGATCAGTAACGTCCCTGAGTTCCGGACTCTAGCGCGCGGGAAGTTGATCCGGCAGGGGGCCGCCCCACGCCGGTTGTAATCTCAGCGCCCATGGAGCAGAGGCATCTGGGCCGCACCGGCCTTCGTGTGTCCAGGATCGGGCTCGGCACCCTCACCTGGGGCCGGGACACCGACGAGCACGACGCTGCGGAGCAGCTGAAGGTGTTCTGGGAGGCGGGCGGCACGCTGGTCGACACGGCCGATGTGTACGGGGGCGGCGAGGCCGAGTATCTGCTCGGGCAGCTCGTGGACGGCCTGGTGCCCAGGCGCGACCTGGTCATCGCGACCAAGGCGGGCAGCGTCGCCGACCCGTACCGCAGGGTCGACGCCTCGCGCGGGCACCTGCTGGCGGCGCTCGACGCCTCGCTGAGCCGGCTCGGCACGGATTACGTGGACCTGTGGCAGCTCCACGCGTTCGATCCGGAGACCCCGCTGGAGGAGACGCTCCAGACGCTGGACCTCGCGGTGTCCTCCGGGCGCGCCCGCTATGCCGGGGTGTCCGGCTTCTGCGGCTGGCAGCTCGCGAAGGCGGCGACCTGGCAGCTCGCCGCGCCCGGGACGCGGACCCGGCTCGCCGCGACGCAGATGGAGTACTCGCTGCTCCAGCGCGGCGTGGAACGCGAGGTGCTGCCCGCCGCGCTCGACCTCGGTGTCGGGCTGCTGCCCTCGTCGCCGCTGGGCCGGGGCGTGCTGACGGGCAAGTACCGCACGGGCACACCGTCCGACTCGCGCGGCGCGTCCGAACTGCTCGCCCCCTTCGTCGAGCCGTATCTGGACGACGCGGCGAGCCGCATCGTGGACGCGGTGTCGACCGCCGCCGACGGGCTGGCCACCACGCCCGTACAGGTCGCCCTGGCCTGGGTCCGGGACCGGCCCGGGGTCGCGGCTCCGATCGTCGGCGCGCGCAACGCGCAGCAGCTGACGGAGGCGTTGTCAGTGGAGACGCTTAGTCTTCCTGACGAGATCTGCCAGGCGCTGGACGATGTGTCGGCGCCCGTGCACCGCTATCCCGACCAGGACTGGAGCACGCTGTGACCGCGCTACCCCGGGGAGAATCCCCCGGCCCCCCGGCCACCGACGAAACCGCTGACGCGGCGAGCGAGCCGGAGGTCGGCCCGGCGGCCGACGCCGTGGCCGGCGCGGGCGCGGCGGCGGACGAAGCGCCGGACGGCGACGACGCGCACGACGGCCCCCGCGCTGAGCCCGACGCGGGCGCCTCGGACGGCGAGGAGGCGGGGCCTTCGGCCGACGGCAGCGCGGCGGCCGACGCGGGCGGCCGGAGCACCGGAGCGGACGCGGGCGCCTCGGACGGTACGGACGGCGACGGGGCCGGGCCGGCGGCCGACGACGGCGCGGAGGCCGATGCCGATGCTGTGGCCGGCATGGGCGCACCCGCTGACCCGGCGAGCGAGCCGGGGGCCGACGAGGGTGCCTCGGCCGGTGGGGACGGCGAGGGGACCGGGCCTGCGGCCGACGCCGTGGCGGGCGAGGCGCCGGAGGGGGCCCCCGGTCCGGAGGCCGGCGCCGGAGGCGCCCCCGCGCTTTCCGAGGCCGAGGCCGAGATCGCCGCTCAGCGGGAATTGCGGGAGCGGATCGAGAAGCGGAAGGCCGAGAAGGACGGGCCCATCGAGGCCGGGGGGAAGCTGAGCGGGACCGCCGCCGATCTGCTGGCGGCCGTCCGGGCCGTGGAGGGCGGGCAGAAGCCCGCCACCGCGTTCTACGACTCGCCCGCACCGGCGCCCGCCCGCCGGACGACGACGGCCCCCGCCCCCGCCCCGGTGCGGGAACAGGCCCCCGCACCCCGGGCCGCCTCGCCCGAGAGCGTCACCGCCGTGGCGGCCGTGCTGGCCGCCGGCGGTGCCCCCGCCGCCCTGGGCCGGTCCGCCGCAGCGCTGCTCGGGGACCGGGCCGCCGAGCTCCTGCGCGAGGACCCCTGGCAGCTGCTGGCCCTGCCCGGCGTCGGGCCCGACCAGGCGGACGGCTTCGCCCGGGCGCTGCTCGGCGCGGCGGCCGGCCCGGACGACGAGCGCCGCACCGCCGCCCTGACCGGCTGGGTCCTGGAGCAGGCCGCGCTCCGGGGCCACACCGCGCTGGACGCCGACCGGGTGCGCGAGGCGCTGGCCGGCCGGGGCGTGAGCGACCCCGAGGCAGCCGTGCAGCACGCCGTCGCGGAGGGCGTCGTGCTGGTCTTCCAGGACGGTCCGGAGGAGCAGGAGCAGGGCGACGAGGAGGCGGCCGAGGCCGTCGCTCCGGGCCCCGTGCTCCTCGGCCTCGACCGGTACGCCCTGGCGGAGGAGAGCCTCGCCGACGGGCTGGCCCGGCTGGTCAACGGCGGCGACAAGGAGGCGGACTGGTCGGAGGCGTCCGCCGCCGCGCCCTCCCCCTCGGCCGCCGAGCTGATCCGCGCGGCCGCCGCCCACGGCCTCGTCGCGCACACGGGCGGCGAGGCGGCCCGGGCCGAGCCGGCCGCCCTGATCGCCGCCGCCCGGGGGCTCGGCCTGCGCGCCCTGGGCGCCGCGCACAGTGTGGACGGCCGCCGGAGGCTCGCCGAGGACATCGGCGCCCCGGAGGCGGCCGTCACGCTCGCCGGGCTGCTGTCGGGCGCCGAGGGGCCGGGGCGGGACGAGGAGGGCGCGCTCGCGCTCGACCTGCTCGTCGTGCTGGACGCGCCCCAGCTGGACGTGGAGACCGCCGCGATGCTGGTGGAGTCCCTGGCCGACGGCGTCCGCCTGGTCCTCAGCGGCGACCCGGGCGTGCTCGGCTCGGCGGGCGCCGGGCAGGTGTTCGCCGATGTGCTGGCCGCCCGCGCCTGCCCCCGCGTCGTCTCCCGCACCCCGGACGCCGGACCGATCGGCGAGCTGGTCTCGGGCATCGGCATCGGTGAGCTGAACCAGGTGGCGGCGCCCGGCAAGGAGGTCGTCATCGTCCCGGTCCGGGAGGCGGGCGAGGCGGTGCACCGCACGGTGCAGCTCGTCGCCGACTCGGTGCCGCGCGCCATCGGGGTGCCGTCCGAGGACACCCAGGTCATCACGGTGGGCCACGGCGGCGCGGCGGGCACCCGCGCGCTGAACGAGGCCCTGAAGCAGCGGCTCAACCCGGGCCCCGGCCGCTTCGGCGGGTTCGACCCGGGCGACCGGGTCGCCCATGTCCCGGCGCCGGGGCGGACGGTGCCCGGTGTGGTGGTGTCGGCGGACGCGGAGGGGCTGCACCTGGACTGTGCGGGGACCCCCGTCGTCGTACCGCAGGAGCAGGTGGCGGACTCGGTGCGCCACGCGTGGGCGCTCAGTGCCCACCAGGCGGCCGGGATGCGGTGGCCGGCGGCCGTCGTGGTACTGCCGGGCGACGCAGCGCGCGGGCTGAGCCGGCCGTGGGTCTACACCGCGTTCGGCCGGGGCGAGCGCCATCTCTCCGTGGTGCACGGCGTCGACCAGGCCCTGCCGCGCGCGGTGGCCGAGGTGCCCGCCCAGGAGCGCAGCACGCGCCTGCGGGCCCTGCTGGAGGCGTCCCAGGAAGCCCAGGAGCCCGCGGAGCGGTGAGACGGCCGGAGGGCCCCCGCGTACGCCTGGCGCGTCCGTGGGGGCCCTCCGGGGGCTGCGGCGGTCAGCCGGCGGGGTGCCCCGGTCCCTCCGTGTCGTCATCGAGGTCGTCGTCGTCGAAGACCGCGCTGACGTCGAAGCGGCAGACCACCAGCTCAGGGTCGGCGTCGTCGAACGGGGCGGCCAGCCACTCCCCCGGATCGGGGAGTTCGTCCGCCGCGGCGACCCAGAGCGTGGAGTCGCCCTCCTCCAGGCCGAACTCCGTGTGCCGGGAGGCGATCTCGTCGGCCTCGTACTCCCCGAAGAGCACCCCGAGCGCCGCGTGCACGCTGTTGCCGACGAGCGCCGCCCCGGCGTCCTCCCGCTCGTCCGGGTCGGCGTCGGCGAGGCGCTGGGCCTGGGCCAGCAGCCGCTGGGGCTCCACCACCGCGTAGTCGCGGCGGATCAGCACGCTGAGGGCGTGCGGCTCGTCGGGTCCGTTGTAGGGCGGCAGGGCGTCCTGCTCCCCCGGGATCTCGAACGGGGTGACCTCGTCGTGGCGGTCGTAGAGGAGTTCGTCGTAGACCTCGGCGGCGGCGGCCAGTGCGTTGAACGCGTCGTAGACAGCGGGATCATCGTCCCCCGACCGGCGTTCGACCGCCGCGAGGTGGTGGTCGATCGCGGCTTTGACCGCATCGGCGGCGGCGCGTACCTCGGCAGCGGTGGGCTGCGCAGCATCAGACATGAGGCAGACGCTATCCGTACCGGGGCCTTGCCCGCACAATGGATTCGATGCCGGAATACGAATTTGTCGATGTGTACGTGCCACGCGGGGTGTCCCGGAAGGACACGGCCCGCCTGTTGACCGACCATGCCGAGTACGGGCACTGGGAACTGGACCGTCTGACGCTGCGCCGGGACGGCAGCCGCCGCGTGCGGCTGCGCCGCCGGATCATCCGTCAGCTACGGGCCACGTGGTGAGCCGGAAGGACCGGCCGCAGAACGTCCGAGCACACGAAACGGGCCCCGCGATCGCGGGGCCCGTTTCCTGCTCTGCGTGCTCGCCGGTGCAGCGCTGCCGTCAGGCGGCGGCCTTCGCGCGGCGGTAGAGCACCGTGCCCGCGCCGGCCAGCAGCAGGCCCGCGCTGGCCGGAATGAGCAGGTCGAGCCCGCCCGCGCCGGTGTGGGCGAGCTGCGGCGCCTCCGGCACGGTCTGCGGCTCCGGCGTGTTCGGAGTGGGCTTCTCGGGCGTCGGCGGCGTGACGTGGCGGACCGGAGGAGGCTCCGGAACGTCGACCGGCGGCGTGCTCTCGTTCTCGCACGTGTTGCCGATCGCCGGGTTCAGCAGGCCGACGACGTCGATGCTGTTGCCGCAGACGTTGACCGGAATGTCGATGGGCGCCTGGATCTGGTTGCCCGAGAGCAGACCGGGCGATCCCTGGGTGGTCCCCTGGGCGGTGGCCCCGCCGCCGTTGCCGCCGCCGGCCCGGTGCTTTCCGGTGCCCGGCTTCATCCCCCGCGTCCGGTCGTCGGACGACCGGTTGCCGGCGTGGTTGCCGGAGGTGCCCGAGGCGGCGCCGGAGCGGCCGGCGGACGCGCCGTCCGAACCGTTTCCGCAGGCGTTTCCGACGGCCGGGTTGAGCAGTCCGACGACGCTCACGGAGTTTCCGCAGACGTTCACCGGCACGCTGACCGGGATCTGCACCGAATTCCCTGAAACCACCCCCGGGGAATTCGAAGCGCCGCCGACCGCTCCCGCGTCGGCGTGCGCGTAGCCGCCGCCGAGGGCGAGAACGCCACCCGCGGCCGCCATGGTGATCAGGCCGTTTCGCGTGACCTGTCGCATAGGTGTTTCCTGCCTTCTACCTTCCGGAGTACCCCCGGACTACCGTGCGGAGGCAAAGGACCCGACGGCCCCGGAGCGCGTGGAGTGCGGTCCGGGGCCGAGCGGGCTCAAACCCTTACGGGTTGAAGCGCAACGTCAGTCGTTGACGCAGACGTTGCCGAAGGCCGGGTTCAGCAGCCCGATCACGTTGATCGTGTTGCCGCACACGTTCACGGGAACGTGGACCGGAACCTGGATGACGTTGCCCGAGAGCACGCCGGGGCTGCCGATGGCGGCACCCTGGGCACCCGAGTCGGCGACGGCCATGCCCGCGCCGGCGAGCACCAGGCTACCGGTGACAGCCGCGGCGGCGGCGATCTTCTTGATCATGATTCCTCCTAGTTGGCAAAGCGCGGTCCCAGCCGCGGACCGCACCTCCTGTAACGAGGAGGAAGTAAGGGGGCTACGAGCTGAACGCCCCATTCACTCGTTCCGGTGAGAGGCGTACACCCTGGCGATTTACGCCCTCGCGGGTCAGCTGTGGTCGATGAAACGGTCCAGGACCCGGGCGCCGAACTTCAGCCCCTCGACCGGAACGCGCTCGTCCACGCCGTGGAACATGCCCGCGAAGTCGAGCTCCGGCGGGAGCTTCAGCGGGGCGAAGCCGAAGCAGCGGATGCCCAGGTCGTCGAAGGACTTGGCGTCCGTGCCGCCGGAGAGCATGTACGGGACGGCGCGGGCGATCGGGTCCTCGGCCTTCAGGGCGGTCTGCATGGCGTCCACGAGGGCGCCGTCGAAGTCGGTCTCCAGCGCCTTGTCGCCGTGCACGTCCTCGCGCCGGACGCGCGGGCCGAGGATGCGGTCGAGGTCGGCCAGGAACTCCTCCTCGTAACCGGGCAGAAACCGTCCGTCGACGTGGGCGGTGGCCTGTCCGGGGATCACGTTGACCTTGTAGCCGGCGCCGAGCATGGTGGGGGCGGCGGAGTTGCGCAGGGTGGCGCCGACCATCTTGGCGATGCCGCCCAGCTTGGCGAGGGTGGCCTCCATGTCCTCCGGGTCCAGCGGGGTGCCGAGCGCGTCCGACAGCTCGTCCAGGAAGGACCGCACGGTCTTGGTCACCCGGACCGGCCAGGTGTGCCGGCCGAGCCGGCCGACCGCCTCGCACAGCTCGGTGATCGCGTTGTCGTCGTTGGTCATGGAGCCGTGTCCGGCCGTGCCGTCCACGGTCAGGCGCATCCAGTGCATGCCCTTCTGCGCCGTCTCCACGAGGTACAGCCGCAGGTTCTCGTTGACGGTGAACGAGAACCCGCCGACCTCGCCGATCGCCTCGTTGACGCCCTCGAACAGGTCGGGGTGCTTGTCCACGAGGTAGCGGGCGCCGTACGTGCCCCCCGCCTCCTCGTCCGCGAGGAAGGCGAGCACGATGTCGCGCGGGGGCTTGCGGCCGCTGCGCATGCGCTCGCGCACCACCGCCAGCGTCATCGCGTCCATGTCCTTCATGTCGACCGCGCCCCGGCCCCAGACGCAGCCGTCCGCGATCTCGCCGGAGAACGGGTGGTGCGTCCAGTCGTGCGCGTTGGCCGGGACGACGTCGGTGTGGCCGTGGATCAGCAGGGCCGGGCGGGACGGGTCCTCGCCCTCGATCCGCGCCACGGTCGACGCACGGCCCTTGTGGGACTCGAAGATCTTCGGTTCGAGCCCGACCTCGGCCAGCTTCTCGGCCACGTATTCGGCGGCCGCCCGCTCGCCGGGCCCGGAGTGGTCGCCGTAATTGCTGGTGTCGATCCGGATCAGGTCACGACAGAGGTCCACCACCTCGTTCTCGGCGGTCTCGCCCGAGCCGCTCCGGGCCGCATTGCTCTCGCTCACGCTGGTTCCTTCCCTCTCGCCGTGGTGCTCCCCCTCATCCTCCCGCGCGCCGCCCGCACACCCAAGGCCCCCCGCGCCTCGTCATGCGCCCTTCACACGGGACCGGGCGTGATCGAGCACCCTCCAATGTTTGCTATGGTTTTCCACGTCGGAACGGGCGAGGCCCGCGAGACAGACACCTTGTCCGGGTGGCGGAATGGCAGACGCGCTAGCTTGAGGTGCTAGTGCCCTTTATCGGGCGTGGGGGTTCAAGTCCCCCCTCGGACACCCATCACAAGCCCCACGATTCCTCGGGAATCGTGGGGCTTGTGCCGTTGTGCGGCCCGCCCCGGTGCGGCGGGCGAGCGGTTCGGCCTCGATGAACCGGTCCTCTCCCCGACCGCCCATGGTGAACCGGTTCTTCGCTCATTAGCGTGATCGCGGAGGGTCCCGTCGACCGAGGAGACGCATGCGCCGCACCGACACCGACTCGCTCACCTGGTACGAGAGTCCGTCCCCCGGCACCGGTTGTCTGCCGCCGCGTTCCTGGTACGCGGAGTCCGACGCCCGGCGACTGTCGCTTAACGGCCGCTGGGCCTTCCGGCTCTCGCCGCGCGCGGACGGCGAGGACACCTCGTTCGTACGGCCGGATTTCGACGCCTCGGGCTGGGCGGCGGTCGCCGTGCCGGGGCACTGGGTGCTTCAGGGGGCGGGCGGGGCACCCGCGTACACGAATGTCGTCTATCCGTTCCCGGTCGATCCGCCGAGGGTGCCGTCGGAGAATCCGACCGGCGACCATCTGCGGGTCTTCGAGCTGCCCGGCGACTGGCCGGACGGCGGCGGGAGCGTGCTGCGGTTCGACGGGGTGGAGTCGGCCGCCCGGGTGTGGCTGAACGGGGTGGAGCTGGGCGATTTCAAGGGTTCGCGGCTGCCGCACGAGTTCGCCGTGGGCGAGCTGCTGCGGCCGGGTGCCAACGTTCTCGCGGTACGGGTGCACGCCTGGTCGTCCGGCAGCTATCTGGAGGACCAGGACCAGTGGTGGCTGCCCGGGATCTTCCGGGACGTGACGCTGCTGCACCGCCCGGCGGGGGCGCCCGGCGACTTCTTCGTGCACGCCGGTTACGACCACCGCACCGGCTCGGGGACTCTGCGGGTGGAGTGCGAGGGTGCGGAGGGGCGGGTCCTGGTGCCCGGGCTCGGCCTGGACATCGCGGCGGGCGAGACGGTGACGCTGCCGGTCGAGCCGTGGACCGCCGAGACGCCCCGGCTGTACGACGGGGAGCTGGTGACGCCCGGCGAGCGCGTCCCGCTGCGCATCGGCTTCCGTACGGTCGCCGTGGAGGACGGCGTCCTGAGGGTCAACGGCCGGCGGCTGCTGTTCCGGGGCGTGAACCGGCACGAGTTCCACCCGGAGACGGGCCGGACGGTCGACGCGGAGACCATGCGGCGCGATCTGGTCCTGATGAAGCGGCACAACGTCAACGCCGTCCGCACCAGCCACTATCCGCCGCACCCCGCCTTCCTGGACCTCTGCGACGAGCTGGGCCTCTGGGTGATCGACGAATGCGACCTGGAGACCCACGGCTTCGCGGAGGTGGACTGGCGGAACAACCCGGTGGACGACCCGCGCTGGACGCCCGCGCTGCTGGACCGGGCGGCCCGGATGGTCGAGCGGGACAAGAACCACCCCTCGGTGATCGTCTGGTCACTGGGCAACGAGTGCGGCACGGGCGCCGGCCTGGGAGCGATGGCCCGGTGGACGCGGGAGCGCGACCCAAACCGCCCGCTGCACTACGAGGGCGACCCGTCGTGCGCGGACGTCGACCTGTACTCGCGGATGTACGCGTCGCACGCCGAGGTGGAGCTCATCGGACGCCGCGCCGAGGAGCCGCTGGAGGACCCGGAGCTGGACGCCCGGCGGCGCGCGATGCCGTTCGTGCTCTGCGAGTACGGGCACGCCATGGGCAACGGACCGGGCGGACTGAGCGAGTACCAGCGGCTGTTCGAGCGGTACGAGCGCTGCCAGGGCGGTTTCGTCTGGGAGTGGATCGACCACGGCCTCGCCCACCCGGAGCTGGGCTTCGCGTACGGCGGCGACTTCGGCGAAGAGCTGCACGACGGGAACTTCGTGTGCGACGGGCTGCTCTTCCCGGACCGCACCCCGTCCCCCGGCCTCGCCGAGTACAAGAAGGTCGTCGAGCCGGTGCGCATCGCCCCGGGCACCGCGCCCGGCACGTTCACCGTCACCAACGGCTACGACTTCACCGGCCTGGACCACCTGGAGTTCCGCTGGTCGCACGAGGCGGACGGCGTCCTCGTCGCCTCGGGCACCCTCGCCGTGCCCCCGCTCGCCCCCGGCGCCTCGGCCGAGGTGGCTCTCGACGCCCCGCCCGGCGACGGGCTGTGGACGCTGCGGGCGGTCCTCGCCGGGGCGACAGCCTGGGCCGGGCGCGGCCACCTGGTCGCCTGGGGCCAGAGCGAGACGGGCACCCCGGCCGCCCCTCCCCCAGCCACCGGAGCGCGCCCGCGCCTCTCCGGCTCCACGGTCACGCTCGGCCCCGGCACCTTCGACGCGGCTACCGGGGCGCTCCTGCGCATCGGGGACCTCCCGGTGGAGGGGCTGCGTCTCGACGTGTGGCGGGCGCCCACCGACAACGACAACGGGGCCGCGTGGCAGCCGGACGAGCGGTACGGGCTGCTGTGGCGGGAGTGGGGGCTGCACCGGATGCGCCATCGCCTGGACGCCGTGGAGGCGGGCGCGGACGCGCTGACCGTGCGCACCCGGGTGGCGCCGGCCGCCCGCGACGTGGGGCTGCGGACCGTGTACCGGTGGACGGCCGACGGGGACCGGCTCGGGCTGACGGTGTCGGTGGCGCCGGAGGGCGACTGGCGGGTGCCGCTGCCCCGGCTCGGTGTGCGGTTCGCGCTGCCCGCCGCGTACGACGCGGTGCGGTGGTTCGGCGGCGGTCCCGGCGAGGCGTATCCGGACACCCGCGCGGCCGCGATGCTCGGGCAGTGGTCCAGGGGCGTGGACGAGTTGCAGACCCCGTACGTCCGGCCGCAGGAGAACGGGGCGCGGGCCGGGGTGCGGTGGGTGGAGCTGACCGACGCGGGCGGGGGCGGGCTGCGCACGGAGGGCGGGGCGCCGTTCTCGTTCACGGCGCGGCGGTGGACGGGCGAGGAGCTGGACGCGGCGGAGCACCTGACGGATCTGGTGGCCGGGGACCGGGTCCATGTGGGCCTGGACCATGCGGTGCAGGGCATCGGCTCGGGGTCGTGCGGGCCGGGCGTGCTGCCCGGGTACCGGCTGGACGCGGCGCCCGCGGAGTTCACCTTCGTGTTCTCGGCGCGGGGCTGAGGTCTCCGGGGCGGGCCCGGTGCCGTACGGAATCGGCAACCGGGTCCGTTCTGTGCCGAGTTGGCCGCGCGACCCCCTTCCGCAGGGTGACCGGTGACGTCGTAGCATCGGCACTTTGCGCGATCTTTACTGCTTCGCAAGGGGGAATGTGATGGGCGTCGGCAGGCGACGGGCCTCGGTCATCGCCGGGGTGGTGGCCGGGGCGGTGCTGGCGACGGGCACCGTCCTGTGGGCCACGGACAGCGGGCCGTTCCGGGGCAGTTACTGCTGGGGGGCGTGGGAGCAGAACAGCGGCCCGTCGTTCCTCGGTGACGAGGCGCTGGGGAAGTCCGGCTCCGAGCGCGGCGCCACCCAGTCCGCCGCGCCCTCGGCGGCCCGCCCGCACGGCACCTGCACGGTGTCCGTCACCTCATCGGTCGAGGACGACGACTCGGACGAGCCGCTGACCTTCGAGGAGTCGGTGACCCTGGAGTACGGGCCGGTGCCCGCCGGGGCGAAGGAGCGGCGGGCCTGGCTGGCGCACTTCTTCCACGGCTCCGCATCCCCGCTGCCGGACGGGCTCGACGGCCTGGTCGGAGGGGACCGGGGCATGCTGGTGCTGCCCTCGTCCTGCGACCGGGACGGCACGCCGTCCGTGGTGACGATCCGCAGCGAGAGCACGGGCGACGGCCATCTCGGCAAGATCCCCATGCCGTTCACGATCGCCACGCGCCCCGATGTGGTCCGGATGCTGCTCGCCGCCGCCAACACCGGCATGGAGAAGGCGGGATGCGCGCCGTCGCAGCCGCTGCGCAGCAGCTCCCCGCTGGTGACGGTGGCCGAGGACGAGGAGCCGGCGGCGTCGCCGCTGTGCCGGATACCGGGCATGACCTTCGATTACGGCGAGGGCTCGCGCTACCAGCAGCAGGTGGGCGCGGTCACCGACCGGCTCCAGACGTGCTCGGTGGTGTGGAAGCAGCTGCGGATGCCCGTGGAGCCGTCCGCGCAGTACGTGATGGCCAACGGAGCCCGTCTGACGGCCCTGTTCAAGGGCCTGCCGGAGGGCACGGAGCAGGGGTTGGTGCGCCGCAGCTGCGACGGGCGGCGGACGGTGTTCTACGGGCATGTGGAGGCGGGTCTCCAGGACCGGGGACGCCCCTCCGACCAGCGGGTCTTCGAACGGTTCGTGGAGTCCGTGGGGCAGCGCATCGGATGCGGAAGCGGTGAGGACGCGTGAGCGAGGAGAACGCCGTGACGGACACGGAGACCCCGGCCGCCCCGGAGGCCCCTGAGGCCCCTGAGGCCCCCGAGGCACCCCGACCCCCGCTCGTCCGCCGTCTGCTGCGCAGCCGTACCGTGCGGGCCGCGACCGCCGCCGCGCTGGCCGGGGTCCTGCTGGGCGCGGGCACGGTCGCCTGGCGCACGGACACGCTGCCGCTGCTCGGGCCCTCCCCCTGCTGGGACTCGCTGGGTTCCGGTTCCATGGACGCCCTGTTCGGCGACCGCCGGACGGAGGTGGAGGAGCAGTCGCTGCTCAACGACCCGATGGGCGACACCGGTTCGTACGGCCAGTGCCGCATCACGAGCTACGAGGGCGACCGGGCCCGCCGCCAGGTGACAGTGAACGTGCGCCGGCTGGACGGGCTCCGGGGCACCGACGCGCAGGACTGGCCGAGCGAGTTCCTGTCCTCGGGGATGGTGCCGCTCGGCGAGGGCCTGCCCGGCATGACCTCGTCGTCGCGCGCCTGGATCGCGCTGCCGCAGGCGTGCACCGGGCGCGACGACTTCACCGGGCCCACAGTGGTGGACATCGGCATGGGCCGGGCGGACTTCGAGGTGTCCTCCGAATACACCCTGCGCGACCGGGCGGCCCTGACCGGGGCGCTGATCGACGCGGTCAACGGCGTCATCGAGGACTTCGGCTGCTCCGGCACGTACCGCGAACCGCGCGATCTGCACCCACCCGTCGAGTGGGACACCACCCGGACCTCCGGCTTCTGCGGGACCAAGGGCCTCACCCTCCCGGCGGCGTACCGGAAGGACCTGCGGGAGACCCGCGTCAGCGGCGAGGGCGGCCCGGCCCGGATCTGCACGGCGGGGTACGGCTCCGACGAGACGTCCGTGCGACTGACGACGGTGACCGACCCGGTGCTGGCCGAGATCTACTCGTCGGACGCGCTGCACTCGGGCGCCCCCGTCAAGGGGACCCGGGGCTACGGCAAGGTGGGCGGGAACCGGGCGGTGTACCGGGCGGTCTGCCAGACGGGCCAGGTGGTGTTCGTACTGGAGCAACTACGCCCGGCAGGCCCGGCCAACCGCTTCACGTTCACCCGCGACCTGCTCCCGGCATACGTGGCGACGGAGGCCGAACGCATCGGCTGCGCCCCGCAGAAGCTGACGGTTCCCGAGTCCTGAGGCCCCCCGGCTCCGTGAAAGGATGCCCGGCACCATGAGAACGATTAGCTTTCCGGTGCCGGGCAGGGCCCCCCGGTGAGGGGCCGCGCGAAGCCGCCGCCGTCGCCGCTTTCCCAGCGTGACGGTGTCGACCCCGTCCGGGTCCGGCTCCCCGCCGACCCGGACGGGCGGTGGGCGACGGTCGAGGATCATCTCCTCGACCGGTTCGCCGGGGCCATCGGTGCGGACCGGGTGGTGGCGCTCCTCGCGGGCGGGCGGTTCGTGTTCGCGGAGGGGCCGGTCCTCGGCGATGAGCCGTACACGGCGGGGCGCTACCTCTGGTTCCACCGGGACTTCGCGCCGGAGGTGCCCGTGCCGTTCCCGGTGGGGGTGGTGTACCGCGACGCGCATCTGGTCGTCGCGGACAAGCCGCACTTCCTGGCGACGATGCCGCGTGGTCGGCACATCACGGAGACGGCGGTGGCCCGGCTCCGCCGCGAGCTGGGCCTGCCCGAGCTCCAGCCCGCGCACCGGCTGGACCGGCTCACGGCGGGGCTGGTCCTGTTCGTGGTGCGGCCCGGGGAGCGCGGGGCGTACCAGACGCTGTTCCGGGACCGGCTGGTGCGCAAGGAGTACGAGGCGGTGGCACCGTACGATCCGGGGCTCGCCCTGCCTCGTACGGTGCGCAGCCGCATCGTGAAGGAGCGCGGGGTGCTCGCGGCGCGCGAGGAGGCCGGCGAGCCGAACAGCGAGAGCCGGGTCGAGCTGCTGGAGCACCGGGGCGGGCTCGGCCGTTACCGGCTGCTGCCCGCCACCGGGCGCACGCACCAGCTGCGGGTGCACATGAACAGTCTGGGCCTGCCGCTGGTCAACGATCCGGTCTATCCGGTGACCCAACCGGACGGCGAGCCGGGTGACTTCTCGCGCCCGTTGCAACTCCTCGCCCGGGTGCTGGAGTTCACCGATCCGGTCACGGGAGAGCCGCGCCGCTTCGAGAGCGGGCTGCGGCTCTCCGCGTGGCCGGGTCAGTAGGACCCTCAGTGGCCCCGGGCGATCCACTCGTCCAGGTGCGGGGCCTCCGCGCCGATGGTGGTGGAGTCGCCGTGGCCGGTGCGCACCTCGGTCGCCGGGTCCAGGGTGAGCAGGCGGTCCCTGATGGAGTCCACGATCACCGGGAACGACGAGAAGGACCGGCCGGTGGCGCCGGGGCCGCCCTGGAAGAGCGTGTCCCCGGTGAAGACCGTGGCCAGCTCGGGGGCGTACAGGCAGACCGCGCCCGGCGCGTGGCCCGGGGTGTGCAGGACGGTCAGCGTGGTGCCGGCCACCGTGATCTCCTGGCCGTCGGTCAGTTCGCCGTCGGGGGCCCGGTCCGGGTGGGTCTGCTTCCACAGCGGCAGGTCGTCCGGGTGGAGCAGGATCGGCGCGCCGGTGGCGTCGGCGAGGGCCGGGGCGGCGTCGATGTGGTCGTTGTGCGCGTGGGTGCAGATGATGGCGCGCAGCGTGCGGCCGCCGAGGGCGTCCTCGATGGCGGAGGCATCGTGGGCGGCGTCGATGACGACGGCCTCGGAGTCGTCGCCGACGATCCAGACGTTGTTGTCGACGTCCCACTCGCCGCCGTCGAGCGCGAAGGTGCCGGAGGTGACGAGGTGGTCGATGCGGGCGGCCATCAGAACACCACCACCGAGCGCAGCACATCGCCGTCGTGCATCCGGCCGAACGCCTGCTCGATGTCGCCGAGGCCGATGGTCTCGGTGACGAACGCGGCGAGGTCGAGGCGGCCCTGCTGGTGGAGATCGATCAGCATCGGGAAGTCGCGGGACGGCAGGCAGTCCCCGTACCAGGAGGACTTGAGCGAGCCGCCGCGGCCGAAGACGTCGAGCAGCGGGAGTTCGAGCTGCATCTCGGGGGTCGGGACGCCGACGAGGACGACGGTGCCGGCGAGGTCGCGGGCGTAGAACGCCTGCTTGTACGTCTCCGGGCGGCCGACGGCCTCGATGACGACGTCGGCGCCGTTGCCGCCGGTCAGCTCGCGGATGGCCTCGACGGGGTCGGTGGAGCGGGAGTTGACGGTGTGCGTGGCCCCCATCGACTTCGCCGTCTCCAGCTTGCGGTCGTCGATGTCGACGGCGATGATCTTCGCCGCTCCGGCCAGTCGCGCGCCCGCGACGGCCGCGTCGCCGACGCCGCCGCAGCCGATGACGGCGACCGAGTCGCCGCGGCCGACCTGACCGGTGTTGATGGCGGCGCCGATGCCCGCCATGACACCGCAGCCGAGGAGGCCGGCGACCTCGGGGGCGACCTCCGGGTCGACCTTGGTGCACTGGCCGGAGGCGACGAGGGTCTTCTCGGCGAAGGCGCCGACGCCCAGGGCGGGCGAGAGCTCGGTGCCGTCGAGCAGGGTCATCTTCTGCTTGGCGTTGTGCGTGTCGAAGCAGTACCAGGGGCGGCCGCGCAGACAGGCGCGGCACTGCCCGCACACGGCACGCCAGTTGAGGATCACGAAGTCGCCCGGGGCGACGTCGGTGACGCCCTCGCCGACGGACTCCACGACGCCCGCGGCCTCGTGGCCGAGGAGGAAGGGGAACTCGTCGTTGATCCCGCCCTGCTTGTAGTGCAGGTCGGTGTGGCAGACGCCGCACGCCTGGACCTTGACCACGGCCTCACCGGGCCCGGGGTCCGGAATGACGATCGTCTCGACGCGCACCGGCTCGTTCTTGCCCGGTGCGATGACCCCTTGTACGTGCTGCGGCATTCCCGTGGACTCCCTTTTCCCGACTCTTCAGTGAGACCGGTGCTCCCGGTTCGTGGCCGGGATCGATCACGGGCAACGGTACGCCGCGCGGGGCGGCGGGCGCCCTCAGGGCGCGAGGACGTCCAGCTCGTGCAGGGCGCCGACGGCGATCTCCTTCGTCAGGCGCTCCGCCTCGGCCGCGTCCCCGGCGCGTACGGCCTCGGCCAGGCGTACGTGCAGGGTGACCGCCGCCGGGTCGGGGTCCTCGAACATCACCTGGTGGTGCGTGCGGCCCGCCAGGACCTCGGCGACCACGTCGCCCAGGCGCGCGAACATCTCGTTGCCGGAGGCGTTGAGGACGATGCGGTGGAAGGCGATGTCGTGTTCGAGGTAGCCCTCCAGCTGCTGGCCGCGCGAGGTGGCGACCATGCCGAGGGCGCGCTCGGTCAGCTCGGCGCACTGCTCCGGGGTGGCGTGGCGGGCGGCGAGCGAGGCGGCGACCGGCTCGATCGCGGAGCGCAGCACGGTGAGGGAGCGCAGCTGGCGGGGGCGGTCGGCGCCGGCCAGCCGCCACCGGATGACCTGGGGGTCGTACACGTTCCACGCCTCGGTGGGCCGTACGGTCACGCCGACGCGGCGGCGGGACTCGACCAGGTGCATGGACTCCAGGACCCGGACCACCTCGCGGACCACCGTGCGCGAGACGTCGAAGCGCTGGGCCAGCTCGTCCGTGCGCAGCACCTGGCCCGGCGGGTGCTCCCCGGCGGCGATCTCCAGGCCCAGGGTGTCCAGGACATGCGTGTGGAGCCCCTGGGCAGGTGTGGTCATGGCCCCAGGGTACGGGGCGACCCCCGGGGCCATTAAGTACGACGTTTATGTCACACCCTCTTGAATAAGTCGTACGTATAGGTTTCAGTGGCGCGACGGACCGATGTCGAGGAAGACATCGCAGAGACAGCGAGGCACCGCTATGAGCACCCCCCACGTCGTCGTGGTGATGGGCGTGGCAGGGACCGGCAAGACCACGATCGGCCCCCTGCTCGCCGACGCACTGGGCGTTCCGTACGCCGAGGGCGACGACTTCCATCCCCCCGCGAACATCGCCAAGATGTCGGCCGGCACCCCGCTGGACGACGCGGACCGGTGGCCCTGGCTCGACGCGATCGGGCAGTGGGCGCACGGCCGGGCGGGGCTCGGCGGGGTCGTCAGCAGCTCCGCGCTCAAGCGCGCCTACCGGGACCGGCTGCGCGCCGAGGCCCCGGGCGCGGTCTTCCTCCACCTCACCGGTGACCGGTCCCTGATCGAGGAGCGGATGGCGGGCCGCAAGGGCCACTTCATGCCGACCGCACTCCTCGACTCCCAGTTCGCCACCCTCCAGCCCCTGGAGGACGACGAGGCCGGCGTCGCCGTGGACGTCTCCGGCACCCCCGAAGAAATCACCCAGCGAGCCGTCGCCGCGTTGCGCCGGCTCGACAGCTAAGGACCACCACCGTGACCAGTCTCAGCGTCGAGACGCTGGCAGCGGACGCCGTCGAACCGATCACCTCGGCCGGCAACGCGCAGTTGGGCATCGCCGTCCTGGCGGGCATCGCCGTCATCGTCCTGCTCATCACCAAGTTCAAGATGCACGCGTTCCTCGCGCTCACCATCGGCTCGCTGGCGCTCGGCTCCTTCGCCGGTGCCGCGCCGGCGAAGACGATAGCGAGCTTCACCGCGGGCCTCGGCTCCACCGTCGCGGGCGTCGGCGTCCTGATCGCGCTCGGCGCGATCCTGGGCAAGCTGCTCGCGGACTCCGGCGGCGCCGACCAGATCGTGGACACGATCCTGGCGCGGACGAGCACGCGGGCCATGCCGTGGGCGATGGTCCTCATCGCCTCGATCATCGGCCTGCCGCTGTTCTTCGAGGTCGGGATCGTCCTGCTCATCCCGGTCGTGCTGCTCGTCGCCAAGCGCGGCAACTACTCCCTGATGCGCATCGGCATCCCGGCCCTGGCCGGCCTGTCCGTGATGCACGGCCTCATCCCGCCGCACCCCGGCCCGCTCGTCGCGATCGACGCGCTGGACGCCAACCTCGGCGTCACGCTGGCCCTCGGCGTGGTCGTCGCCATCCCGACGGTGATCCTGGCCGGACCGGTCTTCTCGCGTTACGCCGCCCGCTGGGTGGACATCAAGGCGCCGGAGAAGATGATCCCGCAGCGCCCCTCCGAGGACCTGGAGCGCCGCCCCGGCTTCGGCGCCACCCTCGCCACGATCCTGCTGCCCGTCGTGCTGATGCTGATCAAGGCGCTCGTGGACATCGTGGTGGACGACCCGGAGCAGGGGCTCCAGAAGGTCACCGATGTGATCGGCTCGCCGCTGATCGCCCTGCTCGCGGCCGTGATCGTCGGCATGTTCACGCTGGGCCGGGCGGCCGGCTTCACCAAGGCGCGGCTCTCGACCACCGTGGAGAAGTCGCTCGCCCCGATCGCCGGTGTGCTGCTCATCGTGGGCGCGGGCGGCGGCTTCAAGCAGACGCTGATCGACGCGGGCGTGGGCCAGATGATCCTGGACTTCTCCGAGGACTGGTCGATCCCCGCGCTGCTGCTCGGCTGGCTGATCGCCGTCGCGATCCGGCTCGCGACCGGCTCGGCGACCGTGGCGACGATCTCGGCGGCCGGCCTGGTCGCCCCGCTCGCGGCCGACATGTCGACCTCGCACGCGGCCCTGCTGGTCCTCGCCGTCGGCGCGGGCTCGCTCTTCTTCAGCCATGTCAACGACGCCGGCTTCTGGCTGGTGAAGGAGTACTTCGGCATGGACGTGGGCCAGACGGTGAAGACCTGGTCGGTGATGGAGACCATCATCTCCGTGGTCTCGCTGATCTTCATCCTGCTGCTGTCACTCGTCCTCTAGCCGGCCGTCCGCCCGCTCGCCGGGTGCCCACAGCGGGTGCTCGCGGCGGGCCCACTCCCGGCTCACCGACCCGGAGCGCATGCCGCGGCGTGCCTCCGGGTCGGCGTACGCCTTGGCGATGTGGCCGGCCAGCACCAGCCCGGCCGCGAGGGCCAGCCAGTCGTGGACGAAGGTCGCGGCGGTGCGCCAGACCAGCGGGGCGAAGCCGGTGAACCACATCAGCAGCCCGGTGCCGGCCATGACGAGCACCGCCCCGGCGATCCACGCCGCGTACAGCTTCTGCCCGGCGTTGAACTTCCCGGCCGGCCGCGCACCGGGCCGCCGGTCCCGCCGCAGGGCCGCCCGCAGCCACGTGCGGTCGTGCGGCCCGAAGCGGTTCAGCCGCCGCAGGTCCGCCCGCAGCGGCCGCGCCGCGAGGCCCGCGAGCAGCGGTACGGGGATGAGCAGCCCGGACCACTCGTGCACGGTCACCACGAGGTGGCGGCGGCCGACGAGTTCGGCGAGCTGCGGCACGTACAGGCAGGCGGCCGAGGCCACGCACAGCAGCGTCAGCGCGGCCGTGGCCCGGTGCACCAGGCGTACCGGGCGGGCGAACCGGTGCACGCGGCCCGCGGGTTCAGACCGTGGGGGCGTCGTCGCGGCCGTTGGACCGGCCGACCCAGGCGTCGACGTCATAACCGAGCTTCTCCCAGTAGCCGGGGCGCACGGAGTCCGTGACGGTGATCCCGGAGAGCCATTTCGCGGACTTGTAGAAGTACATCGGGGCCACGTACAGCCGCACCGGCCCGCCGTGGGCGTGGGACACGGGCTTGTCGTCCATCCGCAGCGCCACGAGCACATCGTCCCGGCGGGCCTGGTCGAGCGTCAGGCTCTCGCTGTAGGTCCCGTCGAAGCAGGTGAAGCGGACGGCCTTCGCCCCCGGCCGCACCCCGGCCGCGTCCAGCAGGGCGGAGAGCCGCACGCCCTCGAAGGCGGTGTCCGGCACCCGCCAGCCGGTGACGCACTGGACGTCCCGGACCGTACGGGTCTGGCGCATCCCGCGCAGCGCGTCCAGCGTGTATGTGGCCGGGCGGTCGACGAGCCCGTCCACCTTCAGCCGGTAGTCGGCGGCACCCCTGGTGGGTACGGAGGAGGCGACGGAGTAGTAGCGGAAGCCGCCGCCGTTGGGCAGCAGCCCGGTGAGCCCGGTGGGGTCCTTGCCGGCGACCGCGCCCAGGCCCGATTCCAGGGTCCGTTGCAGCACGGGCGCGGCGACGAGTCCGGCGGCGCCGAGGCCCAGCATGGCCAGGACCACGCGGCGGCCGACCGGGGCGCCGACACCGTCCGGGCCGGCATCGGGTGGGCCGTCGTCGGGTGGGGAGCTGTTCACCCCCCGATTCGAGCACTCTGGGCGCCCGTGCGCCAGGGGCGGCGGCGGGGCGTCACCGTCCCGTCAGATTTTGCCGCGCGCCAGGATGGCGCCCGATGCCAGACTGGCGCCCATGCCGAACCGTGAAGCGCTCAAGCCCTTCCTGCTCGCCTTCCCGGGGCCGCTGCGCGACCAGCTGGTCGCCGCGGTCCTGGACGGGCGGAAGGTGTCGACGTCCGGACTGCTCGTGGAGTACGAGATCGAGCAGGAGGAGCTGCCGCCGGTCGGTGAGCGGTCCGCCCTCATCGACTCGGACGGTCGGGAGATCGCCGTACTCGAAGTCACCGAGGTCCGGGTGCTGCCGCTGGCGGACGTGGATCTCCAGCACGCGCTGGACGAGGGCGAGGGCTATGCGTCGGTCGCCGAGTGGCGGGCGGGCCACGAGCGGTTCTGGCACAGCGAGGAGATGCGGGACGCGCTCGGCGACCCGGAGTTCACGGTGGACGACGGGACGATGATCGTCGCCGAGCGGTTCCGGGTGGTCGAGCGCATCGATCCGGACGTGGACGGCTGAGCGGACCCTAAGCCTCCGTCCGCTTCTCCCGGTCCGCGCCCTTCACCAGGCCGAGGCGGCGGCGGAACGCGAGCAGCCGGGGGTGGCGTTCGTGCAGCACGGCCGAGCGGCGGTCGAGCTCCTGGCCCAGGCGCTCGGCGCGCTTCTCGATGTCGAGCTCGTCCAGGATGCGGTCCACCTCGGCGAGCAGCGCCCCGTGCAGCTGCCACTTCCTGGGGTGCTCCTGGACGGCGGCCAGCAGCATGTCCGCCACCAGGTCGCGGGTCCTGCGGCTGGCGTCGAGCGCTTCGGTGAGCCGGTCCTCGGCCTCCTCGGCGCTGGCGGCGACCGGGGTCGTGATGAGCACCGAGAAGCTCTCGATGGCCCCCGCCATCTGCTCGAACAGCTCCGTCATATGGGCGGCGACCTCGGCCGGGAACTGGGGTGCGTCGCCGCGGTCCTTGGCGAGGTCGGTCAGCGTCCTGGACAGCACCCGGACGACGACGGCGCAGATCTCCAGCGTGTCCAGACCGGTCCGCAGCACCACGCGGTGCAGCAGCCCCTGCCGCACCCGAGGGTTGTACATGAGGCTTTCCTCGGCCTGCCGCAGGGAGGCGTCCACCTCCACGATGTCGTGGTCGAGCCGGCGGGCCCGGTGGAGCCGTTCGGCCGCCTCCGGGACGGTGACCGGGCGGGCGAGGTCGCTGCCCAGTTCGCGGAACATCTGCCCCATCTCGCGGGCCAGCCCGTCGATGGAGGCGCCCGCGGTCTCCACCCAGACGGGCGGGGCGAACAGCAGGTTGAACAGCAGACCCACACCGGCGCCGATCAGCGTCTCGTACACCCGCTCCCAGGCCATGCTGGAGCGCGCGGCCTGCGAGGTGACGCCGAGGACGAGCATGGCGCTGATCGCCACCTCGGGGACGAACTCGTCGACCCGGACCAGTCTGCCGATGATCAGGGCCGTGAAGATGGTCAGCCCCAGGCTCCACCAGGAAATGCCGACCAGGGCGCTGAAGCCGCTCGCGATGAGCACGCCGACGATGACGGCCACCACACGCTTCACCGACATGTTGACGGTGGCGTAGAGGGTGACCTGGACGACGAGCAGCGCGGTCAGCGGTGCGGTCAGCGGTGCGGGCTCGGTCAGGGTCGCGGTCGCCACGGCATAGGCGATGACCGCGGCGCCCGTGGAGCGCAGGGTCTGCGCCGCCACGGGCTCCGTGGTGCGCCGGACGAGGTTGATGACGGGTTCGGCTACTCCTGGCATCTTCTTCCCATGCCCGGATAGCGGCCTCTCCCCACGGTTCCACCCCCGGAACCCCACCGGACGGACGCGCCCGGGGCCGGGAAGCGCTCGGCCGACGACCGCAGGCGACCGCCCTCAGCCGACCGCCTGCGCCGCCGCCCGGCCCGCCGCGCGGCCGGAGAAGATGCAGCCGCCCAGGAAGGTGCCCTCCAGCGAGCGGTAGCCGTGCACCCCGCCGCCGCCGAAGCCGGCCGCCTCCCCGGCCGCGTACACCCCGGGCAGCGGGGTGCCGTCCCCGGTCAGGACGCGCGAGGACAGGTCGGTCTGGAGGCCGCCGAGCGACTTGCGGGTCAGGATGTTCAGCCGTACGGCGATGAGCGGCCCGGCCTTCGGGTCGAGGATGCGGTGGGGCGCCGCCGTGCGGATCAGCTTGTCGCCGAGGTAGCTGCGGGCGCCCCGGATCGCGGTGATCTGGAGGTCCTTGGTGAAGGGGTTGGCGATCTCCCGGTCGCGGGCGGTGATCTCGCGGCGCAGCGCGTCCTCGTCGATGAGGCCGTCCCCGGTGAGCGCGTTCATGCCGCGTACGAGGGCGCCGAGGTCCTGCTCCACGACGAAGTCCGCCCCGTTGTCCATGAACGCCTTCACGGGGGCCGGGACGTCGGCGCGGGCGCGGCCGATCACACCGCGGACGGACTTGCCGGTCAGGTCGGGGTTCTGTTCGGAGCCGGAGAGCGCGAACTCCTTGCCGATGATCTTCTGGTCGAGCACGAACCAGGTGTAGTCGTGGCCGGTGCGCATGATGTGTTCGAGGGTGCCCAGCGTGTCGAAGCCGGGGAAGAGCGGGACGGGCAGCCGCTTGCCGGTGGCGTCCAGCCAGAGCGAGGACGGGCCGGGCAGGATGCGGATGGCGTGCTTGTCCCAGATGGGGTTCCAGTTCTCGATGCCCTCGGTGTAGTGCCACATCCGGTCGCGGTTGATGTGGTGGGCGCCCGCCTTCTCGGCGACGCCGAGCATCAGCCCGTCGACGTGCGCGGGGACGCCGGAGAGCAGCTTGGCCGGCGGGGTGCCGAGCCGTTCGGGCCACTGGGCGCGTACGAGGTCGTGGTTGCCGCCGATGCCGCCCGAGGTGACGATCACCGCCTGGGCCCTGAGCTCGAAGGCGCCCGCGGTCTCCCGGCCGCTGGCGGTCCCGCGCGGGGCGGCGCTCGGTTCCAGCACCTCGCCGGTCACTGTGTCGACGGCGCCGCCGGTGCGGGCGAGGCCGGTGACCCGGTGGCGGAAGCGGAAGGTGACGAGGCCCTTGGCGACGCCCTCGCGGACCCGGCGCTCGAAGGGGGCGACGACGCCGGGGCCCGTGCCCCAGGTGATGTGGAAGCGGGGCACGGAGTTGCCGTGGCCGTTCGCGTCGTAGCCGCCGCGCTCCGCCCAGCCGACGACGGGGAAGAACCGCATGCCCTGGGCGTGCAGCCAGGAACGTTTCTCCCCGGCCGCGAAGTCGACGTACGCCTCGGCCCACTTGCGCGGCCAGTGGTCCTCCTCGCGGTCGAAACCGGCGGTGCCCAGCCAGTCCTGGAGGGCCAGCTCATGGCTGTCCTTGATGCGCATCCGGCGCTGTTCGGGCGAGTCCACGAGGAAGAGGCCGCCGAAGGACCAGTGCGCCTGGCCGCCGAGCGACTGCTCGGGCTCCTGGTCGAGCACGATGACCGAGCGGCCCGCGTCCACCAGCTCCGCGGTGGCCACGAGCCCGGCGAGCCCCGCCCCGATCACGATCACATCAGCGTCGTACGCCATGGTTTCCATCCTTGTCGGGGCTCGCGAAGTTACTCGTGCGTCAGATCTTGGGCACCGCCCGTCCCCGCGTCAACCGCCCGGTCATCCGCCCGGTCGGCCGCGCCGTCGCCGCACCGGCCGGGGCGGGCGGTTATCGTCGGAACACATCACCCTCCTCCGGCCTGACGTGGGGTGGACAAGCGTGTCGGTGCTCGTCCTCGTGCTCGCCGTGACGGCCGCCTGCTGCCTGGGCTTCGGCTTCGTGTTCCAGCAGGCCGCCGCCGCGCACGCGCCCAAGCGCGACTATCTGACGTTCCGGCTGCTGCTCGACCTGATGAAGGTGCGCAGCTGGCTCGCCGGTATCGGGCTGATGGTGTGCGGCATGGTGCTGGGTGCGCTGGCGCTCGGCAAGGGCGAGGTCTCCGTCGTGGAGCCGCTGCTGGCGACGAACCTGCTCTTCGCGATGGCCCTGTCCCGGCACCGCACCGGCCAGCGGCTCGGCCGGCAGGGCTGGGCGGGGCTCTGGCTGCTGGCCCTCGGGGTCGCCGCGTTCCTGGTGGCGGGCGAGCCGAAGGGCGGCGAGCCGGTGTCGAGCCCGCTGCGGCACTGGCTGGTCGTCGGGGTGGTGGCCGGGCTCGCCCTGCTGCTGACCGCAATCGCCAAGCGCCGCAGGTCGCGGTCGTCCCCGGCGATGCTCGCGGTGGCGGCCGGGCTGCTCTACGGCTTGCAGGACGCGCTGACCCGGGTGAGCGGCGAGCGCTTCTCGGAGGGCGGCTGGTCGGGCCTGCTGACGTCCTGGCAGCCGTACGTGGTGCTGGTGCTCGGGGTGACCGGACTGCTGCTGGTGCAGAGCGCCTTCGAGACGGGGCCGCTGCGGATGTCGCTGCCCGCGCTGACGGCGGCCCAGCCGCTGGCCGGGATCGCCTGCGGGATCGGGTTCCTGGGCGACCAGGTGCGGACGGACGCGGGCGCGCTGGCCTGGCAGGCCGCGGGGCTCGCGGCGATCGTCACCGGCATCGTGCTGCTGGGGCTGCATCCGGCGATGCCGGAGGGCCCCGTGCGGCGCGGTACGCACAGCCTCCAGCGGCACTGAGCACGGGGCGGCGCCGGGCCCGGCGGGGGCCTGCTGCCGGGCGGCGGGTCCTGCTGTTGGATGGCGGCATGAACCCTTCTGACGAGATCCTGGACATCGTCGACGAGAACGACGTGGTCGTGGGGCAGGCGCCGCGCGGTGAGGCGACCGCCCGGGGGCTGCGCCACCGTTGCGTCTTCATCGAGGCGCGGGACGCCGAGGGCCGGATCTTCGTGCACCGCAGGACCGCGAGCAAGCTGGTGTTCCCCTCGCATTACGACATGTTCGTCGGCGGGGTGGTCGGCGCGGGCGAGAGTTACGACGGGGCGGCGCTCAGGGAGGCCGAGGAGGAGCTGGGCGTCTCGGGGCTCCCGCGCCCGGAGCCGCTGTTCAAGTTCCTGTACGAGGGCGGCCACCACACCTGGTGGTCGTCGGTCTACCGGGTCAGGTGCGAGCTGCCGGTGAACCCGCAGGCGGAGGAGGTCGCCTGGCACACCTTCCTGGACGACGCGGAGCTGGAGCGGCGGCTCGGCGACTGGCTGTGGGTGCCGGACGGGCTGGACTGCTACCGGCGGCTGCGGGCGTTCCGGGAAGCCGCCCGAGCCGGTCGGAAGTGAACGTGAAAGCGGCGGATAAGGTCCACGCGTGAACGAATTCGTACAGAGCCTGCGGCTGTGGTTCGCGCCGGAGCGCGTCCGCGCCGAGGGCGAGACCCCCGATTACCGCTTCTCCCTCGCCAACGAGCGGACCTTCCTCGCCTGGATCCGGACGGCCCTGGCCCTGATCGGCGGGGGCTTCGCGGTCGACCAGTTCCTGCCGGAGCTGTCCCGGGCGGTGCGCACAGGTCTGGCGCTCGCGCTGCTGGCGGCGGGGGTGCTGTGCGCGCTGCGGGCGGTCAACCACTGGGTGCGGTGCGAGCGGGCGATGCGGCGCGGCGAGGACCTGCCGGTCTCGCGTTTCCCGACGCTGCTGAGCATCGCGGTCGCCGTAGTGGCGGTGGCGATGGTGGTGGTGGTCCTCTTCGGCTGGGAGGGCCGGTGACCGCCGAGGAGCGCGACCCGGGGCTCCAGCCGGAGCGGACCCGGCTGGCGTGGCGGCGTACGACCCTGTCGTGCACGGTGGCCGCGGTGCTGGCCGTGCGGCAGACGCTGCACGGCGGGGCGACGGACACGGGGGTCATCGCGCTGGCGCTCAGCGCCCTGGCCTGGCTGGGTTTCCTGTGGATCGCGAACCGCCGGGTGCAGTCCATGGGCGGCGCCCGCCCGCAGCCCATGGAGGCGGCGGGCGCGATCACCGCCGCCGCGTGCGTGGTGGCGCTGGCGGTGTTCGCGGCGTTCATGCTGTTCTGAGGCCCCCGCTCAGCCCTCGGGCGCGTCCCAGTCGACCGTGACGACGATCTTGCCGCGCGTCCGGCCCTCCGCGTTGAGCCGCTGGGCCGCCGCCGTCTCGGCGAGCGGGAAGACCCGGTCGACGTGGACCGTGACGATGCCCTGCTCGGCCAGTTCCGCGAGGTGCGCGAGGTCGTCGGCGTCGGGCCGGACGAACGCGTACCGGCCGCCGTACGAGAAGACCTCGGTGTCCACGATGGAGGCGAGGCGTCCGTCGGGGGCCAGGGTGTCGGCGGAGGCGCGCAGGGCGTCCCCGGCCACCGTGTCGAAGGCGGCGTCGATGCCCTCGGGGGCCAGCTCCCGCAGCCGGTCCGCCAGCCCGTCCCCGTACGCCACGGGCTCCGCGCCGAGCGTGCGCAGGTGGTCGTGGTTGCGTTCGCTCGCGGTGCCGATGACGCGGCAGCCGGCGTGCCGGGCGAGCTGGACGGCGAGCGAGCCGACACCGCCCGCCGCCGCGTGGACGAGGACGGTGTCGCCCTCCTGGATCCGCAGGGTGCGGTGGAGCACCTGATAGGCGGTGAGCCCGGCCAGGGGCAGGCCAGCCGCCTCCTCGAAGCTCAGCCGCAGGGGCTTGCGGGCGAGGGTGCGCACGGGCGCGGCCACGTATTCGGCGAAGGTCCCCCGGCTCAGGAAGTCCTCCCGCACATAGCCGATGACCTCGTCGCCGACCGCGAACTCGTCCACGGCGACGCCGGGCTGGACGACGACCCCGGAGACGTCCCAGCCGGGGATCACCGGGAAGACCGTGTCCAGAATGGAGTCGAGCTTGCCCTCCCGGGTCGCCCGGTCGACCGGGTTCACGGCGGCGGCCCGGACCTTGACCAGGACGGTGTCGGGGCCCACCTTGGGGTCGGGCCGCTCGCCGTATTCCAGGACGCCCTCGTCGCCGAAGCTGCTGTAGCTGATCGCCTTCATGGTCCGACCCTCGCGGCGGGCCGGGGTGCCCGCAACTCAGCCGGGTGTCACCAGCGCGGGATCGACGGGGTCCGCCAGCCCGGTTCGGCCTTGCGCATCGCGGCGGCGTCGTCGCGCTCGCGCATCGTGCCGTCGTCGTCCAGCCAGCGGCGGTGCAGTGCGGCGAGCCGGTCCCGGTCGAGTTCGACGCCGAGTCCGGGGGCGTCGGAGACGGTGAGGCGGCCGTCCTCGAAGACATGGCGGGCGGTGAGGACGTCCTCGGTCTGCCAGGGGTAGTGGCTGTCGCAGGCGTAGTCCAGGTTGGGGACGGTGGCCGCGACGTGCGTCATCGCGGCGAGGCTGATGCCCAGGTGGGTATTGGAGTGCATGGAGAGCCCGACGCCGTGCAGGCGGCAGATCGCGGCGAGTTCGCGGGTGCGGTGCAGCCCGCCCCAGTAGTGGTGGTCGGACAGGACGACCTGGACGGCGTCCCGGGCGAACGCCTCGGGGACCTCGGCGAGCGTGGTGACGCACATGTTGGTGGCCAGCGGCACGTCCGTGCCCGCCGAGACGGCGGCCATCGCGTCCGTGCCGCTCGCCGGGTCCTCCAGGTATTCGAGGACGTCCTTCAGCTGCTCGGCGACGTACAGCGAGGTCTCCGCGGACCAGGCGCCGTTGGGGTCCAGGCGCAGCGGCTGCCCGGGGAACGCCTCGGCGAGCGCGCGGACGGCGGCGATCTCCTCGTCGGGCGGGAAGACGCCGCCCTTGAGCTTGAAGGAGGAGAAGCCGTGGTCGCGGGCGAAGCGGCGGGCCTGGGCGACGACCCCGGCCGGGTCGAGCGCCGCGCCCCAGTCGTCGCGCTCGCCGCCCTCCGGGTGCTCCGCCCAGCGATAGAAGAGGTACGCGCTGTACTCGACCCGGTCGCGGACCTTCCCGCCGAGCAGGGCGTGCACCGGGAGCCCGACGGTCTTGCCGAGCGCGTCCAGGCAGGCCACCTCGAAGCCGGAGACCACGGAGAGCCGGAGCTTGTCCGCGGTCTGGACGCCGCGCAGCCCGCCCGCGTCGACCCGCTCGTCGGCCGCCCGTGAGTCGCCGCACACCTCGTCGGCGAGGG
This sequence comes from Streptomyces sp. NPDC097595, assembly GCF_044761525.1. Classification (NCBI taxonomy): domain Bacteria; kingdom Bacillati; phylum Actinomycetota; class Actinomycetes; order Kitasatosporales; family Streptomycetaceae; genus Streptomyces; species Streptomyces sp. NPDC097595. Next base: position 91,938 of record NZ_JBIWCN010000021.1, on the reverse strand, counting down.
CGAACAGCCCGTTCACATCGCTGACCGGACGGCCGGGCAGGGCGGCCGCCAGGGGCCTCGCGAGCTCCAGATACTTGCCGTCGCCGTAGGTCTCCCCGATCCCGGTGACCCCGCCCCGGGTGACGACCTCCACGACGAGCCGGGGCGTGTAGGGCTGGTGGACGCCCTGGGTGTTGAGCAGGGGCGGGTCGGCGATGAGGATCGGGGTGAGCCGGACTTCCTCGATGAGCAGCGCGGTATCCATACGTGAACCCTATTCAGAGATGCGACCTAATGCCAGGGCCGGGCGATACCGGGACCGGAGACTCCGCATCCGGTTCCGGGGACGCACTGGACGACATACCGACTGGTCGGCATCATGAGAGCGACCGTTCGCCCACTCCGGAGGTACGCACGATGAGCCACGTCCATCCGCCAGGTCTCGACCTCGACCGGCTGCGCGGACACCTGGACCGCGAGCGCCCGGGCCTGGTGGGCGGACCGCTCGACGCCCACGTCGTGGAGGGCGGCCGGTCGAACCTGACCTACCTCGTCACCGACGGCACCGGCCGCTGGGTCGTCCGCCGGCCCCCGCTCGGGCACGTCCTGGCCACCGCGCACGACATGAAGCGCGAGCACCGGGTGATCAGCGCCCTGCACCCGACGGCGGTCCCGGTCCCCGAACCGCTCCTGCTCTGCGAGGACGACGCGGTCATCGGCGCGCCGTTCTACCTCATGGAGTACGTGGAGGGCACCCCGTACCGCACGGCGGAGCAGCTGGCCCCGCTCGGCCCGGAGCGCACCCGCGCCGCGGTCCTCGCCCTGGTCGACACGCTGGTCGAGCTGCACGCCGTGGACCCCGAGGCGGTCGGTCTCGGCGACTTCGGGCGGCCCGAGGGCTTCCTGGACCGGCAGCTGCGCCGCTGGGGCAAGCAGCTGGCCGCCTCCCGCAATCGCGAGCTGCCCGGAATAGAGGAGCTGCACGCGGCGCTCGGCCGCGCGCTGCCCGTCTCCCCCTCGCCCACCGTGGTGCACGGCGACTACCGCCTGGACAACGCGCTGATCGGCGCCGACGACGAGATCAAGGCCGTCCTGGACTGGGAGATGTCCACGCTCGGCGACCCGCTCACCGACCTCGGGCTGCTCGTCATGTACAGCTCCGACCTGGGGCTGCCGGAGTCGCCGGTCTCCACGACCAGCGGCGCGCCCGGCCACCCGTCCCCCGCCGAGCTGATCGAGCGCTACGCGGCCCGGTCCGGCCGCGACACCTCCGCCATCTCCTGGTACACGGCCTTCGCCTGGTTCAAGCTCGCCGTGATCCTGGAGGGCATCCACTACCGCTACACCCTGGGCCAGACGGTCGGCGGCGGCTTCGACCGCATCGGCGACCTCGTCCCCGTCTTCATCGAGCACGGCCTCACCACCCTCCAGGAAGGCTGAACCCCCCCATGGACTTCGCATTCGACGCCCGTACCGAGGAGCTGCGCACCCGGCTCCTCGCCTTCATGGACGAGCACGTCTACCCGGCCGAGCGGATCGCGGACGAGCAGCGCGACGGGCTGGACTCGCCGTGGCAGACCCCGCGGATCGTGGAGGACCTGAAGGCGGAGGCCCGCCGGCAGGGCCTGTGGAACCTCTTCCTGCCGGGCACGGAGCACGGGGCCGGGCTGAGCAACCTCCAGTACGCGCCGCTGGCGGAGATCCTGGGCCGCTCGCCCCGACTGGCGCCCACCGCGACGAACTGCGCGGCGCCGGACACCGGGAACATGGAGGTGCTGTCCGAGTTCGGCACGGACGAGCAGAAGAAGCGGTGGCTGGAGCCGCTGCTGGCCGGGGAGATCCGGTCGGCCTTCGCGATGACGGAGCCGGAGGTCGCCTCCTCGGACGCGACCAACATCGAGACCCGGATCACCCGCGACGGCGGTGACTACGTGATCAACGGCCGCAAGTGGTACATCTCCGGGGCGATGAACCCGGACTGCGAGATCTTCATCGTGATGGGCAAGACGGACCCGGACGGTGCGGACATCCGCCGCCAGCAGTCGCAGATCCTCGTCCCCCGCGACACCCCGGGCCTCACGGTGAAGCGCGCCATGCAGGTGTACGGCTACGAGGACCACTGGCACGGCGGCCACGCGGAGGTCGTCTTCGAGGACGTACGCGTCCCGGCGTCGAACCTGATCGGCGAGGAGGGCGGCGGCTTCGCCATCGCCCAGGCCCGGCTGGGTCCGGGGCGCATCCACCACTGCATGCGGCTCATCGGCATGGCGGAGCGGGCGATCGAGCTGATGTGCCGGCGCGCGGTCTCGCGTACGGCCTTCGGCAAGCCGCTGGCCCAGCAGGGTGTCGTACAGAACTGGATCGCGGACGCCCGGGTCACCGTCGAGCAGCTGCGGCTGCTGGTGCTGAAGACGGCCTGGCTGATGGACACCGTCGGCAACCGGGGCGCGCACACGGAGATCCAGTCCATCAAGATCGCCACCCCGCGCGCGGTGGTCGCCATCCTCGACCAGGCGGTGCAGCTGCACGGCGCGGGCGGGGTCAGCCAGGACTTCCCCCTCGCCGAGCTGTGGGCCTCGGCCCGGACGCTGCGCCTCGCGGACGGCCCGGACGAGGTGCACCAGCGCTCGCTGGCCCGGCGGGAGATCAAGAAGTACCTGTAGCGCTTCAATAGCCCCCGTACGGCACGTGGTCGGCCAGGGCCAGTTCCCGGGCGAAGGCCCGTACCCGCAGCAGGGTGCGGGCCAGCAGCCTGACCGGGAGGGAGCGGCGGCGGCCGTAGGCCACGGCCCACAGGGCGGGGATGCGGGTGGAACTCTGGATGTGCGCCATGAATCCAGCTTGGCCCCGGTGCGGGAGGCGGTCCAACAGATGGATTCGCTGCCACCCATCGATAATGTAGATGCATGGAGATTCGCCAGCTCCGCCACTTCATGGCGGTGATCACCCACGGCAGCTTCACCGCCGCCGCCCGCGCCGAGCTGATCGTGCAGTCGGCGCTGAGCACGTCCGTGCGCAACCTGGAACGGGAACTGGGCGCCGAGCTCTTCGACCGCACCGGCCGCCGGGTGGTCCTCACCGAGGCGGGCCGGGCGCTGCTCCCCGCCGCGCGGACGGTACTCGCGGGGACGGACGCCGCCCGGGACGCGGTGGCGGCCGTGTCGGGGCTGGCCAGCGGGCGGGTCAGGGTCGGCACGATCCAGACGCTGACCTGCGTCGACCTGGCCGCCGAACTGGCCGCGTTCCACCGGCTGTGGCCCGGGGTGCAGATCTCGCTGCGCGAGGCGACGACACCGGAGCTGGTGGCGGCGGTCCGCGCCGGGGAGCTGGACCTGGCCTATCTGGCGCCGGACACCGCGGAGCTGCCGGAGGGCATCACCGCGTTCGCCACCTGGCACGAGGACCTGGTGCTGATCACCGCGCCCGGGCACCCCCTCGCGACGGCGGGGCGCACCCTGATCAAGGACCTCGCCGACGAGCCGTTCGTGGACTTCCGGGCGGGCACGGGCCTGGAGACGGCGGTGCGCAGGCTGGCCGCGCACTGCGGTCTGGAGCGCCGGATCACCTGTGACGTCACGCAGATCCGGCTGCTGGTCGACCTCGTCCGGGCGGGCATCGGGGTGGCGATCGTGCCGCGCCGGATCGGCGAGGACGCGGGGCTCCCGTGTGTGACGATCCGGCAGCCCGAGCCGGGCCGGACCGTGCTGCTGGTGGGCCGGGCGCCCCGGCCGCGCAACCCGGCGGCGGAGGCGCTGCTCGGGCGGCTGTGCGGCGGGGAGCCCGCTACGGTCTGAGCGCCCGGAGCAGCAGGTCGGCCAGGTGGTCGGCGACCTCCTGCGGGGTCAGGGGGCCGTCCGGGCGGTACCAGGTCGACAGGTGGTGGACCGAGCCGAAGTGGTAGTCCACGATGAGGTCCGCCGGGGTGGCCGTGGAGAAGACGCCGCTGCGCTGGCCCTCCTCGACCAGGGCGCGGAAGCGCTCGTGGTAGCGCCGCCGCTCGCCCCGTACCTGCTTGTTCTTCTCCGGGCTCAGGTGGTGCATGGAGCGGAAGAAGATCGAGGCGTCGTCCAGGTTCTCGATGGTGGTGACGACGACATCGGCCGCCGCGTCGCGCAGCCGCTGCTCGATGGGCGCCTCGGCGTTCGCGAAGGCGTCGAGCCGCTCCTGCTGGAGCCGCAGCACCCGGGCGTACACCTCCTGGAGCAGGTCCTCCTTGGAGCCGAAGTAGTGGTACAGCGCCCCCTTGGTGACGCCGGCCGCCTCCACGATCTCCTGCACCGAGGTGCGGTCGTAGCCCTGCTCGGCGAAGAGCCGGGTGGCGGCGGCCAGCAGTCGCTGCGGGACGGGGGTGCCGCTCCCGTCCGTCTCCTTGGCCATAGCCGCCGCCTTCCTTCCGTGCGTACGTACGCGTATGTCTGTTCTAGCGGGCTGAACGCAGTTCCCGCCTGAGGATCTTCCCACTTGCCGTCTTGGGCAGCTCGGCCAGGATCTCGACCTCGCGCGGGTACTTGTACGCGGCGAGCCGTTCCTTGCAGTACGCGCCCAGCTCGTCCGGCTCCACGTCCGCGCCCGGGCGCAGGCTGACGTAGGCCCGGACGGTCTCGCCCCGGTAGGCGTCGGGCACGCCGACGACGGCGGCCTCGCGGACGGCCGGGTGCGTGTAGAGGACGTCCTCCACCTCGCGGGGCCACACCTTGAAGCCGGAGGCGTTGATCATGTCCTTCTTCCGGTCGACCACGTAGAGCCAGCCCTCGCGGTCCATGAAGCCGATGTCCCCGGTGCGCAGTTCGCCGTCGGGGAAGGCGGCCGCGGTGGCCTCGGGCAGTCCCCAGTAGCCGGAGACGACCTGCGGGCCGCGCACCGCGATCTCGCCCTGCTCCCCGAAGGGCACCTCGGCACCGTTCTCGTCCAGGATGCGGACGACGGTGTCGGGGCCCGGCACGCCGACCGAGAGGGTGCCGGAGACCGGGTCGACGGGCGCCTCGCGCTCCGGGGGCACGGAGGCGCAGGGGGCGGTGCACTCGGTGAGCCCGTAGCCGTTGCGTATGTACGGGCCGAGGCCCGCCCGGAACTGCTCCACGAGCGCGGGCGGCAGCGGGGCGCCGCCGGAGGAGATGACCTGGAAGGACGCGAAGTGCTCGGGCGTCACGCCGGGGGTGGCCGCCAGCGCCATGAAGGCGGTGGAGGGGCCGACGGTGTACGCGGGCCGGTGCTCGGCGAAGGCGTCGAGGACGACGCCGGGGTGGAAGCGGTAGGCGAGGACGAGGGTGCCCCCGTTGGTGAGGCAGGCGGCCAGCTGGCAGACCATGCCGGTGATGTGGAAGAGCGGGGCGAGCGCGAAGTAGGCGGCGCCCTCGGGGACGGGGTGGCCGGTGCGCTGGCGTTCGGCGTTGACCATGATGTTGCCGTGGGAGTTCAGGGCGCCCTTGGGGGTGCCGCTGGTCCCGGAGGTGTAGCTGATCAGCGCGGTGTCGGCGGCGGTGAGCTCCCGTCCGGCGGGCGCGGCGAGGCCCTGGCGGGCGACGGCGACGAGGTCGTCGGCGTCCCCGGCGGCAGGCAGCCGCTCGAAGTTGAGGACCCGCTCGTCGTTCTCCGTCTGGAGGTCCAGCTCGCAGGCGGTGAGCGCGATCCGGACGCCGGGCGCGGCCGCGGCGGTGTCCCGGAGGTACGCCTCCCAGGCCCGGTCGGAGCAGATCAGGGCGGTGACCTGGGCGTCCTTGAGTACGTGGCCGACCTCGGCGGACTTGTACATCGGGTTGAGCGGGACGACGGTGGCGCCGGCCTTCCAGGCGCCGAGGAGCGCGAGGACGAACTGCGGGGAGTTCTGGAGCATGATCGCGACCCGGTCGCCGCGTTCCAGGCCCCGGGCGGCGAGGTGGCCGGCCACGGAGTCGGAGAGCGCGTCCGTCTCGCGGTAGGTGAGGCGTCCGTCGAAGTAGGCGAGCGCCGGGTGGTCCGGGGTGCGGTCCACGGACGCGCGGAAGGCGTGGACCAGGGTCTCGGCGGGGTGGACGGGGGCCCGCTGGGCCTCGCTGAGCAGCGGGAGCCAGGGCTTCGCCGCGTAGATGGACTCGGTCATGCTCCGGTCTCCTCCCAGGTGCGCTGGAGGCGGTTCATGCCGCGGATCCAGCGGTCGGTGTCGGCGGCCCTGGCTTCGTAGTAGCCGGCGACCTCGGGGTGCGGCAGGACCAGGAAGCGGTCCTCGGCCATGGCGTCGAACAGGGCGTCCGCGACGGCCTCGGGCTCGATGGCGCCGGGGGCGAGGACGAGCTCGCCGGCCGATCCGGCGGCGGTGAGCATGTCCGTACGCACGCCCTGCGGGCAGATCGCGTGGACCTTGACGCCCCGGTGCCGGTAGGTCAGCGACAGCCACTCCGCGAAGGCGACCGCGCCGTGCTTGGTGACGCTGTACGGGGCGGCGCCGATCATGGTGAGCAGCCCGGCGGCGGAGGCGGTGGCGACGAACCGGCCGCCGCCGCGCTCCAGCCAGTCCGGGAGCAGCGCGCGGGCCGCCCGGACGTGGGCCATCACGTTGACGTCCCAGGCCGCGGCCCAGACCTCCTCGTCGGCCATCGGGTCGCCGGGCGAGGCGAGGCCCGCGTTGGCGCAGTACACGTCGACGGTGCCGTCCAGCGCGTCGCGGGCGGCCTCCACGATCCGGGAGGCGTCCCCGGCGACGGCGGTGGCGCCGATCTCGTCGGCGAGCGCCTCGATCCGGGACGCGTCGAGGTCGTTGACGACGACCCGTGCGCCCTCGGCGGCGAATCTGCGGGCGAGGGCGGCGCCGATGCCGCCTCCGGCCCCGGTGACCACCACGCCCGCGCCCTGCACCGTACTCATCGCTCTCGCACCTCTCAGCCGACTGCACGGGCAGACTAACCAGTCGGTATGTCGTGTGGGAAGGGGTGGCGTGCGGGAAGGGGTGGCGGCGTCCCCTCGGTCACTCCCGGCGCGGCGGCCCCGTCCGACACGTTCCCCCGGGCCGCTCGGCGCGCTAGCGTGCGTGGCCATGACACTCGTCGCGATCTTGGAGGTAGCCGAATGAGCCTGTCCAGGCGTGGTTTGCTCAGTGCCGGCGGTGCGATGGGGGCCCTCGCGGCCACGGCCGCCTCGGCCGGCCCGGCGGCCGCCGGTACGTCCCACGGCAAGGGCCACGGGCACGGGAACGGCCACGGGGGCGGGCAGCGGGTCCGTACCGGCTTCGACCGGCTGGCGGCGGACGGTTACGCCCTGCTGAAGGGGCAGCGCGTCGGCGTCGTCACCAACCCGACCGGGATCACGTCCGACGTCCGGCACATCGTGGACGTGATGCACCCGGACCGCCGGGTGAACCTCACCGCCGTCTTCGGCCCCGAGCACGGCTTCCGGGGCACCGCGCAGGCGGGCGGTTCCGAGGGGCGCTACGACGACCCGGCGACCGGTCTTCCGGTCTACGACACGTATCTGAAGAGCGGTCAGGCACTCGCCGACGTCTTCACGGCGTCCGGCGTGGACACGATCGTCTTCGACATCCAGGACGCGGGTGCCCGCTTCTACACGTACATCTGGACGCTGTACGACTGCATGGAGGCGGCCGCGCTCGCGGGCAAGAAGTTCGTCGTGCTGGACCGGCCGAACCCGGTGTCGGGGCGGGCGGCGCTCGGGCCGGTCCTCGACCCGGCGTTCGGTACGTTCGTGGGGCGGCGGGAGATCTCCCAGGCGCACGGGATGACCGTGACGGAGCTGGCGCTGCTGTTCAACGGGGAGTTCCTGAAGGACCGCCCGGCCGAGCTGGAGACCGTGAAGATGACGGGGTGGTCGCGCTCCGACTTCTTCGACGCGTCGGGGCTGCCGTGGGTGCCGCCGAGCCCCAACATGCCGACGCCCGACACGGCCCTCGTCTACTCCGGCACGTGCCTCTTCGAGGGGACGAACCTCTCCGAGGGGCGCGGCACGACGCGCCCGTTCGAGCTGCTGGGAGCGGAGGGCATCGACCACAAGTGGGCGGACGCGGCCAACGCGCTCGACCTGCCCGGAGTGGCGTTCCGCGAGGCGTACTTCGCGCCGACGTTCTCCAAGTTCCAGGGCGTCACGGTGGGCGGGGTGCAGCTGCACGTACAGGACCGCGAGGTCTTCGACCCGGTGCGTACGGGGATCGCGCTGCTGATCACCGCGAAGCGGTCGTGGAGCGGGTTCGCGTGGCGGTCGGACAACTGGATCGACAAGCTGACCGGCAATACGCGGGTGCGCACGATGATCGACGCGGGGGCGGACCTGGACGAGGTCGTCGGCGCCTGGGCGGCGGACCTCGCGAAGTTCCGGGCCGTGCGGAAGCGGTATCTGCAGTACCGGTGAGCATGCGGGCGGGCCCGCGCGCGTGTTGCCTGTGCGTGCGGGCCCCCCGGCGAGCCGGTTCCGTCCTCAATCGCCGGACGGGCTGGGTTTATCGGTGGCTCGGGAACTCCACCACCTGTTGGTACGTCGGGCGGTTCTGCCAGTGGATGGACTTCTGGGCGATGCCGCCCAGCGCGCGGTGGATGATCGAGTCCGTGCACCACTGCTCGCCGGCCTTGCAGTTGTCGTCGGCCGGGTAGACCTCGGCCGCCGGCACCGCCGCCGCCTCCTTGAGCGAGGCGAGCAGCGCCGTACGACAGGCGCTCAGGTCGCCGCCGCCGCAGTACGACTTGGCCAGCGGGCCCTTGACCTGCTGCCCCAGCACCTGGCGCAGGTCCTTGTCGGCGAAGCCCCACCAGCCGTACTGGAAGGCCGATCCGCTGTGCGCCCCGCTCGGTCCGTGGCTGGCGGCCGGGGACTCGTCGGTGGCGAGGTTCGCGGTGAGCGCCCCGTACAGGTCGTCACCGAGGCCGGGCCGGAACTCCGCCTCGATCAGCCTCGGCCACCACGCGTCCATGATCCGGACCGCGTCGGCGTGGGTGTACGTGTGCGAGCCGGGGCTCGTCTCCTTGCGCTGGGAGCCCGCCGCGCGCCAGGAGTCCAGCTGCTGGACCACCGCGTCCAGGTCCGGGTCGGTGACCGGCTGGGAGCGGATGACCTTCAGCAGCTCGGGCAGCAGCTGCTCGCCGCGCAGGTCGGTGAGGGCCGCGTCCGCCATGGCCCGGGTGAGCGAGGCGCGGGTCACGCCGCCCTCGTCGACGAGCTTGGAGACCCGGTCGTCGAGCAGGTCGCCCCGGTGCACCGCGCTGAGCCCGAAGCCCGAAGCGGCGTATCCCTCGGCCTGCTTGTTGTTCCAGGAGATGTAGTAGTCCTGGCCGCTGGAGTGCGGGTGCTCGGCGAAGGCGGTGTACGAGGCGGTGTTGGCGCCCGGGTCGTAGCCCTGCCACTCGTACGCCTTCTCGGCGCGGATCGGAAGCGCCGGGTCGACGCCGGACGGGCGCACCGGGTTCATGCCGCTGTTGTAGTAGGCGGCGGTGCGGGAGTCGGCGTAGAACCAGTTGAAGGCGTAGTCGATGTTGCTCGCCGCCTGCTGGAAGGAGGCCGCGTCGGTGACGTACGCCGGGTCGTTGAGCATCTGGAAGCCGATGATCGAGTCGGCCTCGTGGCGGTACGTCGAGCGCAGCGTGGTGTACGCGACGGGCTTGCCGCCCACGGTGGCGCGGTGGGTGACGATGCCGTAGTTGGTACGCCAGACCTGCATGCGGTACGAGCCCTTGGCGGTGGAGTCCGCGACGGTCGGCTTCCAGGAGTTGGACTTCTCCATCTTCTCCATCGCGGTGCAGGTGCCCCGGTAGAGGTAGTGCGTGGAGTCCTTGGTGGGCGTGGAGCCGTCGGGCTCACAGAGGTCGATCGCGTACGTGTCGGTGATGTCCTGGCCGGCCGAGGTGGCGCTCCAGGCGTAGTCCTGGCCCCGGCCCATCTGGATGTACATGCCGACACCGGCGAAGGAGACGCCGCGCGCGCTGATACCGGGGCCCTGGAGCTCCTGGAGCATCATCAGCTGCGGGGCGAAGTAGCCGGTCTGCGGCCCGAACACGGCGATGGGGTGCCCGCTCGCGGTGCTCTTGCCGGACACCACCAGTGCGTTGGACATGCCGCGCTTCTGGGCGCCGGAGCCGGAACCGGGCAGCGAGCCCTCCGGGATGACGCCCTTGTCGAAGATGCCCTGCGCCTTCTTGAGCGAGGCCGGGGCCTTGACCGGGGCCTTCACGCCGGTGCCCGCCGAGCCGGTGCGGTCGTGGATCAGGGGTTCGGCGGTGACGGAACCCTGGTCCGGGAGTGCGGTGCCGACCGCCTTGTCGGGCTTGTTGGCGTACGGGAAGGAGGTGCCGTCGTGGATGGTGAGCACGGCCTCGGGGTCGTTGCGCTGGCGGAACGACTCCCAGACCTTCGTGCCCTCGGCGACGCCGTACTTCTGCTGCGCGGACAGGAGCGACAGGGCCGCCTGCACCTCGCCGCCGCCCCCGCCGCCGAACTGGCCGCCCACGACCGAGGCGATGGAGATCAGATCGGTCAGCTTGAACGGCTGGATCTCGCCGATGTTGGTGATGGCGTCGATCTTGCCGGTCAGGACGTACTCGCCGGGAAAGTAGCGGCCGTCCTTGGACTTCTTGCGGTAGGCGTTGATGCCGTCGATGTACGCCTGCGCGTCGGCCATGGCCTGTTCGCCCCTGGCCCCCTCATGGGTCCTGATGTATTCGACCTGGGCCTCCAGATCGGCCTCGGTGTACGGGGCCTGCGGCCAGAACTGCTGCTCCAGGCCCTGGTTGGCCAGCGCCCCGCCGGCGAACGAGGTCAGCTCGCCGCGCCCGATGTGCCGGAAGAGATCCATCAGCCACAACCGGTCCTGCCCGGCCGCGTACCCGGCGCCGAACTCGGTGCCGTAACGCGTCGTGCCCTTGATGTGCGGGACGCCGGAGGACTTGTCGCGGGTGATCGTGACGTCGTCGCGCGGTGAGGTGACGGACTCCACCTGGTCCTTCGGGACGCCGAACGAGGCGTCGTTGAAGAAGTCGGTGAGCTTCTGGTCGGTGAGCCCGGTGTGCCCGGCGACCAGCCCGTTGTAGCGGTCGAGCTGGTCGTCGCTGTGCGCGGGGTGGGTGCCGAACGCCTTGTTGCCCAGGATCTCCACCAGGGTGGCGTTGCCGTTCTCGCCGGGCGGCAGGATGTCGTCGCACTGGCCCTGGCAGTAGTCGGGGACGGGGTCCGCCTCGGCGGCGCCCGCGTGGGGTGCGGCGGCGAGCAGGGACGCGCCGAGGGCGAGAGCCGCGGCGAGGGCGGCGGCTCTGGTGGTACCGGTGCGGGTCATACGGGTGCGTGGGGGCATGCGTACTCCTCCGAGAGGCCGATGCGCGGCAGGTTACTGGCGGTATGACCGGCCGGTAAGATGAACATCGGTCACCTTTTCCGAATCGCCACATGCCGCCGGATTCTGTGCGGCGTCTCATCTTTCGGACGCTTCGGCCTTTGGATGGAGCCGATCCGGGCAGGCGTACGTCCATCCCCTGACGCCGAAGTACGGGCGACGGAGTACGAGCGACGGAGGTGGCGGCACAATGGCCGGTTTCCGGAGTCTGGCGAGACAGGTCCGCGACCCGAGAAGCGATCTGGCACTGCGGCGGTACTCGCTGCGCAAATGCCTGGAACGCTTCGCCCCCTACGGGCACCGGGCGACCTGGGACCATCTGTGCGCACGGCACGGCATAGCACCCGAGGACCGGGACCCGGACCCGGTGCGGCTGGTGCGGGCACTGGACGAGCTGGAGCGGGCCCGCACGGTCTGGCTCGGTTACGAGGCGGGCTTCGCGGAGCGCCGCAGGCGGGAGAAGCACCGGGGGCTGCGCCGGCCCGGCGCCTTCGACGACTGGCACCGGCGCACCTGGGGCGGCAACGGGGTCGCGCGCTGCGACGATCCGGCGGTCCACCCCTCCGCCCCGCTCGCCGAGGTGCTGGCCCGGCTGATCTCGGCCCTGGAGGCGGAGCCCGGCGCCGGCTGCCCGGTGTGCGGCAAGACCGGGATCACCTGGCGGCACGACCTGGACACCGAGCCGTGGTCGGGCCCGGTCTGCACGGGGTGCGGGATCGTGGTGCCGCAGCCCGTGCTCACCCCGGCGGCCCTGGCGCGGGCCCGCCGGGACCGGGCGGGCGAACTGGCGACGGTGGCCTGAGGAACGGGCGGGCGGCCCGCCGCGCGCGGACCGCCCGGCACGCGTCGGTCAGCAGCAGCCCTCGGCGCTCTCCACCGGCGCGCGCTTCGCCGGTGCGCGGCCGGCCGCCTTGCGCTCCGGCATCAGGCGCGAGCCGCTGATCTTCTCGCCGTTGACGTCGTCCGGGTTGGACAGGACGCAGGTCTCCAGCGAGAGGCAGCCGCAGCCGATGCAGTCTGTGAGGTGGTCGCGGAGCCGGCCCAGCTGCTTGATCCGGTCGTCCAGCTCGGAGCGCCAGGCGTGCGAGAGCCGCGCCCAGTCGTCACGGTTCGGGGTGCGCTCCTCGGGGAGTTCGGCCAGCGCCTCGCGGATGGTGGCCAGCGGGATGCCCACCCGCTGGGCCGCGCGGACGAAGGCCACCCGGCGCAGGGCGTCCCTGCTGTAGCGGCGCTGGTTGCCGCTGGTGCGGCGGCTGCTGATCAGGCCCTTGGCCTCGTAGAAGTGCAGGGCCGACACGGCGGCGCCGCTGCGCGCCGAGAGCTGGCCGACGGTGAGTTCGTGAAGTGTCTGCGGGATCTGGGGCACCCGTCGAAGCCTACGTGGCCGCCCCGGCACCGGTCCGTCGTTGACAGGAACGCACCCGCGCACGATGCTGAGCAAGCGCTTAGACCGACCGGCGAGTGGAGGGCGGGTAAAGGAGCGGGGCTGGGTGCGTGCAGCTGCAAGGCGGAGGATTGAGGCAACGCGGAGCGTTGGTGATTGACGACAACGCCGCAGGTGCGCGTGCCCAGCCCCGCGACGCCGCCCTCCACTCGCCGGTCGGTCTGAAAAAGCGTGGACGATCAGTGGAGCGTGAAGGGCAGGAGCAGGGACATGGCTGAGCCGAGGATCTTCGAGTCCGCGCAGGAGCTGCGGGACGGCGTGGGCGAGCAGCTGGGGTACAGCGACTGGCTGGAGGTCGACCAGAAGCGGATCGACCTGTTCGCCGACGCGACCGGCGACCACCAGTGGATCCACGTGGACCCGGAGAAGGCGGCGGCCGGCCCGTTCGGGAAGACCATCGCGCACGGCTATCTGACGCTGTCGCTGCTGCCGGTGCTCGTCCCGCAGGTGATGGCGGTCGAGGGCGCGAAGATGGGCATCAACTACGGCACCAACAAGGTCCGCTTCCCCTCCCCCGTGCCCGTGGGCTCGCGGGTGCGCGCGACGGCCGTCCTGAAGAGCGTCGAGGAGGCGGGCGGCGGCGTGCAGATCACCGCCGTCGTGACGGTCGAGCGCGAGGGCGGCGACAAGCCGGCCTGCGTCGCCGAGTCGGTGTCGCGCTACTACTTCTGAGCCCGCGCCCGCGTGCGTACGCGAACGCCCCCGGCCTCACGAGGAGACCGGGGGCGTTCGGCCGTGCTCAGCGCCCGGCGGCGACCATCCGCAGCACCAGGCCTGCGTACAGCTCGGCGACCTCGTCGGGGGTCCGGCTGCCCTGCGCGTTGAACCAGCGCGCCACGTCGATGCAGAGCGACAGCACCGCGAGCGTGGTGCCCGGCACGTCCGGTACGTCGAACTCGCCGGAGGCGACGCCCTCACCGATGATCCGGCGCACCACCGCGTCGGTCCTGCGGCGCAGCGCGATGATCTCGGTGCGGTGCTCCTCGCCGAGCGCGTCCAGCTCGTACTGGACGACGCGGGCGGTGGTGTGCCGTTCGGCGTGCCAGCGGACGAAGGAGCGTACGGCGGTGGCGAGCCGTTCGGCGGCCGTGCCGTCGCCGTCCGCGGCGGCCTCCAGCACGGCCAGGGCCCGGTCGTGGCCGATCCGGCTGATCCGGTGGAGCAGCTCTTCCTTCGTCTTGTAGTGGATGTAGAGCGCGGCGGGGCTCATTCCGGCGCGGCCCGCGATGTCCCGGGTGGTGGTCGCGTGGTACCCGCGCTCGGCGAAGGCGTCGACGGCCGCGACGAGGAGCCGCCGGGCGGCCTCGGGCGTCACCTCGGCCCACGGCGGGTCCTCGGCGTCGGTCTCCTGCGCCGTGCTCATCGTCGCTCGCCCCTCTCAGTCAGCAGGACGCACACCATACCCCGATCCTGAGCAAGCGCTTAGGGAAAGTTTTCGCGGAGGGCCCTCAGAGCTTCTGGAACGGGTCGTGCTCGGCGAGGATCTTCTCCAGCCGGGCCTGATCGACCCGGCTGACCAGCTGGCCCGCCTCCTGCCGGTCCCGGATGACCTTGGCCAGGGTGAAGCAGGACGTGACCAGGTAGAGGACGCCGATGGCGAGGAAAGCGCGCACCCAGGCGTCGGCGTCGAGGAAGTAGATTCCGAGGGTCACCGCGGCCATCGCGATCCCGAAGGACGCGACGGCCTGCCCGAAGTAGGCGCCGGTGGTCTGCTGTTTGACCGATGTCGTCTCACTCATGGCGCCCAGCATCCGGCGGTATGACGCACGCCACATCCGTTCGGATACTCAGAAGATACTTAGAACGCCGAGACTCCGGTCAGGGCGCGGCCGATGATCAGCTTCTGGATCTGGCTGGTGCCCTCGTAGAGCGTCATCACACGGGCGTCCCGGAGCAGCTTGCCGACCGGGTACTCATCGATGTAGCCGTAGCCGCCGAAGACCTGGAGCGCGTTGTTGGCGGCGCGGACGGCGGCCTCGGAGGCGAAGAGCTTGGCCCGGGACGCGGCCGTGGCGAAGTCCTGGCCCCGGTCGATGAGGTCGGCGACCCGCCAGGTGAGCAGGCGCGCCGCCTCGACGTCCACGGAGATGTCGCTGATGAGCTCCTGGACGAGCTGGTAGCCCGCGATGGGCCTGCCGAACTGCTCGCGCTCACCGGCGTATCCGACGGCCGCGTCCAGGGCCGCCTGGGCGATGCCGACGCAGCCGGCGGCCACCGACATCCGGCCCTTGGCCAGGGCGGACATGGCGATCGAGAAGCCCTTGCCCTCGGGGCCCAGCAGGGCGCTCGCGGGCACCCGGACGTCCTCCAGGACCAGTTCGGCCGTGGCCTGGCCGCGCAGGCCGAGCTTGCCGTGGATGGTGCGGCGGGTGAGGCCGGGGGTGTCGGCGGGGACCAGGAAGGCGGAGACGCCCTTGTGGCCGGGGGTGTCGTTGGTGCGGGCGAAGAGCAGCACCACGTCGGCCCAGGTGCCGTTGGTGATGAACATCTTGCTGCCGTTGATCACGTAGTCGGCGCCGTCCCGCACGGCCCGGGTCGCCAGGCTGCCCGCGTCCGAGCCGGTGCCGGGTTCGGTGAGCCCGAAGCAGCCGACCGCGTCGCCCGAGGTGAGCCGGGGCAGCCACCGGCGCTTCTGCTCCTCGTCGCCCCAGGCCGCGACGGTCTTGGCGACCAGGCCGAGCGAGACCGAGACGATCCCGCGCACGGAGGAGTCGCCCCGGCCCAGCTCCTCGGTCACCAGGCAGTACGCGAGATGGTCGCCGCCCGAGCCGCCGTACTCCTCGGGGACGGTCAGGCCGAGGAAGCCGAGGGCGCCGAGCTTCTTGACGATCGACTTGTCGACGTTCTCGGACCGGTCCCACTCGGCCGCGTACGGGGTGACATCGCGGGCCACGAAGTCCCTCGCGAGCTGCCGGACGGCTTCCTGCTCCTCGCTCAGCTCCAGGTTCATCGGCCGCACCCTCCGCCTTAATTAGCACTGCTAGTTTTTGGATCGCAGGGCCTACTATGTGCCGCATGGCCCGCCCGCGCAAGCCCCTCCTGAGCAGAGAACGCATCGTCGAGACGGCGAGCGCCCTCGTGGACGCCGAAGGGCTCGACGCGGTGTCGACCCGCCGCCTGGCGGCCGAGCTGGGGGTCAGCGGGCCCTCGCTGTACAACCACTTCCGGAACAAGGACGAGATCCTCGACGCGGTCGCCGACGCGGTCTCGGCGCAGGTCGATCTGTCGATGTTCGAGGAGTCCGATCCCCGGGACTGGCGGGCCGCGCTGCACGACTGGGCGGTCTCCTACCGGGCCGCGCTGGCCGCGCATCCGCACATCGTCCCGGTGCTCGCCCAGGGGCCCGGGCGCCGCCCGGCCGGTCTGCGGGTCGCGGACGCCGTGTTCGGGGCCATGGTGCGCGCGGGGTGGCCGCCGGCGCAGGCCACGTACATCGGCGCACTGATGCGCTACTTCATCACCGGCTCGGCGCTCGGCTCCTTCGCCCGGGGGTTCGTGGACGACGAGACGGCGTACGACCCCGCCGACTACCCGCACCTGGGCCAGGCGCATCTGCTGGCCGAGCGGCGGCAGCAGGTGGACGAGGGCGCCTTCGAGACCGGTCTGCGGGCCCTGGTGGACGGGCTCGAAGCGCAGTACGCGCAGCTGGAGCCCGCCCGGCCGCGTCCGGGCGGCTAGGAGGCGCGGGCCGCACGGGCCTCGTTGCCCGAGGTGCGGGTCTCGTCCGCCGTCAGCCCGCCCACGTCGACCGGCACCAGCGTCACCGTGATGGCTCCCTGGGAGAAGGACTGGCCGTGGCGCCCGTGGAAGCTATCGGGGAGTTCTTCGCCGATCTCGGTCGCGGTCTTGTAGATGTCGAAGATGCCGGCGACGCCGACGGCCGGATCGGCGTCCGTGGAGCCGGCGGTCTGCTCGACGGTGATGCGGTCGCCGCCGTCCTGCGCGACGACACCGGCGACGTGGTAGGGCCACCGGGTGCTGTTGACCGGAACGTCCCGCGCCCACTCCGTCTCGATGATGGAGTACGCCTCTCCGACGCCGGGGGCCTCGTCGTGGTTGCCCCCCTCGCGGCTCTCGGCGTAGGCGCGGGCCCGCTCGACGTTCTGCTCGTCGCCTTCCCCGAACAGGCCGCCGCCCTTGAACGCGCTGGCGTCCTGCCCCATCTGCAACGCCTGGGCGTGCATGACCTCTTCGGCGGAGTGCGAGCAGTCCTCCAGGAAGGACTTCATCGGCGCGTACGGGATGTACTCGGCTTCGCCGATGGTCGCCTTGCGCCGCCTCGTGGCCACCTCGCAGTAGCGGGGCGGGGCGACGTCGCTGCGTACGTACAGCTCGTACTGGTCGCTGCCCTTGGGGCCGCGCAGGGCGTACTTGCCGGTCTGGGAGACCCGCCAGGTGACCGTGCCGACCTTCTCCTCGGTGTACCGCTGCACCACGGGCGCGCTGTCCTGCGCGTAGGAGTGGCCGGACCGGCGGAGCATCTGCACGACCGCCGCGTTGCCCAGGGCGGCCTGCATCCCGGACAGCGCGGCGGACGGCTCCTGCCGCTCGGCCACCGCGAACTCCCGCTGGGGCGCCCGCAGTACGTCATCGGCCCTCTGGTCCTGCCCGCCCCGACGGTGCCTGGAAGTCACACGATCACCTTAGAACACCACCAGCGCCCGGCCGCCCTTGCCCGCGATCATGTGGTCGAAGGCGGCCGGGATGCCGTCCAGGCCGATGCGTTCGGTGACCATCATGGAGAGGTCGAAGCGGCCCGCCCGGATGTGGTCCGCCAGCACCGGCAGATCGCGGGCCGGGTCGCTGTTGCCGTAGACGCAGCCGGTCAGGGTGCGGCCCCAGTGGAAGATCTCCAGGGCGTTGAAGGTGACCTGCTGGTCCTTGCCGCCGATGCCGACGACCGTGGTGCGGCCGCCCCGGCGGGTGGACTCCCAGGCGCTCCGGATGGCGGCCGCCCGCCCCACGCACTCCACGGCCACGTCCGCGCCCTGGCCCCCGGTGAGCTTCCGGATGTCCCGGGGCGTGGTGTCCGAGGCGATGACGAAGTCCGTGGCGCCCGCGCGGCGGGCCAGCTCCTCCTTCTCCGGGGAGACGTCGACCGCGATGACCTGCGAGGCGCCCGCGATCCGGGCGGACTGGAGCACGGCGAGCCCGACGCCGCCGATGCCGAACACCACGACGGACTCCCCCGCGCGGACCCGGGCGCTGTGGTGGACCGCGCCGTAGCCGGTGAGCACCGCGCAGCCCAGGAGCGCCGCGTCGGTGAGCGGGATGCCGTCCGGGGCGGGCAGCACGCAGTTCCCGGCGACGACGGTCTCCTCGGCGAAGGCGGCGACGTTGAGGCCGGGGCGCAGTTCGGTGCCGTCGGCGGTGCGGGCGTGCACGTTCGCCGCACCGGCCAGGGCGTTCGCGCAGAGCCACACCTCGCCGATGCCGCAGTGGTGGCAGCTGCCGCAGGAGGGCGCCCAGTTGAGGACGACGCCGTCGCCCGGGGCGACATGGGTGACGCCCTCGCCGACCGCGACGACGGTGCCGGCGCCCTCGTGGCCGAGGACCGCGGGGACGGGCACCCGCATGGTGCCGTTGGACAGCGAGAGGTCCGAGTGGCAGACCCCGGCGGCCGCGAGGCGGACGCGCACCCGGCCGGGTGCGGGCTCCGGCAGGACGATGTCGGTGATCTCCAGCGGAGCTCCGACGGCGGGCAGTACGGCGGCGCGGACCACGGACTGGCTCCTTGCTGATGGCTGAGGGTGGCTGGTACGGGGCTCAGAACTGGAGGGACTTGGTCTGGAGGTACTCGGCCAGGCCGTGCGCGCCGAGTTCGCGGCCGACGCCGGACTGCTTGTAGCCGCCGAACGGCGCGAGCGGGTTGAAGCGGCCGCCGTTGATGTCGACCTGGCCGGTGTCCATTTGGCGGGCGAAGGCCACGGCGGTCTCGTCGTCGGCGGCCCAGACCGCGCCCGCGAGCCCGTAGACCGTGCCGTTGGCGATGCGGAGCGCGTCGTCCTCGTCCTCGTACTTCAGGATCGAGACGACGGGCCCGAAGATCTCCTCCTGGGCGATCGTCATCTCCGGGGTGACGTCGGCGAAGACCGTGGGGCTGACGTAGTAGCCGGTGGGCAGCGGGGCCTCGGGGCCGCCGGCGACGAGGCGGGCACCCTCCTCGACGCCCTTCTCGATGTAACCGCGCACCCGGGCCTGCTGCTTGGCGTTGACGAGCGGGCCGACCCGGTCGCCGGGCGCGTACTTGGCGACGGCCGCCGCCGCGAGCGCCACGGCCTCCTCGTACCGATCCGCGTCCACCAGCATCCGGGTCCAGGCGCTGCACGTCTGCCCGGAGTTGGACATCACGTTGGCGACGCCCACGTTGACCGCCTTGGCGAGGTCCGCGCCGGGCAGGATCACGTTGGCGGACTTGCCGCCCAGTTCCAGCGCGACGCGCTTGACGGCGGCGCCGGCCGTGGCGCCGATCTGCCGGCCGACCGCGGTGGACCCGGTGAAGGAGACCAGGTCGACGTCCTCGTGCGCGGCGAGGGCCTGTCCGGCGACCGGGCCGAGGCCGGTGACCAGGTTGAACACGCCCGCGGGCAGCCCGGCCTCGGCGACCGCCTCGGCGAAGAGCTGGGCGGTGAGCGGGGTGTCCTCGGCGGGCTTGAGGACGACCGTGCAGCCGGCGGCCAGCGCGGGGGCGACCTTGGCGACGATCTGGTGCAGCGGGTAGTTCCAGGGGGTGATCGCGCCGACCACGCCGACGGGCTCCAGGTACACCGTGGAGCTGCCGTGCCGCTCCTCGAAGGCGTACGTGGCGGCGAGCTCGGCGTACGTCCCGGCGACCAGGACCGGGAGGCCCGCGTGCACGGAGACGGCGAGCGCGGGCGGGGCGCCCAGCTCGGCGGTGACCGTCTCGGCGATCTCCTCCGCGCGGACGCCCAGCACGTCGCGGAGGGCGGCGATGCGGGCGGCGCGCTCGGCGGGCGGGGTGGCGGCCCAGCCGGGGAAGGCGGCGCGGGCGGCTCGTACCGCGGCGTCGACGTCCTCGGCGGTGCCGGCCGGGACATGGCCGATGACCTGCTCGTCCGCCGGGTTCACGACCGCGATCGTGTCCGTTCCCGCGGCGGGCCGCCAGGCGCCGCCGATGTACATACCGTCGTGGGCCTTCATCGCTGTTCCTCCCGGGCGCGGTGACGGACGGGATCGTCCGGAGCCCAAACTAGCGCTGTTAGTTTTCAGGCGCCAGAGACCCCCGTCACGTGCCGGGCTCCCCCGTCTACATGTCCAGCCCCGGCACGTCCTTCGGCAGCGGGCAGATGCGGCGGCCCTGGTGGTCGAAGACGTACAGGTGCGCGAGGTCGACCAGCAGGGGCACCTGCCCGCCGGTGCGCAGCATCATGTCGGGCCCGGTCCGCACGACCAGGTCGCTCGCGGTGACGGCGGGGCGGTCCGGGCTGTGCATGCCCGGCGGCAGGTCGTCGGCCTCCGGCGCGTCCAGGACGGCGACGGACCCGCCGACGTAGGAGGTGGCGCGCTCCCGGATCCGGTCCAGCATCCCCGTACCGCCCTGGCCGCCGCGCCGCCTGCGCACGGGTCCCCGGTCGGGGCGGGCCGATTCCAGCTCGGGGACCACGGCGGGCCGGGAGCCGGTGTTGAGGTGGACCAGCGCCTCGTGGCCCTGGTATTCGACGTGCTCCACGATGCCGCTGAGCGCGACCTCACCCGGGCGGGCGTGGCTGGGCGGGGCGATCCGGACCGCCTCCGAGCGGAGGCCGACGATGATCGGGCGGCCCTGCTGGATGCGCAGGAGCTGGTGGTCGGGGCTGAGCGGTTCGGGCAGCGGGAGGCGCTGGCGGCCCAGGTCGATGGACATCCGGCCCTCCAGGGGCGCGTGCACCACGGCCTGGAGGAGGTTGATCCGGGGCGTCCCGATGAACGCGGCGACGAACACGTTCTCCGGCAGGGCGTACACCTCGCGCGGCGGGCTGACCTGCTGGAGGACGCCGCCGCGCATGACGGCGACCCGGTGGCCCAGGGACATGGCCTCGGCCTGGTCGTGGGTCACATAGACGGTGGTGACGCCGAGTTCCTTGGTGAGCTGGGCTATCTCGGCGCGCAGGTGGTTGCGGAGCTTGGCGTCGAGGTTGGACAGCGGCTCGTCCATGAGGAAGGCCGAGGGCTGGCGCGAGATGGCCCGTCCCATGGCGACCCGCTGGCGCTCGCCGCCGGAGAGCTGGCCGGGCAGCCGGTCCAGGACGCGTTCGATCCCGAGCATCCTGGCCGTGTTCTCGATGCGCTCGTTGTGGTCGGCGCGCGGGTTCTCCAGCTTCAGCGGGAAGCCGATGTTGGCCCGGTTGGTCATGGTCGGGTACAGCGCGAAGTTCTGGAAGACCATGGCCATGCCGCGTTCGCGCGGGGTGAGGTGGTTGGCCGGTTCGCCGTCGAGCAGGATCTCGCCCTCGCTGGTGTCCTCCAGACCGGCGATCATGCGGAGCACGGTCGACTTGCCGCAGCCCGACGGGCCCAGCAGGACGACGAATTCGCCCGGGTCGATGGAGAGCGAGAGACGGTCGACGGCGCGCGGGGACCGTCCGTATGCCTTGCTGACGTTGTGCAGGGTGATGGCGCGAGTCATGTGGTTCCGCCCGGGAGGGTTCGTGATGGAGCGGTGGGGAGCGGCAGCAGTGGCCCGAAATTAGCCCACTACGCCCGGTGAGGGAATGACTCGCGCAAAGTTGGGTACGCCCCGGCAGCATTCACAGCCGCAGGGGGCTCAGTCGAGCCTCCGGGCCAGGTAGGCGTGGATGAGTTCGCGGGTCTCGGCGACGAGGGCGTCGTCGCCGGACGGGTCGCCGCGGAAGGCGAGTTTGAGCAGGGCGTCGGCCGCCTCCACGCAGACCAGGATCGCGCGCAGCAGGTCCGCGTCGGCCTCCCGGCCGAGCTGTCCTGCGAGGAGTGCGGTGAGCCGGGACGCCACCCGCTGGTTGGCCTCGTCGGCCGGGTCCTCGTCGGGCGCGGGGGCGCCGAAGTCGACCAGGGCGAAGCCGGGGACGGTGCGCTTCATCGCCAGGTACTCGTCCAGCACGGCGTCGATCGCGCCGCGCCAGTCGGCGGTCTCGATGGCGGTCAGCCGGGCGGTGATGCGCTCGGCGTAGCTGTCCAGATTGCGGCGGGCCAGCGCGTCGGCCAGGGCCCGCTTGTTGGAGAAGAAGCGGTAGACGGAGCCGATGGGCACCCCGGCCCGCTGGGCCACGGCCCGGGTGGACAGCTGTTCGTAGCCGATCTCGTCCAGGAGTCCGGCGCAGGCGTCGAGGATGCGGGCGAGGCGTTCGGCGCTGCGCTGCTGCACCGGGGCGCGGCGGAGGTTGTTCGTGTCGGGCACGCCTTCCATGATGCCGTGGGCCTCCTGGGCTGATGGCGGCGGTCAGGCGATGAGCAGGGCGAGCCCGCCCACGGTGTACGCGATCATCAGGACGAGCAGCGGGAGTTGGCCGATGACGGCGCGCCGGGGCGGCATGAGGCGGACGGACCGGTCGTGCGCGGCGATGACCCCGAGGACGTGGCCGGTGACGATGGCGAAGACCTGGAGGGTCGCGACGCCGCCCGGCCCGAGGGGTGGTTCGGGCACGGTGGGCCGGTCGGCGCCGAACGCGAGGCGCACGGTGTGCGGGCCCTCGGTGGCGAAGAGCGTGAAGTAGTGGGCGACGAGGTAGCCCAGCGCGATCGGCACCAGTGAGTGGGCGAACGCGGTGAGCGGGTGGGGCAGGGTGCCGCAGACGAGCCGGGTGGCGCCGGCGCAGAGCCCGTACAGGGTGGCGACGAGGGCGACGGCGCCGAGCAGCCCCAGAGTGGCGGTGGTGGTACGGCCCAGCTCCGAGGTCTGCACGGTGGTGATCCAGCGTGGTGCGTCGGAGAAGCCGTCGTACGCGGTGGAGCCGAGCATCACGCAGACCGTGGCGACGAGTCCGGGGAGCCGGGGTGTGGCGTCGAGCCCGTTGAACGGTGAGCGGACGACGAGGCGCCCGTCTGCGGGACGGCGGCCGAAGAGGGCGAGCCTGCCGAGGAGGCCGGAGTAGACCTCGAAGGCGTCGGCGTGGTCGAACCAGGGGGCGCCGTACACCGCCGCGCCCGTGAGGTGGACGGCCGCGTAGACGCCGAGGAACACCAGCAGGGCGGTGGGCGAGGCGGGGTCGGGGGCGACGAGTTCCAGCCAGGTGAAGGCGAGGAGCCCGGCCGCGGCGGGCCACATCCCGAGGCTTACGGGGAGGGGCCGGCCGGTGTCCGGGTCGCGGCCGAGCGCCCGGCAGGCGAGGAGGTGCAGGGTGCGCAGGGGGTTGAGCGGGCGCCAGACGGGGCCGAGGAGCAGCGAGGCGGGGACGAGCCCGACCCACAGGAGGACGTAGACCGCGCCCGGCGCCGGGTTGCGGTCCGGGTCGGCGGGGCCGAGGAGCAGCCACAGCACGACGGAGAGCGCGGCGGCCAGGCCGAACGCGCGGGCGGTGAGCCGAGTGGCGCGGGCGTCGGCCAGGCGCTGGACGGCGGCCGGGAGCGGGCGGCCCGCCGTGTCGCCCTTGAACCGCGAGTCCGACCAGAGCAGGCCGAGCGCGAGGAACGAGACGAACAGCGCGGCGAAGGCGCCGGCGAAGGCGTAGAAGGGCGAGAGGGGCAGGTCGTGCTGGGCCCCGATCCCGTGGGCGAGGACGCGCACGGCACCGGGGGCGGGGGCGCCCGTCACCGGACGACGAGCTGGGTCAGCAGGAGGTCCGACTCATGGGTCTCCACCTCGAAGAGGCCGGTGCGGTCGGCGGTGAAGGTGATCGTGACGGTCTGCCCGGCGGGGAGCTTGGCCTCCTTGTCGTAGCCGTGGACGTGCAGGACGTCGTCCCGGTCGCTGCGGACCCGCAGGCGCACGGTGCGGCCCTTCTTGATCTCGGTGCGGCCCGGGGCCGGGCTGACCTTGCCGCCCTTGAGGGTGATGTCGACGGTGGTGGTGTTCTCGTCGGGCGGGGCGGCGGGGCTCGCGGAGGCGTCGCCGAGCGTGGCGGCGGCCCGGACCGGGGCGGAGCCGACGGCCCAGGCGGTGTGGTCGTCGGCGTACAGGCCCGCGGTGAGGCGGGTGCCGCCCCCGGCCGCCCGGAGCAGCGATGCGGGCAGGTGGAACCAGGCGCCGTAGACCCGGGCGAGCGGGTGGCCGTCCAGGAAGAGCCGGGCGTGGCCGCGTCCGGCGAGCGCGCCGCCGCCCACGCTGTCCGGGGTGAAGCGGAAGTTGCGCACGGTGAGGTGGACGTTCCAGCCGTCCTCCGAGTCGGGCTGGACGGCGAGGTCCACCTCGGGGGCGCCGTCGGCGCCGACCTGGCGGAGCCGGTGGCCGTCGCCGTCGTCGGCCTTCAGCAGGCGGCCGTTGCTGCCGGTGTCCTCGGCGTGGCTGGTGCCGGGCTTGTGGTGGGTGGTGGCCCTGCCCCCGCAGGCGCCCGCGCCGAGGACGAGGACGGCGGCGGTGAGCAGGGCGAGGGCGGGGCGGGCTCGGGTCATGAGGGGTCGCCTTCCGAAGCGGTGGCGTCGGGCTTCGCGGAGGGGGCGGGCGCGGCAGGCGCGGAGGGGGCGGCAGACACGGGCTCCGGCGCGTCGGAGTCCTCCGCACCCCCGTCCGGGCCTTCGGCGCGCTCCCCGTGCCGGGCCGCGGCCACCACCGCCCAGACCACCCAGACCAGGCCGAGCAGCCCCCGTACCCAGGCCGGGCTGAGCGGGATCCACGGGATCATGAACACGCCCTTGTCCAGCGCGTCGAGCAGCGTCAGCGCGCCCAGGACCACGGTCACCCAGCCGAACACAGGCCGCGCCGGACGCAGCGCCAGGCCGATGCCGGTCCACCAGAGCCCGGTGAGCAGCAGTGCGAGGGCGGGGACGTAGGTGGCGGCGAGGCCCATGGTGGACCCGGCCACGTCGAGGCCGAGGCCGATGACGCCGAGGGCGGACGCGACCGTGGCGAGCCGGCTGGTGCGGAGCCGCCGCCACCAGAGCACCCCGCCGACGAGTACGAGGACCGCGGCGATGCCCAGGGCGGCCTGGACCTCGATACGGGCGATGCCGCGTGCCCCGTACCAGTCGCAGCCGGCCGGGAGCCGCCGGGCGCGGACGTCGTAGTCGGCGCAGACCAGCAGCTGGGCGAGCTTGACCGGTTCGCCGAGGAGCCGGTCGGTGGAGCCGGAGACGTCTCCCCGCTCCGTACCGCAGCTGGGTAGGGAGCGCGGGGTCGAGGCGCCGGTGTCGGACTGCCAGCAGTTGCCGTCGCCCTGGCCGTCCCACCAGACGTCGGTGGCGTTGGGGCGGGACTTTCCGTTCTTGTCCTTGCCCAGGTGGTTGCCTGCGTAGCGGTTGTGGTGCGAGGTGTCGGTCTGCTTGCCGAGGGCGTTCTCGCCGCGGATGAAGGCGGGTACGGCGCTCAGGAAGAACGCGGCGCGGTTCTGGCCGTAGATCCAGTTGTCCTCGTAGCGGTTCCAGTTGCCGCCGGCGGTGATGATGCCGGTGCCCGGGGGCATGGAGATCTGCGGGCAGACGACGCCGTCCTCGTAACCCCGCTCGGCGGGCGGCTCGGCGCAGGTGCCGTCGGCGACGTAGCGGTAGTAGTCGGCGTTGTTGTCGTGGATCAGGTTGCGTTCGAAGCGGGCGTGGTTCTGCGGGAGTCCGGGGTGGCCGGGGAAGGCGCTGTCCATCGAGGCGCCGCCCATGTTGTGGTCGAACTCGTTGTCGTGGACGTAGACGGAGTCGCCCGCCGTGCCGGAGTAGCCGACCATGCTGTGGTGGCTGCGGCAGCCGGTGATCTCGATCGAGTAGCGCGGTACGTCGTAGCCGTAGCCGTCGTTGATGTCGGAGGCGCTGCCGGGGTAGATACCGGAGTCGCCGTTGCCGTAGGACTCGCAGTTCTTGTACAGGCCGTGGTCGCTGGCGAAGGTCAGGAAGCCGTACTCGTCGTTCCAGCGGGTCAGCACGTCGTCGATGACGAAGCCGTCCTGGGCGAGGACGTAGAGCGAGTTGAAGGTGGTGCGCTGGGCGGTGAAGTTCTTGAAGTAGATCCCGTCCGACTTGTCCGAGCGGATCGCGTTGAGCTTGCGGTACTTGGCGTCGATGACGACGTCCGTGCGGGCCGCGCCGGTGCCCTCGATCTGGAGGTCCTTCTTGCCGAGGATCGCCACCAGGTTCTGGTTGTGCGGGCACTGGGCCTGCTGCTCGTAGCTGAGGATCTGGTAGCCCAGCTTGGAGTCGGGGGCCTTGAGCCGGGTGCACTCCCCCTTCGGCGCGGGAAGCGAGGGCTCCTCCTCGTACAGGCCGGGAAGGATCGCGATGTTCTTCCCGGGCGCGTCGACGGCGTCGACCGCCTGCTGGAGGTGGCGGTAGCCGGAGGTGCGGCACCGCTCGAAGAGCGTGAGGTTGCGCGCCTTCAGGGCTTCGGGGAAGCCCGAGATACGGCGCTCGAAGTCGGCCCGGTCGGTCTTGCAGACCAGGAGGTCGGGCTCGCCGGTGCGGTACACGGGGACGCTGCCGGTGCCGTCGGGCAGGGTGACCGGCCGTTCCTCGTGCGCCTGGGCGGCGGGGGCCGCGAGCAGTGCGGCGGCGAGCACCGCCAGAACCGCCAAAAGTCTTCGTGTCCACGACATGTGCGGGAGAGTAGAGCATTGTTCAGCTTTTTGAACCCCTTCTGCACGACGAATGCCGTTGACGCGCCACGCTTCCATTCCTACGGTTATGCATAGGATTCCTTCGGACGGGAGCGCACATGGGCGGTATCGAGCAGGCGAGGAAGACGGCGGAGGGGCTTGAGTACTCCACCGGTTTCGGGAATCAGCACAGCTCGGAGGCGGTGCCGGGAGCGCTCCCGCACGGGCGCAACTCGCCCCAGCGCGCCCCCCTGGGGCTCTACGCGGAGCAGCTGAGCGGGTCCGCGTTCACCGAGCCCCGCGCCCACAACCACCGCAGCTGGCTGTACCGCATCCGCCCCTCGGCGGCGCACCCCCCGTTCGTCCGTGCGGACAACGGCGCGCTGCGCACCGCCCCGTTCACCGAGACCGTGCCCGACCCGAACCGGCTGCGCTGGGACCCGCTCCCCGAGCCCGCCCCCGGCACGGACTTCGTGGCGGGGCTGTGGACGCTCGGCGGCAACGGCGACGCGGCGCAGCGCACCGGCATGGCCGTGCACCTGTACAGCGCCAACGCCGCGATGACGGACCGGGTGTTCAGCGACAGCGACGGCGAGCTGCTGATCGTCCCCCAGCACGGCGGGCTGCTGCTGTGCACCGAACTGGGCCTGCTGCGCGCCGAGCCCGGCCATGTCGCCCTGATCCCGCGCGGCGTCCGCTTCCGGGTCGAGCTGCTGGACGAGACCGCGCGCGGGTACGTCTGCGAGAACTACGGCCGCCCGTTCACGCTCCCCGATCTGGGCCCGATCGGCGCCAACGGCCTCGCCAACGCACGGGACTTCCTCGCCCCCGTCGCCGCGTACGAGGACGTGGAACGCCCGGTCGAGGTGATCAACAAGTACTGCGGCAACCTCTGGACGGCGACCTACGACCACTCCCCGCTCGACGTCGTGGCCTGGCACGGCAACCACGCCCCGTACGTCTACGACCTGCACCGGTTCAACGTCATCGGCTCCATCAGCTACGACCACCCGGACCCGTCGATCTTCACGGTGCTGACCTCGCCCTCGGACACACCGGGCCTGGCGGGCGTCGACTTCGTGGTGTTCGCGCCGCGCTGGCTGGTCGGCGAGGACACCTTCCGGCCGCCGTACTTCCACCGCAACGTGATGAGCGAGTACATGGGCCTGATCGAGGGCGCGTACGACGCGAAGACGGCCGGAAAGGGCGGCTTCGTGCCCGGCGGCGGCTCGCTGCACAACATGATGTCCGCGCACGGGCCCGACCGGGAGACCTTCGACCGGGCGAGCGCGGCGGAGCTGAAGCCGCAGAAGATCGATGACGGGCTGGCCTTCATGTTCGAGACCCGCTGGCCGGTCACCGCGACCGCGCAGGCCGCTGCGGCGGACCACCTTCAGCAGGGCTACGACGACGTATGGCAGGGTCTGAGCCGCAACTTCAGGCCGTGACGAGCCCGCCCGGGGCCCGGTGACGACGCATGCAGGAGGACCAGGTGCCGCAGCCCGCCGCGAACAGCCCCGCGCCCCGGGGCACCGCCTTCGCGCCCGACTCGCTGGTCCTGAACCGCAAGCTGCCGCTGTGGTACCAGGTCTCGCAGTCGCTGCGGGCGTCCATACTGGGCCGCGCCCCGGACGCCACGCTCCGGCTGCCCACCGAGGAGCAGCTCGCGGCGCACTACGGGGTCAGCGTCCTCACCATGCGCCAGGCCCTCAAGGAGCTGGAGGCGGAGGGCCTGATCAGCCGGCACCGGCGGCGCGGCACGTTCATCGAGCCGCACGCCCGCCGGGGCTCCCCGGTACGGCTGCTCGGCTCGATCGACGCTATCGTGGCCCAGCAGTCGGGCGAGCGCTCCACGCTGCTCGGCCACGGCCCGGTCCCGGTCCCGGGCGAGGTGGCCGAGCACTTCCCGGGCTGCGCGGAGGTCGTCGGCTACCGCCGGCTGCGGTGCGACGGGACGACCGGCGAGCCGACGAACTGGGCGCAGAACTGGGTGCACCCGGAGGTCGCGGCCGGCCTGGACCCGGCGGACCTCGACCGGTGGCCGATGACCAAGGTGCTGCGCGACCGGGTCGGCGTCCCCATCTCCCGGATCACCGACACGGTCGAGGCCCGCCTCGCCGACCCGCCCACCGCCGAACTGCTGGGCGTCCCGCTGCTGAGCCCGATCCTCTACTACACGGGCATCACGTACGACGAGAGCGGCCGGGTGGTCGACGTGGCCCGGATCCACTACCGGGGCGACCGGTTCTCGTTCTCGGTGACGGTGGAAGCGCACTGAGGGGTGCTCCGGACCAGGCGGACCCCTCTACGATGCCAGGGAAGGCGGCAGGCGGGGAGGGCGACACGGTGGCAGCACCGGCAGCGGCCGGGTCCGGCGAGGGCCCGCGCGGCCCCCTCCTGGACGACCTCATGCCCTGGTCGGTCCGCCCGCTGCGCACCGGCCGCGCCTGGGTGACCGCCCCGGACGCGGCCTCCCTGCGGGCCCGCTGGGACCGCCTCGTGCGGGCGTCGGGCGAGGAGCGCGAGCGGCTGTTCGCCCCGACCCGCGCCCGTACGCAGCAGAGCGCCGTGGCCGCGCTGCCCGGCCGGTCCGGCGCCACCGGCCGCTTCGCCCGCGAGAGCGGCCCCTGCCCGGCGCCGGTACGGATCCTGCACGGGCCGTACGACGAACAGTGGCTGCTGCCCGACCACCGCCTGATCGACACGGCCAGGCCCGAGCTGTGGCGGGTCGCCGACGACCACCAGCTCTTCCTGGTCGAGCACGGCCGGGTGCCGAACGATCCGGGCCCCGCCGTGTCGGTGACCACGCTGCTGCCCGACGGCCACTCCCCCGCCGGCCGCCCCGGCCGGGTCCGCCCGCTGTACCGCCGCCCCGGCGGCCTCGAACCCAACCTCGCCCCGGGCCTGCTCCCCGCGCTGCGGGCCCGGTACGGGGACGCGGTCACCGCCGAGTCGGTGCTCGCCTGGATCCTGGCGGCGGCCCGCCCCTCACCGGCCGGCTGCGTGGTCCCGCTCCCGGCGGACGCCGCGCGCTGGGCGGAGGGGGTGGAGCTGGGCCGCGAGCTGCTGCGGCTCCAGCTGCGCGGGGCGCGCGGGGCGGAGCGCCCCCGGCTGCCGGGCGGGCAGCGCCCCTACGTGCGGGCGGCCGTCCCGCCGGTCCCGGATTCCCTGTCGTACGAGGCCGAGGAGCGGGTGCTCGTCCTCGGCACCGGCCGCGTCTCACCGGTGCCCGCCGGTGCGTGGGAGTTCCGGGTGAGCGGGGTGCGGGTCCTCGATCTGTGGTTCGAGCGCCGGGCTTCGGTGTGCGGGGCGCCGGGGGCGGACGCGGCGGGGCTCGACGCGGTCCGGCCGCGCGCCTGGCCGCAGGAGTGGACCTCGGAGCTGCTGGACCTGGTCACGCTCCTCGCCCTCCTCGCCGAGCTGCGGCCCCGTCAGGAGGCGCTGGCCGAGGCGCTGGCGGCGGGCCCGGGGAGCGGCGAGGAGAAGCTGCGGGCGGCGGGGGTGCTGCCGGTCGGGGAGGCGGCGCGGCGGCCCGCTTCGGTCCTGGACCACCAGGAGGAGGGGCCGGACGGGCAGTTCGCGCTGCTGTGAGCGGGGGCGCCGCGCTATTCGGCCAGGGCGGCCGGCCGGTCGAGGTTGCCCAGGAGGCGGACGAAGCCCGTCTCCAGGAAGGCGCGGAGCTCGTCCAGCGCGTCCGGCTCGTCCAGCGGCCAGCCGGTGACCGCCTCCTCGGCGAAGGCGAGCCAGGCCCGGGCGGCCAGGGTCAGCCGGGGCGACGGCTCCATCCCGAGGCGGCGCTGCCCCTCCACGACCCGGCGGGCGAGGGTGGCGCGGGTGGCCTCCACGATGTCGCCGGCGGCGGGGTGGCTGCCTGCGGCGCCCCGGACGAGGGCGCGGTAGATCTTGCGGCGCCCGGTCACGTACGCGACGAAACCGGCGATGAACGCGCGCATCCAGGCGACCGGGTCCAGCGAGGCGTCCGGTTCGGTGGCGGCGGTGAAGTCGTCGCACTCCTGGCGCACCACGGACCGGTAGAAGTCGCGCTTGGAGTCGAAATAGTGGAAGAGCAGGCCGCGCGATATGCCGGCCCGCCGGGCCACGGCATCGGTGGAGAGCTCGTCCAGGGAACAATCGGCGAGCATGTCCACGCCAATCGCCACCAATTGCGCCCTTCGCTCGTCGGGGCGCAGACGCGCGGCTCGCTTCTCGGGCATGGGCACAGTGTAGAAGTAGTTCGGCACCGAATTACCTCGGCACCCATGCGGGCCTGTCGGACACAGCGCGTGACCGGGTGCGGACACGGCGACGCGCCACTGCCGGCTCCGGGGATGACGGAAGAGCGGGCAGCAGCGCGCTGCGGGAGTCAGGACCGCGGTCGGGTCAGTGGCGGCTGCCGAAGAGCGAGCGCCGCAGCCGGCGCAGTGGCGCGAAGAGCGACACCCGTGCGCTTCTGCTGCGCCGGGTGTGTCCGGCGTCGCGCGAGGTGAGCTCGCGCATCAGCAGCGTCGCTTCCGCCGCCTCGCGCTGCGGCACGACGGGACCGCCCAGCACCGCGAGATGGCGGTCGAGGCGCGAACTCGTCGCGCTGCTCCCGCATGTAATGGCAGGCACACGCGCCCTGCTGCGCACCGTTATCTGTTCCATGTCACTCCCCACCCGTACGAGGGCACTCGGCCCGGGCAGGTTAACCCTATCGCCTGCCACCGACACTCGTGTATCCCGGGAGCGGGATTGCGCACACATATACGGAGGTTGACGAGGCGTCGGTGAATCTGCCCGATTCCGGGGCGAGTTGACGGGCGCGCCCCTCGCGGGGCGCGCCACCGGCCTAGTCGAGCGCGTTCAGGACGGGCAGGTAGCCGCCGGACTGCCCGGCGGCGAAGGGGTGGTACGACTCGCCGATGTTCAGCACGTTGAGGCTGTGCAGCCAGACGCTGCTTGAGCAGATCTCGTGTCCGGTGAACTTGGAGGTGACGTCGCCGAAGCTGAAGCCGTGGTCGGCGGCGCGCTTGGCGGTGGCCGCGTTGAGGTAGTCGGCGGCGCCGTTGATGGCGGTGCGCACCTTGTCGCTCAACCCGACGACGCAGCTGCCGCCGATCTTGTAGAAGCGCGGGTAGCCGAGGACGACGACATGGGCGGCGGGGGCCTTGGCCTTGATCGCGTCGTAGACCGAGTTCAGCTTGCCGGGCAGGGTGCTGTCCACGTAACTGCGGGCGGTGGCGATGCGGGTGAGGCAGGTGGACTCCGACTGGAGGACACAGGTCGTCATGACGTCGGAGAAGCCCGCGTCGTTGCCGCCGATGGAGATCGACACGAGGTCGGTCGAGGAGTTCAGCGGCCCGAGCTGACTGGCCAGCACATCGCCCGTACGCGCCCCGGAGCAGGCGGTGAAGGAGAAGGAGGCGGGCGCGTGGGCGGAGGCCCAGAGGGAGGGATAGGCGAGGGTGCTGCGCTTGCAGTCGCCGCTGGAGCCGATGTAACTCCCGGAGCCGACACCCGAGGAGTACGAGTCCCCGAGGGCGACGTAGTCGACGGACGATGCGGCGTTCGCGGTGGCCGCCCCGGTCAGGGCGATGACGGCGCCGAGCAGGAGCGAGGACGAGAATGCCACAAGTCTGGACAATTTCACGGAATCTCCCTTGGACCGACCGGCAGGATCTCTGCCTACTCAGTGGTAGCAGCGCGGACGGCCATTCCGGAAGTGTTCATGCCAAGTCCAACGGATGAGCTTTTGCCGAAGGCGCCGTGACGGCCAGTCAGCCAGTGATCGCCGGGCTGTCAGTCGGAGAAAACCGCGCGCACCGCGTCCTCGGCGAGTTCCAGGGCGCGGGCGCGGGAGAGACCGAGGCGGCGGGCCTGTTCCGCGTACGCGCGGGCCGCGGCGGCGGCGTTGCGGTCGGCGGTGTCTCCGGCGGCGGCGACGAACGTGCCGTTGCGGCCGCGGGTCTCGATGACGCCGTCCGCCTCCAGCGCCCGGTACGCCTTGGCGACCGTGTTGGCGGCGAGGCCCAGCTCCTCGGCGAAGCCGCGTACCGTCGGGAGCCGGTAGCCGACCGGCAGCACGCCGGAGCGGGCCTGTTCGGAGATCTGGGTGCGCAACTGCTCGTACGGGGCGGTGCCGGAGTCCGGGTCCACAGCGATCTTCAGGGTCACGGGCCGATTGTCCCCCACCGGCGGAAAATGGGAGGCGGACGGGTCCGGGGCGCGGCTAGCGTCCGGCGCATGACTGTCCTCGTACGCGACTTCCGGCCCGATGACGCCGAGGGGTGGGTGCGGGTGCGGCGCGCCGCCCTCCCGTACATGATCACCACGCCGGAGCAGACCGTGGCCGAGCTCACCGGGGCCCCGGCGGGGCGGCGTTACCGGATGCTGGTCGCCGAGGAGGACGGCGAGATCATCGGGACGGCGCAGGTGGGCCTGGCCCATGAGAGCCCGGAGCCGGGGCAGGGGTTCTGCAATCCGTACACCCACCCGGAGCGCACCGGCCGGGGCGCGGGCACGCTGCTGCTGCGGACCGCCGAGGAGTATCTGGCCCTGGCCGGGGCGAGCTCGGTCCACACCTGGGTCCTGGACACGCCCGGCGACCGGGCGTTCGCCGCGAAGCACGGCTACACACCGAGCCGGCCGGCCCACTTCCTCCATCTGGACCTGGCGAACGGCTCGCTGCCGCCCCGTCAGGAGCTTCCGGCCGGGGTCGAGCTGCGTACGGCCGCCGACTTCGCCGACGATCCGCGCCCGCTCTTCGAGGCGGACGCCGAGGCCACGGCGGACGAGCCCAGCGACACGCCGGCCCGGCTCGACGACTACGCGGAATGGCTCGCGGATACCTGGAACGACCCCGGTCTCGACCACCACCTCACCTCGGTCGTCCTGGTCGACGGCGAGGTGGCGGCCTTCAGCGCCGCCCGGACCGACGGCGTGAGCCGCTACGGCTCCGCGATGACGGGCACCCGGCGGGCGCACCGGGGCCGCGGCCTCGCGAAGCTCGCGAAGAACGACTCGCTGCACCGGGCGCGCGCCGCCGGGTACACCGACGCCTACACCGGCAACGACGCCGGGAACGGTCCGATGCTGGCGGTCAACCGCTGGTTCGGCTACGAGGTCTGTGCCACGGAGGTACGCCATGCCCGCAGGCTCGGCTGACATCCCCGGAGGGCTGGTCTTTGTCGGGCCGAGCCCGGCATAACGCCCGGGCGGACGCCCCCTCAGCGCACCACCAACTCCGGCTCGTACCCCACCGCGTCCTCCAAGTAGGCGGCCAGGCAGTCCTCGCCGCCCGCGTGCGGATGACGGTCCGCGAAGAGCAGCCGCCAGCCGTGGTCCGGGGCCCGGGCCAGGCGGCCCGGTGCTCGACGTGGAACGCCAGGTGATGGAAACCGGGGCGCCGCCGCTCGTGTGCCCCCGGGGACCAGGTCCGGCGACTGCTCGATCACCACGTAGCCGCCCCCGCGCCGCCGTGGTGAACCCGCTCCGTGCGGGCACCGCTCACCGGCAGCACCACCGCCCGGCGCTCGCCCTTCGGTTCGTACGCGATCGGGTCGGCGTCCTCGTGCCAGTGGATCAGGAAGCGCTCCCCCGCCCGGTAGCCGTCGAGGCCCGCGCGGCAGTACGCGACCATGTCGTCGGGGAGGGCGTCCAGCGGATACCAGGACAGCTCGGAGCACTTGTCCGGTTCGCGGTTGTACGGGGGCCGCGCGGGGTCGTACGCCGCCTCGAAGAACCAGCCCGTGCGGGGGCTGCCGCCCGGGCCGCGGTGCTGCATGACCAGGGCCACGCGCAGCTCCGCCGGGTCCAGGGTGAGGCCGGTCTCCTCGGCGGCCTCCCGGATCATCGCGGCGCGCACGTCCTCGCCGTCCTCCACATGGCCGGACGGGGCGTGCAGCAGGCCGTCCGCGTACCCCGTGCCGGACCGGCGGGCGAGCAGGACCTCGGAGCCGCGACGGAGGATCAGGTGCACGTCGACCACCTCGGTGTGACGGTGCGTCCCGCGCGCCCGGGCGACCAGCGCGTACCGCTCGTCGTCCACGTCCTTGCCCCACAGGTCGCGGTCGCCGGAGAGCCGTTCGTGGTGGACGCGTTCGGTGAGTGGGGCGAGCAGCGCGGTGAGGCGTTCGGCGGGGATTCCCGTCCCGTTCCACACGCCCTCCACCAGGACCAGCCTGCCGCCGGGGCGCAGGAGCCCCGCCCAGTGACGCAGGACGGCCGCCGGGTCGGGCAGCAGCCACACCACGTGCCGGGCGAGGATCACATCGAACCTGCGGTCGCCGACGGGCGGCCGGGCCGCGTCCCCCACCAGCACCTCGGCGCCCGTGCCGGCGAGCTTGGCGCGGGCGCGCTCGACCATGCGCGGCGCGCTGTCCACGGCGGTGAGCCGGTGGCCCCGGCCGGCCGCGAGCAGGGACAGGCTCCCCGTACCGCAGCCGAGGTCGAGCACATCGGCCGGTCCGGCGGGCAGCCAGCTCTCCAGCCGCCGCGCCCAGGCGTCGCGGACCACCGGGTCGAGCAGCCCGTGGTCGGCCTCCTGGTCGAAGGTGTCGGCGAGGGAGTCCCAGTCGTTCGTCGTCATGATCCGATCGTGCCAGCCGCCACTGACAACGCCCCGTCCCGGCGAGGAGGAGCCCTCACCGGGACGGGGCGGCACGGCTCTAGCCGATGACCGAGGCGCAGTTGGTCGGGCCGGCGTGCGACGGGTCCAGGGCGTTCGCCACCTCGTGGTAGGCGACCCGGTCGATGGTCCCGATGGCGACGTGCTCGGAGAGGTCGACCGGGCACAGGTCCTGGAGCAGGACGTTGCGCACGTCCGGCCCGTCCAGGAACTGGGTCCGGTACGGGGTCACGACCTCGTCGTACCGGGTCGCGATGACGGTGTAGTGCACGCCGGGCACGGTGTCCGGCAGGGAGTTGAGCTTCTTGATGAAGGGCGATCCGGCCACCTGGTCGGCGAGTCCGGGCGTACCGGCGTTGAGCAGGTACTCGGCGCCGGGGAAGTACGGCAGGAGCTGGGTCAGGCCGAGCAGCGTGGTGCCGTGGTTGTCGGGGGCGAGGCCGATCATGGCGTTCACCTTGGCCGCCCCGCCGAGGAACTTCAGGTAGTAGTTCGGCATCATGCCGCCCTGCGAGTGGCCCACGATGTCCGCCTTGGCGGCGCCGGTGGAGGCGAGCACCTTGTCGACGAACGTGGCGAGCTGGCCTGCCGACTTGTCGATCGGACCGAGCCCGTTGAAGACCGGCACACCGGGCAGCTGGCCGTAGTCGAGCGAGTAGACGCAGTAGCCCCGGTTCACCAGGTAGGGGGCGAGGACGAGCCAGTTGTCGACGGAGTTCCCGAAGGTCCCGTGGACCAGGACGACGGGACGGGGGTGGGCGGCGGAGGGCTTGCAGGAGTAGTCGTTCCAGCCGCGCGAGGTGGCGGCCGTCGCGGTGGGGGCGGCCGCGGCGGCGGTGGCCGTGGGGGTGGCGACCGCGGCGACGGCGAGAAGCAGGGCGGCGAGCGTCCGGCGGGCGCGTGGGGAACGCGACGCACGGGTCCAGGGCAGCATCGTGGGGTCTCCTTGCGGCTCAAGGGAGTTGCGATGTCTGTGCACCCTGCGGCCCGGACCACAAGTTTCTGCTGCGTTTCTGCGTGCTCATGCCAAATTACGCATGAGTAGGGTTCGCTGGGAAGTTACGCGTCGGTAAAAAGTGCGCGGGGCCGCGCGGCGGGTGGCGAACCCCCTCAGGCCGCCAGCCGCCCCGGCATCACGGCCCGGGGGCCGAACCGCTCCCGCAGCTCGTCCGCGACCGCCTCGATCCGCCGGGCCCGCTCGTCCACCGGGTCGAAGCTCAGCTGCCGGGCGGCCCGTTCCGCCTCGCCCAGCCCCTCCGCGCGCAGCCCGATCCCCCGCACCCGGGCCCGTTGCAGGCCGAACGAGTCGTGGACGCGGTACGCGAGCGCGGTGAGCTCCGCGGAGTGCGCGGTGGGTTCGCGGAGGGTACGGCTCCGGGTCAGCGTCGAGTAGCCGGTGCGGTCGGCGTAGCGCACGGAGACCGCGAGCGCGCGGCACACCTGCCCCTCGCCGCGCATACGCGCCCCCAGCTCCTCGGTGAGCGACATGAGCGCGCGCCGCTGCCGCTCCGGGTCCAGCTCGTCGCGCGGGAAGGTGCGCTCGGCGGCGACCGAGCGGGCGGCGGCGTTCGGCCGGACGGCGGTGCGGTCGATGCCGTGCGCCCGCTCCCACAGGTCGCGCCCGGTCCGCGTCCCGGTGATCCGTTGCAGGGTGCCGAGCGGGGCCGCCGCGATCCGGCCGACGGAGTCGAGCCCGTACCCGCACAGCGTCCGGGCCGTCGCCGCCCCGACGCCGTCCAGCGCGGCGGCGGGCCGGTCCGCGAGGAAGGCGGCCACCCCGTCGGCGGGCACCACGAAGGTCGTCCCGGGCGCGGCCTGCCGCAGCGCCATCCGGGCCAGCATCGGATTCGGGGCGGCCCCGATCGCGCAGTCCACCCCGTGCAGGGCCAGCGCGCGGACCCGGATCACCGAGGCCAGGCCCCGCACGTCCCGCCCGAAGTAGCGGAGCGCGCCGCCCACATCGGCGAGCGCCCCGTCCGGCGGCGCCGCCTCCACGACCGGGGTGAACGAGCCGAGCAGGGCGAGCAGCCCCGCGTACCCGGCGGCGTCCGGGGGCCCGCCGCCGACCGGCCGGAACCGCAGGCAGAGGACACCGGGCTGCCCGTCCGGCACCCCGGTCATCCCGCGCTCCCCGGGCTCTGGTGCCACAACTTCCTTCCGGTGGGCAGGCCCTCACCGGGCGGCTTCAGGTCCGCCCAGGGGTTCATCTCGTAACCGGTGGGCATCCGGATGCGCCGCCCGTCGTCACCGGGCGGGGCCTCATCCGATGGCGCACCCCCGGCCTCCGGCTCCGGCACCTGCGCCAGCCGCTCCGCGACCGCGTCGAGTCCGCCGGTGCGCCGCAGCTCGGCCAGCTCCGCCAGATTCCAGGCGGCCGCGCCGACCACGCTCAGGCTGCGCGCCCCGCGCCGCTGCACCACCCCGCGCACAAGCAGCAGCCAGGAGTGGAAGACGGTGTGCGCGCAGGCGGCGTGGCTGTCGTCGAAGAAGGCCAGGTCGACCAGGCCCGTACCGTCGTCCAGGGTGGTGAAGACGACCCGGCGGCCGGAGCGGATGGGCGGGGTCTGGGTCGCCGCCTTGGCGCCCGCGACCAGCACGGTCTCCCCGTGCCGCGCCTCGCGCAGCCGCTTCGCCGAGACCGCGCCGAGCTCCTTGAGGAAGGCGTGGTGATCGCTCATCAGATGGCGCGAGACGTCCATGCTCAGCACGCCCAGTTCGGCGCTGAGCCGTTCCGCCTCGTTGAGGTCGGGCAGGCCGACGGAGGCGGTGCGGTGCCCGCCGCCGAGCGGGAGCTGCGCGCCGGAGCCCGCGCCGCGCTGGGCGCGGTGCAGTTCGGACAGGTGCAGCAGCAGGTCGCGGCGGTTGGCGCCGAACGCGTCCAGCGCGCCGACCTGGGCCAGCCGTTCGGCGGCCGGCTTTCCCGGGCGGGCCCGCTGCCAGAAGTCGAGCAGTGAGCTGTAGGGCTGGCCGTCCTCGATCCGGGCGACCTCGGCCTCGCTGATCCCGTGCACGTCGGAGAGCGCGAGCCGCAGCCCC
This sequence comes from Streptomyces sp. NPDC097595, assembly GCF_044761525.1. NCBI lineage: Bacteria > Bacillati > Actinomycetota > Actinomycetes > Kitasatosporales > Streptomycetaceae > Streptomyces > Streptomyces sp. NPDC097595. Next base: position 53,929 of record NZ_JBIWCN010000021.1, on the reverse strand, counting down.
CAGCGCTCCGCCTTCCCCCTCCCATCGGACACCAGTTCGATTCGATGGGCGGCCGCCGACCGGTTCACGTCCAACGGCAGCACGGGCACCCCGCGCCGCCGGGCGTCGGCGAGCAGCAGCCGCTTCGGGTACATCCCGGGGTCGTGGGTGAGCAGCCCGGCGTAGAAGGCCGCCGGATGGTGCGCCTTCAGCCAGGCCGACTGGTACGTGGGTACGGCGAAGGCCACCGCGTGCGCCTTGCAGAAGCCGTAGCTTCCGAACGCCTCGATGATTTCCCAGGCGCGGGCGATGACCTCCGCGTCGTACTTGCGCGCCGCCGCGTGCTGGGCGAACCAGACTCTGATCAGGGCCTGCGACTCGGGGTGGGAGAGCCCGCGCCTGACCCGGTCGGCCTCGTCGCGGCCGCAGCCGGTCATGATGTCGACCATCCGGATGATCTGCTCGTGGAAGACCACCACGCCGTACGTCTCGCGCAGCGGGCCCTCCAGGTCGGGGTGCGGATAGCGGACCGGCGCGCGGCCGTGCCGGGCCTCGATGAACGGGCGGACCATGTCGGCGGAGACCGGGCCCGGCCGGAACAGCGAGATGTCGACCACCAGATCGTGGAAGTTCTCCGGCTGGAGCCTGCCGACCAGGTCGCGCTGGCCGGGCGACTCGATCTGGAAGCAGCCCAGCGTCTCGGCCGTCCTGATCAGCTGGTACGTGCGCGGGTCGCCCGGCTCCACGGCGTCCAGGTCCACCTCGCGTCCCGAGGCCCGCTTCACCTCGGCGACCGCGTGCGCCATCGCCGACTGCATCCGTACGCCCAGCACGTCGAGCTTGAGCAGCCCCAGGTGCTCCACGTCCTCCTTGTCGAACTGGGACATGGGGAAGCCCTCGCCGCTGGTGGGCATGACGGGGGTGCGGCGCAGCAGCGAGGCATCCGAGAGGAGGACGCCGCACGGGTGCATGGCCACGCCGCGCGGCAGTGCGTCCAGCGCTTCCACCAGCTCCCACAGCCTCCCGTACGTCTCCTTGGTCTTCGCGACCTCGCGCAGTTCGGGCAGTTCCTCCATGGCCGCGCGGGCGTCGCGGGCCCGGATGTGCGGGAACGCCTTGGCGAGCCGGTCGGTCTCGGCCGGGTTCATGGAGAGCGCGGCGCCGACGTCGCGGATGGCGTGGCGCACCCGGTAGGTCTCGGGCATGGCGACGGTGGCGACCCGCTCGGCGCCGAAGCGGTCGATGATCGCGCGGTAGACGTCGAGGCGGCGGGCCGACTCCACGTCGATGTCGATGTCGGGCAGCACGAAGCGGCGCTTCGACAGGAAGCGCTCCATCAGCAGCCCGTGCTCGACCGGGTCGGCGTGGGCGATGCCGAGGAGGTGGTTGACCAGCGAACCGGCCCCGGAGCCCCGGGCGGCCACCCGCACCTTCATCGCGCGTACGTCGTCCACCACCTGGGCGACCGTCAGGAAGTACGAGGCGAAGCCGTGGTGGGCGATGATGTCCAGCTCGTGGTGCATCCGGTCCCAGTACCCGGGCCTGCGGTCATAGCCGCGCAGCACCATGCCGGCGGCGGCGCGGGAGGCCAGCACCCGCTGGGCGGTGCGCCGCTCCGCGCCGACGAGGCCGGGCTCGGGGAAGTGGACGGAGCCGAGTCCGATGTCGCCCCCGGGGTCCACCACGCACGCCTCGGCGGTCTGCCGGGTCTCCGCGAGCAGCCGCGCCCCGGCACCGGCGCCGAGCCCGGCGGCGGAGGTGATCCGCTCGGCGGTCTCCGCCATCGCGCGGGCGTCCTTGAGCCAGCGCTCACCGCTGTCGAGCGGGGCGCGGCGCGGATCGACGGGGACGAGCCGGCGGGCGGCGTCGAGCACGTCGGCGACCGGACCCTGCCCCGGGTCGGCGTACCGGACGGCGTTGGTCAGCACGGCCCGTACGCCCTGCTCGGCGGCGAGGCCGACGGTACGGGCGGCGAGCCGCAGCGAACCGGGCCCGGCGCCGGTCCGCCCGTGGTGGACGGCTTCGAGGCGCAGGCCGTCGCCGTACAGCTCGCGCCAGGGGGCGAGGAGGGCGGCGGCCAGGTCGGGGCGGCCCGCGGACAGGGCCCGGCCCACGTCGGAGGCGGGGCCGAGGAGCACGGTGAGCCCTTCGGCGGGCAGCGCGAGCCGGCCGACCAGGGGCCGGCCGCCCTCGGGGACGGCGGCGTGGGCGGCGGTGACCAGCCGGCACAGCTCGGCCCAGCCCTGGGCGCCGTCGCGGGCGAGGAAGGTGACCCGGGGTGCGGATTCATCGACAAAGACACCCCCACGGGCCGGGGTGCGGGGGCGTCGGGCGGGCCCGTCCCCCGCGCCCGGCCCCGGTCCCACCGCGAGGTCCGCCCCGAAGAGCGGGCGCACTCCTTCCCGCTCGCAGGCCCGGGCGAACCGGACCGCGCCGGCCAGGGTGTCGCGGTCGGTCAGCGCGAGGGCGTCCAGGCCGCGCTCGGCGGCGCGCTCCGCCAGCCGCTCCGGGTGCGAGGCCCCGTACCGCAGGGAGAACCCGGAGGCGGTATGCAGATGCGTGAACCCTGGCACCTGCACCTCCTGAACCGATTCGTACGCGCTGGCCACCCCCTCGCTCTCCACCATAAACCAAGTTTCGAACACTCGTACGATACTCGCCGCCCGCCTCATCTCCCCCGGTCACGCGCGCCTCCCCTTCCGCCGTTCGGCCGCGCCCCGACTGCGCGCGCGAGGGGCAGCCCGGAGCGTGGGGGCATGACTTTCGCCGACGAGGTGAGGAACGCCGTCACGCCCCGGGCCGCTCTGCTCGTCATCGGGGTGCTGGCGCTCCAGCTGCTGTTCATCGCGTCGTACATCGGGGCGCTGCACCACCCGAAGCCGACGGACGTCCCCTTCGGCGTCGTCGCGCCCCAGCAGGCGTCCGCCCGGCTCGTCGCCCAGCTGGACGACCTCCCGGGCGGCCCGCTCGACCCGCGAACGGTCTCCGACGAGGCCACCGCCCGCCGGCAGATCCTCGGCCGCGAGATCGACGGCGCCCTGATCGTGGACCCCCGGGGCACGCGGGACACCGTGCTGGTCGCCTCCGGCGGGGGCACCGTCCTGGCCACCTCGCTCACGAAGATCGTCAAGGAGGCGGAGGCGGCCCAGCGGCGCACCGTGCGCGCCGTCGACGTGGCCCCGGCCTCGCGCCAGGACTTCGACGGGCTGTCCGCGTTCTACCTGGCGGTGGGCTGGTGCGTCGGCGGCTATCTGTGCGCCTCGATCCTGGCGATCAGCGCGGGCACCCGCCCCGCCAACCGGCAGCGCGCGCTGATCCGGACCGGGGTCATGGCGCTGTACGCGATCGCGGGCGGCATCGGCGGCGCGCTCATCATCGGCCCGATCCTCGACGCCCTGCCCGGCAGCTCCTGGGGGCTGTCGGGCCTGGGCGCGCTGACCGTCTTCGCGGTCGGCATGATCACCCTCGCCCTGGAGGGGCTGACCGGCATCGTCGGCATCGGCCTGGCCGTCCTGATCGTGGTCATCGCGGGCAACCCGAGCGCGGGCGGCGCCTTCCCGCTCCCGATGCTCCCGGACTTCTGGCGCGCGATCGGCCCCGCCCTGCCCCCGGGCGCCTCGACCTGGACGGCCCGCTCGATCGCGTACTTCCACGGCAACGCGGTGACCGGCCCCCTGCTGGTCCTGTCCGCCTGGGCGGCGGCGGGCACGGCGGGCACCCTGCTGACGGCGATGCGGCGGCGCGCCCGCTGACACGTACCCCGCACGGCGCACAGCGCCGAACAGCCACCGCACGCCCCTAGGCGTGACAGGTGCATGGCGGCATTCTGGAGCGACCTCGCGCACCCGCGAGGTCGCTCCAACTGCTCCTCACCCCACGGAGGTTGTCCATGCGCCGTCGCGTCGCCACCCTGCTCGCCACCCTCGGGCTGTCGCTCCCGCTCGCCCTGCTGCCCACCGCCTCCGCCTCGGCGGCCCCCGCGGACAAGCCCCAGGTCCTCAGTTCCTGGACGCAGACGAGCGCCGCCAGCTACAACGCGTGGAACTCCGCCCGCAACAACAAGGGCGCCTGGTCCGCGTACGGCTTCGACTGGTCGACGGACTACTGCAGCACCTCGCCCGACAACCCCTTCGGCTTCCCGTTCCAGACGGCCTGCGCCCGCCACGACTTCGGGTACCGCAACTACAAGGCCGCCGGCACGTTCTCCGCCAACAAGGCCCGGCTCGACAACGCGCTCTACTCCGACCTCAAGCGCGTGTGCGCCGCCTACTCCGGCGCCAAGCGGAGCTCCTGCGACGCCACGGCCTGGACGTACTACCACGCGGTGGACATCTTCGGCGTGGCACCGGCCGGGGCGGGCGCCAGAGGCTGACCGGCCCCGCACCCCGCACGCACATGGCCCCCGGCGGGACCGGGGGCCATGTGTCCGTACGGGACCGGACGTCAGTTCAGGGTGACGCCGTACGCGCTCAGCGCCTCGGTGACCGGCTGGAAGAACGTCGTACCGCCGGAGCTGCAGTTGCCGCTGCCGCCGGAGGTCAGGCCGACGGCCTTGCTGCCGGAGTAGAGCGGACCGCCCGAGTCGCCGCCCTCGGCGCACACATTGGTCTTGATCATGCCGTAGACGACATCACCGTTGCCGTAGTTGACCGTGGCGTTGAGCCCGGTGACGGTGCCGCTGTGGATGCCGGTCGTGGAGCCCCGGCGGGTCACCGACATGCCGACCGTGGCGTTGGCCGCGCCGGTGATGGTGACGCTGCCGACCTTGCCCGGGTGGGCGAGCGAGGTGTTGTCGTAGCGCACGATTCCGTAGTCGTTGGTCGGGAAGCTGGAGCCGACCGTCGGGCCTATGTAGGTGCTGTTCGAGGAGTTGGTGTACCAGGGCGGGTTGCCGTCGGTGCAGTGACCGGCGGTCAGGAAGTAGTACGTGCTGCCGCTGTGGACGTTGAACCCGAGGGAACAGCGCCAGCCGGGGGCGTAGATCGCGTCACCGCCGGCGAGCAGCTTGTTGAACTTGCCCGGGGTGTGCTCGATGCGCAGGGCGCCCGCGTTGCCGCCCGCGGAGTCCTTGATCTGCTTGATCTCCGCCGCGGAGACCGTGCTGTCGACCGTGACGACGACCTTCCCGGTCTTCTGGTCGACGCTCCACGCCGTGCCCGCGATGTCGGCGCCGAGGACGGCGTCACTCGCGGCGGCCAACTGGTTGGCGCTGTACGTTCCGGTGGAGTTCGCCTGGGCCGTGGGGGCGGCCAGGGCGCCTACGGCCACCAGGCCCGCCGCGATGGCGAGGGCCCGAGTGCGTCTGGCGGTACCGCTGAGGGGGGTGGTGCGCTTGATCCTCACTGTCATTCCTCCCGAGGGGAACATCGGGGGCCCGCCTGTGGGGTGGTCGGGCCCGTGAGGCGCAGTCAGGCACACGGCGATCCGTCCGCATTCCGGATACGCCGTGCCCCTGACAAGCGCTGCTCGGGAGTATTCAAGGCGTCAACTTCGCGCGCAAGGGTGCCTTTTGGCCTGAGCTCGCGACAGCCCTCAGCCGTCGGTGCGTTGCCGCTCCCCCGCCTCCACGGCCACCGGAAGGGTGTTGCCCGGCGGCGGGAAGGGGCAGATGAAGTGGTCCGCGAAGGCGCACGGCGGCAGCAGAGCGCGGTTGAGGTCGACGGTCACCGCGCCGTCGGCGTCCGGTGCGGCGGGCCGCAGGAACCGGAAGCGGTAACTGCTGTTCCCGCTGGTGGCGTCCGCGAAGACGGCCCAGAGCGAACCGTCCGGCTCGACGGCGACCTGGAGCGTGTGCCCGGCCCCGTCCAGCGCGAAGGCGATCTCCCCGGCGAGCCCCAGCCCGCGTGCGACACCGTCGGCGTTCTCGACCCGGACGGTGCGCGCGTCCGTGTACGGGCGGAAGGTGCCCGGCACCGCCCAGCGCGGCTCGTACGGGGTCGCCTCGATCGCCCGGAAGGCGCGCCGCGCGGGCGATTCGGGGTCGAAGACCCGCACCGCCCACAGGCCCTCGCGGCTGAGCACCACGAGCCTGCGTCCCTCGTGCGCGGCCCGGGACGCGTCGACCGGACCCCGGTCGGCACCGAGCCGGACCTCCCCGGCGAAGGGCTTCCCGTCGACGGTCAGCCCGTCCTCCGGGGCGGCGTCGAGCACCAGGGCGCCGTCCTCCTCGCGCCACCGGCCCGGGACGGCCGGAATTCGCCCCTCCGGGTAGTCCGCGAGCCAGTGGGTCCCGGTGAGGGAGAGCGGACCGTAGGGCGCCGAGACCGTGGCGGTCCGCTCCTGGTGCCAGCGCTCCCAGTCCCGCGCTGCCTGCTGCTGTGCGTGCGTGCTCATGGAGGTCAACCCTTCCATACGGGTGCGGCGATCCCGAGGTGCGACCGCAGCGTGGAACCGGTGTACGTACGGCGGAACGCCCCCCGGTCCTGGAGGAGCGGAACGACCCGGTCCACGAAGTCGTCGAGGCCGCCGGGGCCGTGCGCGACGAGGAGGAAGCCATCGGCCGCGCCCTCGGCCACGTACGCGCCGAGCAGTGCGGCGACGGCTTCCGGGCTGCCGCTGAACGGTCCCCGCGCACCGGTGTCATCGTTGTCATCGAGTACGGAGGCGTTGTCATCGAGCACGAAGGCGACGCGGAGCATGACCTTCAGCTCGTCGTGCGCCCGGCCGTGGGCCGCGAGCCGCCCCTTCACCTCCGCGTAGCGGGCGCGGGCCGCGTCGAACGTGGTGTGCGGGAGGAGCACGATGTCGGCGGTGGACGCGGCGAGTTCCCGGTCCTCCGGCGAGTCGCCGGCCAGGACGGTGACGGGATGCCCCTGCGGACAGCGCTCCACGGTGAACTCCCCCTCCACCGCGAAGTACCGCCCGCGATGGGCGACGGGGCGCGGGCTGCCGTCGGGCGACCAGGAGTCCCAGAGCGCCCGGGCGGCGGTGACGAACTCGGCGGCGCGCGGGTGCTCGCCGGCCGGGGGGTGCGCGTGCCAGGCGGCCCGGCCGGCGCTGAGGTGGTCGAGGGTGGCGAGGCGGCGGGCCGGTTCGCAGGGCTCCCCGAAGGCGGTGCTCGCGGCGAGGCCGAGCCGGTCGGTGCCGGCGGCGAGCGCGGCCAGCACGGTGAGCGCGTCGGGGCCGTGGGCCTCCCCCTCCGCGACGAGGAGGAAGTCGAACAGGCCCCGCTCCGCCGTGCGCGCGAGCCGTTCGTACGAGGCGAACCCGGCCCGCTCGCCGGCGCCGGGGGCGTACGCGGCGAGGTGCATCCGCCGGGGCGGGGCGGTCGTCATACGCCCGCTCCGGCCCGTGCGTACCGGCGGGCGGGCCGGGCCAGGCCCAGGTGCTCGCGCAGGGTGCCGCCCGGGTAGAACGTCCGGAACAGGCTGCGGTGCTGGAGCAGGGCCACCGTGCCGTTGACGATCCGTTCGAGGTCGCGCCCGGGGGTGATCGGGGTGAGGTGGAAGCCGTCGACCGCGCCGGCCCGGTACCACCGGGTGATCAGCGCGGCCAGATCGACCGGGCCGCCCCGGTAGTAGGTCCCCCGGTCGGCGGGTGGCGGCTCGTCGGCCAGCCCCGGTTCCGGTGCGGTCTCGGCGTCGCCGAGGTCGACGGTGAGCGCGGCGAACACCCGCAGCGCGTCCGGGTCCCGGCCGTGCGCGGCGGCGCGGCGGCGCACGTCGTCGCGGATCGCGGCGGTCCGCTCGGGGGTGGCGGCCCGGACGAGGACGACGTCGGCGTGGCGGGCGGCGGCCGCCCTGGCCGGTTCGGGCGTGCCGTCGATGACGACGACGGGGTGGCCCTGGGGTGGTTCCCAGTGGTCCCAGCTCCGGGCGCAGACCTCGGCGCACTCCCCGGCCCCGTCCCACAGGGCTTCGGCGGACGCGGCGGGGCGGCGGCCGAACAGCCGGGCCTCGGCCTCCGTCGCGGACACGTCGACCCGCCAGCCCGCCCGGCCCCGGCTGACCCAGTCCAGGGTGGCCACGGCGGACGCCAGGCGGGAGGGCTCGGTGTGGGTGGCGGTGACCGTCGGCACGAGGCCGATGCGGCGGGTGGCGGGGGCCACCCGGGCGAGGACGGCGAGGGCGTCGGGCCCCGGCCGGGCGAAGGAGTCGCCGAGGGTGACGAAGTCGAGCGCGCCGCCCTCCGCGAGCCGGGCGAGGCCGGTGTGGTGGGCGGCGTCGTAGCGGGGCGGGCCGCCGATCTCGGCGGCCAGGTGGAGGGGCCGGAGGGCGGAACGGGATGCGGATGTGCGCGCGGGCATGCGGAGGCTCCGTGGATACGGTGATCGAACACGGGGCGCGCCCTCGGCGCGAAAACGCGGAATCGCAGCAGCGTGAAGCATGACGGACGGGCCCCTCAGCCCGGTCCTCCCCCGAGACAAGCGGTGCCGGGGGCGGGCTGTCAAGCCTGTCCACACTGTGAGCACTACGTCTCAAGGCAGTTGACGGGACATCGGACGACTGTTCCACTGGGGCCATGCAATCGCAGCAGTGGCTGGTCAAGCGCTCCCACATCGACTTCGGTCGCGTGTGGTCCTGTTCCTGTTGAGCCGACGCCCTGCTCTCCGCGCCCGCCCCACCCTTGTCCAGGCGCGTCCTCGCACGTCCGGCACAGCAGCACACCCTCCCCTCGCTCCGTCCCGCTCCGCCCTGCCGCGGAGCGGGACGCAGGCGTGACGGCGTACAGGTGACACCGCCTCAGCAGTCGCAGCCGCAGTCACAGCCGTCGCAACCGTCACAGCAGCTGCAGCAGTCGCAGCAGTTGCTGCACGCGTCGCAGCCGTCACAGCAGTCCCCGCAGTCGCACTGGCTGCACAGCCCCTCGCGCCGCTGACGCGACCAGGGGTCCTCGAAGGTGCCGCAGCACATCTGGCAGGTGCAGGCGAGCCCGGCCCACACCAGGCAGCCCACGACGAGCCCGCGCCGGTCGCGCGGCGGCTCGGGCGGCCGGGGCCCGGAGGGTCCGCCCGGTCCCGTGGGCGCGTACGGATTGCCCGGCGGCGGCCCGAAGGAGCCCGTGGGTGCCGTTCCTGACGGTTCGCCGGACGCGGTCAGCAGTCCGCCGGACCGGTGGGAGCAGACGTCCGTGGCGAAGGCGCGGTCCACCGAGCGCCGCAGTTCGTGGGTCAGCAGCACATGGGCGAGCCGGCCGTCGGTGAACTCCGCGTCCGCCAGCGCCAGCCGTACGCCCTTCAGCGCGTCGTCGGCCAGCCGCCGGGCCTCGGCGCGCGAGGTGCCGGTCGCGGTGAGCGGGTTCCAGGCACCTGACGCGGCGTCGGCTTCCTGGTCCTCGACGGCGTCCAGCAGGTGCGCGAGGCGTCCGAAGAGGCGTCCGGCCTCGGCGAGCGGTTCGGCGTTCTCCGGCTTGCCCGCGAGGACGGCGGTGTGCGCGAAGGCCGCGGCGGTGGCGGTCTCGGTGGGCTCGGTGACCGTCAGCAGCGGGGTGCCGGGTCCGGCGAGGAGTTCGATGCCGGTCTGCCGGTCGACGGCGTCGACCAGGACCGCGGTGTCGAAGCCGAGCCGGGCGCCGGTGCGGGCCCCGGCCCGGTCCCAGCTCGCCGCGACCTTGCGGGCCGCCGCGGCGACCGGGCGGCGCGCCAACAGGCCGTCCCGGTCGGCGACGTGGTCCCGTACCTTCGCCGAGGCGAGCACCAGCGAGACGGCGGCGGCCAGCCGGGCGCCCTCGCCGCGCGCGACGGGCGCGGTGCGCATGGAGCGCAGCGGGCAGGGCCCGGCGGTGCGGCGCTGTGCGGGGGTGCGCTCGGTCTGAGCCTCCGTCAGGACCGAGACGATCAGGCCGTCGTAGTTGGTGACGACCCGGGCGAACTGCCCGTGGTCGGAGCGGAGCGCCAGGCAGAGCCCGCAGAGATGGGCCATCCACTCGGTCTTGAGCCTCTCGGAGAGGCGATGCGTACAGGGCCTGACTATTCCGAACACGGCCGTCCCCCGGTTTTCGTTCGCGTGTGTGCCGCGCTCGGGCGCGGATGCGACGGCATCGTACCGAGCGGCCCGTTCACCCGTACGTCCCCCATGTCACCCGTACGGCCCGGAGATCATATTTTCTTTCTTCAGGCCCCCTTACCCGTACGAAACCTGACGAATCGCCACATCCTCTGCACCAGTACCGTCACGAATGCCCTGCGCGCCGCCTATCCCCTTGGCGCACGATCCGCATCATGGACGACCATAGGGATACGAAAGAGATGCGGAACACCAAGGAACCGCGGTGAGAGGAGGCGTCCATGGGATCGGTGCGCAAGGCGAGTGCCTGGCTGGGCCTCGTAGAGGACAACGACGAGCGGTACTACGACGACGACGAGTACGCCGAGGGTGCACGGACCGGTACCGGTCAGGCGTGGGTGACCGATCCCCGGGTTCGGGTGGCCTCCGAGAGCGCTCAGGAGACGGGCCGCAGGATCGCCACCGTGACCCCGGACAGCTTCCGGGACGCCCGCGCCATCGGCGAGCTCTTCCGGGACGGCGTCCCGGTGATCATGAACCTCACGTCCATGGACTCCGCCGACGCCAAGCGCGTGGTGGACTTCGCCGCGGGCCTGATCTTCGGACTGCGCGGGTCGATCGACCGCGTCGCCACCCGCGTCTTCCTGCTGACCCCCGCCGACACCCAGGTGATGAACGGCGAAGCCGCCGGCCGGCCGGCCGACGGCTTCTTCAACCAGAGCTGACCGCCCTCCGGGCGCTCATCGGAACGCGTCCAGACCGGTGAGCGCCTTCCCCAGGACCAGCTGGTGCATCTCCACGGTCCCCTCGTAGGTGAGGACCGACTCCAGATTGGTCGCGTGCCGCATCACCGGGTACTCCAGCGAGATCCCGTTGGCGCCGAGGATCGTGCGCGAGGTGCGGCAGATCTCGATGGCCTCCCGCACGTTGCTCAGCTTTCCGAAACTGACCTGCTCGGGGCGCAGCCGCCCCGCGTCCATCCGCTGCCCGAGGTGGTGGGCGAGCAGGATGCCCTTGTGCAGCTCGACGGCCATGTCGGCCAGCTTGGCCTGGGTGAGCTGGAAGCCGCCGATCGGCTTCCCGAACTGCTCCCGGGTGCGCGCGTAGTCGACGGCCGCCTCGAAGCTGGACCGGGCCGCGCCCATGGCGCCCCAGACGATGCCGTAGCGGGCGTGGCTCAGACAGCTGAGCGGGCCGCGCAGCCCGGTGACCCCGGGCAGGACGGCGTCGGCGGGCAGCCGCACCTCGTCCAGGATCAGTTCGCTGGTGACCGAGGCGCGCAGCGACCACTTGTGCCGGATCTCGGGCGCGGAGAAGCCCGGCGAGTCCGTCGGGACGACGAAGCCCCGGATGCCGGTGCCGGCCGTCCCCTCGTCGGTCTGCGCCCAGACGACCGCGACCCCGGCGACCGAGCCGTTGGTGATCCACATCTTGCGGCCGCTGAGCACCCAGTCCTCACCGTCGCGCTTGGCGTACGTGCGCATGGCGGCCGGGTCCGATCCGTGGTCGGGCTCGGTGAGACCGAAGCAGCCGATGGTCTCGCCCGCCGCCATGCCCGGCAGCCACCGCTGCTTCTGCTCCTCGGAGCCGTAGCGGTGGATCGCGTACATGGCGAGTGAGCCCTGTACGGAGACGAGCGAGCGGATGCCGGAGTCGGCCGCCTCCAGCTCCAGGCAGGCCAGCCCGTACTGGACGGCCGTCGCGCCGGCGCAGCCGTAGCCCTGGAGCGACATGCCGAGTGCGCCCAGGGAGCCCAGTTCGCGGGCCAGCTCGCGGATGCCGGGCAGCTCGCCGTTCTCGTACCACTCGGCGATGTACGGCAGGACGCGGTCGGCGGCCCAGGTGCGGACGGTGTCGCGGATCGCGAGGTCCTCGGGGCTCAGCAGGTCGTCGACGCCGATCGGGTCGCGGGGGTCGAAGGGCGGGAGCTTCGAGGTGGGGGCGGTGGACATGAGGGTGTGCCTCCGGCGGCTCGCACGGTACCGATGTCGGTGAGGTGACTCAAAAACTAGCAGCGTTAGTTACGGTGCCGTGCCGACGTTACGACCCGGTGTGCCGGACGTCCAGGGTGTCCCGAGCCCGCCCCGCCCGGCCGGCGCCGCGCGGGCACCCGGGGCTGCGCGTCGGGCCGGTCCACGGCCTCGCGCGGCGGCGCGTCGTCCGGGCGCTCCGCCGCCCGGGGTTCGCAGAGCTTCGGGGCGCACTCCATCGCCCGGGGCAGCCGCAGCGCGGCGAGCGCCCCGAGCAGCAGGAGCCCCGCGCTGACCAGCAGCGTCACATGCAGCCCGTCGATGAAGGCGTCCCGGGCCGTGGTGCGCAGGACGGCGCCGAGCGGCCCGCCCAGGTGAGCGGCCTCCTGGTACGCCTCGCCGAGCGAGTGGGCGGCCCCGGCGGCCGCCGACGCGGGGACGCCGTCGGCGTGCAGCCCCGCGAGACCGGGCGTATAGGCGGCGTTCATCACGCTGCCGAGGAGCGCTATGCCCATCCCGGCGCCCAGCTGGTAGGAGGTCTCCCCGATCGCGGCCGCCCCGCCCGCCCGGTCGGCTGGGGCCTCGCTGAGCATCGACTCGTATGCGCCGAACAGCGTGGACTGGAGGCCGAAGCCGAGGGCCACGAAGGCGGCGGCCAGCAGGGCGGGCCGGTCGTCGCGGCCCATCACGGTCAGGCTCAGCACCGAGGCGGCCGTCAGGACGAAGCCCCAGCCGACCATCCGGCGCGGCCCGACCCGGCGCAGCGTGTGCGAGCCGGTGGCGCCGGCGGCCATCGCGGCGAAGGTGAGCGGCAGCAGCCGGAGGCCGGTCTCCAGGGGGCTGAGGCCCAGGACGAGCTGGAGGTACTGGACGGCGACGAGCTCCAGGCCGACCAGGGCGAGCATGGCCAGGACGATGCAGCCCACGGCGGCCGAGAAGGCGGGCCTGGTGAACATGCCGATGTCGATCAGCGGGTGGGTGCGCCGTTTCTGGCGGCGCACGAAGGCGGCGAGCAGGACGGCCCCGAGCAGCAGCGGCACCAGGGTCGCCGGACCGGTCAGGCCCTCGCCGGTGCCGGCCCGCTTCACGCCGAGGACCACCCCGAGCACCCCGGCGGCGGCCATCAGCGCGCCGAGCACGTCCCAGGGTCCGTCGTCGTTGCCCCGGGACTCGGGGAGCAGCAGCCGGCCGACCGGGAGGATCAGGGCCATCAGCGGGATGTTGATCAGGAAGACCGAGCCCCACCAGAAGTGCTCGACCAGGAAGCCGCCGATGACGGGCCCGGTGGCGGCGCCGACGGCGGCCACGGCGGACCAGACGCCGATCGCCACGGCCCGTTCGCGCCGGTCGGGGAAGACCTGGCGCAGGATCGAGAGGGTGGCGGGCATGATCATCGCCCCGCCGACGCCGAGCAGCGCCCGCGCCGCGATGAGCACGCCCGCGCTGTCGGCCAGGGCGGCGACGGCCGAGGCGACGCCGAAGAGGGCGTACCCGAGCAGCAGGACGCGCCGGCGTCCGACCCGGTCGCCGAGGGTGCCGAAGAGGATCAGCAGCGAGGCGCAGACGAGCGGGTAGGCGTCCACGATCCACAGCAGTCCGGCGGCGCTGGGCCGCAGGTCCTCGGTGACGGCGGGGACGGCCACGTGCAGCACGGTCGCGTCGAGCGCGACGAGCAGCAGGCTGAGGCAGAGGACGACGAGGACGACCCAGCGGTTGGCACCGTCGGCGGCTGCGCGCAGGCGGATTCGGGCGGTGGGCGTCCCGGTCATGCATCTACCTCCCAGATGGTCCCTCGCTCTCGGCGGGCCCACGGGACTCGGTGGTCCGGGCCCGGCATCGACGGGCGAGTGATCCGCCAGCGTACGCGAGTTCGGCGGGGCCACACGTGGTCCATCTCATACCGTCCGACCCGGCGGAGTGTGGCGTACGCCACTGCGCGCACGGCCCGGCGCCGCCGCTCGACCCCCCGCCCGAAGCCGTACGGTAACCGGACTGACACCCTCCGTTCCGCTCCGCCGCACCGTGGATAAACACACTTCGAGAACCCCAGAATTCTTCGCAAGTGTCAGCGAATTACTTGTCGAACTGGTATCGCATAACGGGCCGAAAAGAATAGGGGAGTTATTCAGGCACCCTGGAAAAACCCGGCGGCTGAGACATACTCCACATCACATCGTCATCACAAAGCGCCCGGATCGACAGGCGCGCCCACTCACTCGCTGTAACGTCGATTGGGTGCGTACCGACATCTTCGCCCGGCTGGACCGGGAGCCGGAACCGCCGAAGATAGAGACACCGCGGATGAGCCGTCACCGCATCGCTCTCTTCGGCGGGACGTTGGCGTTCTATCTGGCCATCGTCGTTGCCGTGCTCATGTCGTCCTGGCTGGTGGCCCTGGACTGGAAGGTCATGCTCTTCCGGCCCTACCAGCAGTGGCCCGAAATCCACGCCGCCCTCGACTACTACGTGGTCCTCGGCCAGCGCGGGCCCACCGCGGTCATGGTCGCCTGCTGGCTCGGCTGGCGCTCCTGGCGGCAGCACACCCTGCGTCCGCTGCTGACGCTCGGCGCCTCGCTGCTGCTGCTCAACCTGACGGTGGGCGCGGTCAAGATCGGCCTCGGCCGGCTCGGCCCGCACTACGCGACCAGGATCGGATCGGCCGAGCTCTTCGCCGGCGGCGATATATTTCCCTCCGGCCACACCGCCAACGCGGTCGTGACCTGGGGCATCCTCGCCTACCTGGCCGCCACCCCGAGGGCCAGGCGCTATCTGTCGGCCATGTCCGCGATCGTCTCGCTCGGCGTCGGCCTGACGACGGTCTACCTCGGTACGCACTGGCTGAGCGATGTGCTCCTCGGCTGGGCGGCGGGCCTGCTGATCCTGCTCGGCCTGCCCTGGGTGGAGCCGCTGATCACCCGCGCCGAGGACTGGATCTTCGCCGCCCGTGCCCGGCTCGGCGCCCCCGGCAGCCGCCCCGTGGCTCCGGCGCCCGTCGCCGACGCCCCGGCGCCCGTACCGACCGCACAGCCGTCCGCGCAGCCCGCCGCACAGCCGCCCGCCGAGGAGCCGGCGGCGCAGGGCCCGGGGCGCGGCCAGACCGGGCGGCCTCCGGCCGCGAGCGGCCGCCCGCGCGCCCATCCGGCGCCGGCCGCGGCCCACGCGGTGCGCTCCGAGCGGTCGCCGGTGACGCCGGCCGGCAGCCGGCGCCCGCCGCACGCGGACCGCGCGCCGCGCGGGGGCACGGCTCCGGCCCGGCCGGTCGCCGGCGGCTGATCCCGGTGTACGCGAGAGGGGCCCCGACCGGACGTGGTCGGGGCCCCTCTCGCGTACACCGGGGGTCTCAGCCGGTCCAGCAGCGCCTGACGACGCCGCCGTCGACCTCGAAGTTGATCCGGCCGGCCTGGAACTCCATGGTGATGACCGTGCCCGGCGCCAGGGCCCGCACGGTGGACCAGCCGTGCTCCCGGGCCCGCTGCTCGGCGGTCTCTGCGGAGAGCCCCACATAAGCGCCGGTGGCGTCGTCGGGCTGGGCGGGAGGAGTCGGTATGGGTGCCATACCTCTCACCGTAGGCGCCCGGGTGCGGAGGCGGTAGCGGGGGCCGCGCGCGGGCCCACGGCATCCTCACGTCCCTCACCGGTCACACTTGTGTCACAGGATCCCGACACGTGTTCCCCGTGACCCCCTTCACCCGAACGTGCGATTCACAACCGGACGCACAGTAATCGCACAGGCCCATGGACGATCTTCCGACCGGCGGGAAAACGGCGGGGATTTCCACCCGGGGGCGAGGCCGAATTCCTGGCGGGAAAACGTTCCGCAAAGGCGGGCTTCGCCGGTAATTCACCCTCCCTTATCGCACCCTTATCCCCGGGACCGACAGACATACCATCGGACGGGCCCTCCCGTGGTCGGCGGACCGTATAGCGGACAACCCGGTTCCGCGCATTCCGGCGCGCGGCCGGGGAGCCGTCCGCACCCCGCGCCCACCCCGCGCACGCCCCTCCACGCCCGTCCGCGCGGGCGGTTTCCTCCCCCTTTGTCGGCCGGCCCCCCGCCCTCCCGGCGCGCCCGGGCCCGATTCCGTACGGCTTCCCGCGTGACCCCGGCAGCGGCTCGCCCGTTGTCATCTCTGAGCCGGGAACCGCCCGGCGCACGTACCGAGTTCGAGGAGCCACCCGTGCCGCGCATGCTCGACGTCAGCGAGGACGTACGCGCCGAGATCGGCGACGCCGAAGCCGATCGGCTGCTCGTCGGCGACAACGCCCCGGGCAGTTACGACTGCACCTCCTGCCGCACCCCCGGCGACTCCGAGCAGGAGCGCACCAGCACGGTGCTGTTCGTCGGCGACGAGACCGCCGTGCTCGCCTTCGCCCACGCCAGCTGCATCCCCTCGCAGGTCGTCCAGGTCGCCGAGGAGCAGCTCCAGGGCGCCGTCCGCAGCATCACCGCCGGCGACGGGGGCGAGCCGGAGCGGATCGTCCCCGAGCAGGCCGTCCTCGGCATCACCAGCGGCCTCGTCCTGATCGACGACGAGCTGCACCCGGCCCTGGTCGTCGAGCCGACCGGCGCGATCGCCCGCCCCGGGACGGACGGCCGGGACGGCGACCAGTTCCTCCAGCTCCTCCTGGAGCAGGGCTTCCAGCCGGTCCACCGCATGGAGCAGGTGCCGGAGGTGCTGCACGGCTGGTCGATCCTGCTCGCCATGGGCCAGCTGCACGCCGTGCTCCAGCCCGGTACGGGGGGCGGCACCCCGGTCGCCTGGTGGCAGGCGCACGCGCCGCTCCAGGTCACCGAGGGCTGGCGGACCGCCGCCAACAAGTCGCAGACCGTGCTGGTCTACGCCGCCCCGGCGGGCTCCATCGGCCAGCAGCCCCGCGAGGACCTGCTGCGCGACGCGCTGGAGAAGGCGTCGGCCGCCGGGCTGCTGGTCGCCGCCGCCATGCCGCTGGCCGGGACCTGACGGTGACCGCGCATCCGGAGCGCCGGCGGCGAACAGTTGTCTTTCCGACGGGTGTTTCTCCGGCGGGCCCGCATCCGACGGCCGACGAGGTCGTTGGCACCTACGTGCACTCATACGACCCCTCCCACCAGCGTCCGAGCCCGATCCCTGCGATGCGTCCCGCGCAGGACCCCTCGGGCGGCCCGTCCCACACCCCGATCTACGACGCGCTGTACTCCGAGTACCGCCGCTCGTTCCGGGCGTTGCCGGGTGACCGGACCGGCGAGGAGAGTCTCGGCCTCCAGGCGCTCGGCCTCGGCCTCTTCGGCTCACGCGCCCCGCTGCGCGGCCACTCGGGCCACTCCTCGCCCGGCGGTACGGCGACGGCGGCGGGCGACCGCTCCGGCACGGGCGGCCGCTCCGGGAGCCTCGGCGGCTGGCAGCGGGTGGGCCGGCACGCGGGGCGCACCCGGCCCGCGGCCCTGCCGCCCGGCTCACGGGACGCCTGACCTCCCGTACGTACGACGCAGCCCCGGACCGCTCGGTGATCGAGCGCTCCGGGGCTGCGTCGTACGGCAGGGGTTACTTCTTGCGGCCCCGCTTCTCGCGGACCCGGACCGAGATGTGGATCGGGGTGCCCTCGAAGCCGAACTCCTCGCGCAGGCGGCGCTCCACGAAGCGCCGGTAGCCGTGCTCCAGGAAGCCGGAGGAGAAGAGCACGAAGCGCGGCGGCTTGGTGCCGGCCTGGGTGCCGAACAGGATGCGGGGCTGCTTGCCGCCCCGGACCGGGTGCGGGTGGGCGGCGACGATCTCGCCCAGGAAGGCGTTGAGCCGGCCGGTCGGGACGCGGGTCTCCCAGCCGTCGATCGCGGTCTCGATCGCCGGGACCAGCTTCTCCATGTGGCGGCCGGTGCGGGCCGAGACGTTGACCCGGGGGGCCCACGCGACCTGCGCGAGCTCCGTCTCGATCTCGCGCTCCAGGTAGTAGCGGCGCTCCTCGTCCAGCGTGTCCCACTTGTTGAAGGCGAGCACGACGGCGCGGCCCGCCTCCACGGCCATGGTGACGATGCGCTGGTCCTGGACGCTGATCGTCTCGCTGGAGTCGATCAGGATGACCGCGACCTCGGCCTTCTCCAGGGCGGCGGCGGTACGCAGCGAGGCGTAGTAGTCCGCGCCCTCCTGGAGGTGGACGCGGCGGCGGATGCCGGCCGTGTCGATGAACTTCCAGGTGACGCCGCCCAGCTCGATGAGCTCGTCCACCGGGTCACGGGTGGTGCCGGCCAACTCGTTGACGACGACGCGGTCCTCCTTGGCCACCTGGTTCAGCAGCGAGGACTTGCCGACGTTCGGGCGGCCGATGAGCGCGATGCGGCGCGGGCCGCCGACGGCCGTGCCGAAGGACTGCGGCGGGGCCTCGGGCAGGGCCTCCAGGACGGCGTCGAGCATGTCGCCGGTGCCGCGGCCGTGCAGCGAGGAGACCGGGTGCGGCTGGCCGAGACCGAGCGACCACAGGGCGGTGGCGTCCGCCTCGCCGCTCTGCCCGTCGACCTTGTTGGCGCAGAGCACGACGGGCTTGCCGGCCCGGCGCAGCAGCTTGACGACGGCCTCGTCGGTGTCGGTGGCGCCGACGGTGGAGTCCACCACGAAGACGACCGCGTCGGCCGTCTCGATCGCGTACTCCGCCTGGGCGGCGACGGAGGCGTCCAGGCCGAGGACGTCCTGCTCCCAGCCGCCGGTGTCGACGACCTTGAAGCGGCGGCCGGCCCACTCGGCCTCGTAGGTGACGCGGTCGCGGGTGACGCCCGGCTTGTCCTGGACGACGGCCTCGCGGCGGCCGATGATCCGGTTCACCAGGGTCGACTTGCCGACGTTGGGCCGGCCGACGACGGCGAGGACGGGGAGCGGTCCGTGACCGGCCTCACCGAGCGCGCCCTCGACCTCCTCGGGGTCGAACCCTTCCTGCGCGGCGAGCTCCATGAACTCCGCGTACTCGGCATCGCCAAGCTCTCCGTGCTCGTGGTCCGAGCCGCCGGAGTGAATCTGGTCGTTCATGAAGTCCGTTCCTCTTTGCATCATCATCGATGGACCGCGCAGCGCGCGCTCCACTACTCAAGTCTTACCCGGTGCGCCCGGTGAGGCGCCCGGCGTGCTCCAGGTGGCCGGTCAGCCGGGCCTGGATGCGCAGCGTGGCCTCGTCCAGCGCCTTGCGCGTACGCCTGCCGCTCCCGTCGCCCGCCTCGAAGGCTTCTCCGAAGACGACGTCCACGCGGCTGCGCAGCGGAGGCAGTGCCGATATCAACCGTCCGCGGCGCTCGGTGCTTCCCAGGACGGCCACGGGGACGATCGGCGCCCCGCTCCGCACCGCGAAGTACGCGAGCCCGGCACGCAGCGAGGCGAAGTCTCCTTCGCCCCTGGTGCCCTCGGGGAAGATCCCGAGCACTCCGCCGTCCTCCAGCACGCCGAGCGCGCGGGTGATGGCGGTGCGGTCGGCGGTCGTACGGTCCACCTCCAGCTGCCCGATTCCGCGCAGGAACGGGTCCAGGGGGCCGACGAACGCCTCTTTCTTGATCAGGAAGTGGACGGGCCGGGGCGCGGTGCCCATCAGCATCGGCCCGTCGATGTTGTGCGAGTGGTTCACCGCGAGTATGACGGGTCCGGCGGCCGGGACCCGCCAGGCACCGAGGACGCGGGGCCTGAAGAGCCCGTACATCAGCCCGATCCCGATGCCGCGCCCGACCGCCGCACCACGCGGCGAGGGCGCGCTCGTGGCGTCGGTCACTTCGCGGCCCGCTTCTCCCCGACGAGGGTGACGACGCACTCGATGACCTGCTGGAGCGTCAGCTCGGTGGTGTCCACCTCGACCGCGTCGGCCGCCTTGGCGAGCGGGGAGGTCTTGCGGCCGGAGTCGGCCGCGTCCCGCTTGATCAGCGCCTCCTTGGTGGCGGCGAGATCGGAGCCCTTGACCTCGCCGCTGCGGCGGGCGGCGCGGGCCTCCGGCGACGCGGTGAGGAAGATCTTGATGTCGGCGTCCGGCAGCACGGTGGTGCCGATGTCGCGACCCTCGACCACGATGCCCTTCTCGGCCTCGGCGGCGATGGTGCGCTGGAGCTCGGTGATCAGGGTGCGCACCTCGGGGACGGCGCTCACGGCGCTGACCTTGGAGGTGACCGCCTGGGTGCGGATCGGGCCGGAGGCGTCCTCGCCGTCGACGGTGATCGTCGGGGCGGCCGGGTCGGTGCCGGAGACGATGACGGGCTTGGCGGCGGCGGTGGCGACCTGCGCGGCATCGTGCACGTCGATGCCGTTGTTCAGCATCCACCAGGTGATGGCGCGGTACTGGGCGCCGGTGTCCAGGTAGCTGAGGCCGAGCTGGGCGGCGACGGCCTTGGAGGTGCTGGACTTGCCGGTGCCGGAGGGGCCGTCGATGGCGACGATCACTGCGGCCGGGGCGGTCCGGACGGCGGCGCTTACGGTTTCCACGGTGGTGGACACCTTCCTGGTGCTCGGGGCGGGCTGGGCGGGACGCGTGAACCCGCCCCGCACAAGGTTACCGAGTGCGGGGAGGGGTCCGGTCACCCCTGTGGACAAGTGTGCGACCGGTTAGGTCCTTTCCTTTGGATCAGGCCGGATCAGGGAGCGGGGCCTGGTGCCGTGCATCGCAAGGCGGAGGATTGAGGCAGATGGGGTCTCCCCTGCTCGAACGGAGTTGAGAGCTTGGGGAAGGAGCGTTGGTGATTGACGACAACGCCGCGAGGTGCGGTGCCAGGCCCCGCGAGCCCGGCCTGGTCCAAAGGAAAGGGCCTAGTCTCCCACGGTCCTACTGACGGATGGACCAGCCCCGCTCGCGGAGGGCCGCCGCCAGGACGGGGGCGGCGCTGGGTTCGACCATGAGCTGGACGAGACCGGCCTGCTGGCCGCTGGCGTGCTCGATGCGGACGTCCTCGATGTTGACCCCGGACCGGCCCGCGTCGGCGAAGATGGCGGCCAGCTCGCCGGGCCGGTCGCTGATCAGGACGGCGACCGTCTCGTACGAGGCCGGGGCGGCGCCGTGCTTGCCGGGCACCCGGACGCGGCCCGCGTTGCCCCGGCTCAGGACGGAGCGGATGCCCTCGGTGCCCGCGCGCCGCTTCTCCTCGTCGGCGGACTGGAGCCCGCGCAGCGCGGTCACCGTCTCCTCCAGGTCGGCGGCGACGCCCGCGAGGACGTCGGCGACGGGGCCGGGGTTGGCGGACAGGATCTCGACCCACATGCGCGGGTCCGAGGCCGCGATCCGGGTCACGTCCCTGATCCCCTGCCCGCACAGCCGCACCGCGCTCTCGTCGGCGTCCTCCAGGCGCGCCGCGACCATCGAGGAGATCAGCTGCGGGGTGTGCGAGACGAGCGCGACGGCCCGGTCGTGGGCGTCGGCGTCCATGACGACCGGGACGGCCCGGCAGAGCGCGACCAGCTCCAGGGCGAGGTTCAGCACCTCGGTGTCGGTGTCCCGGGTCGGGGTGAGCACCCAGGGCCGCCCCTCGAAGAGGTCGGCGGTCGCGGCGAGCGGCCCGGAGCGCTCCTTGCCGGCCATGGGGTGCGTGCCGATGTACGGGGTGAGGTCGGTGCCCAGCGCCTCCAGCTCGCGGCGCGGGCCGCCCTTGACGCTGGCGACGTCGAGGTAGCCCCGGGCGACCCCGTCGCGCATGGCGGCGGCGAGCACGGTCGCGGTGTGGGCCGGCGGGACGGCGACGACCGCCAGGTCGACGCGGCCCTCGGGGGGCTCGTCCGTACCGGCGCCGAGCGCGGCGGCGGTCCTGGCGGACTCGGGGTCGTGGTCGACCAGGTGGACGGTGACGCCCCGGCCCGCGAGGGCGAGGGCCGCGGAGGTCCCGACGAGGCCGGTACCGATGACGACGGCAGTTCTCACTGGGCGATGTCCTTGCGCAGGGCGGCGGTGGCGCCGAGGTAGACGTGGTTGATCTCGGCCTTGGACAGATAGGTCTCTACGTGCGCCAGGACGCGGACCACCCGGGGCATGGCGCCCTCGATGTCCAGTTCCTGGGCGCAGATCAGCGGTACGTCGGTGATCCCGAGGGAGCGCGCGGCGGCGGCCGGGAAGTCGCTGTGCAGGTCGGGCGTGGCCGTGAACCAGATGCTGATGAGGTCGTCCGCGACGAGTTCGTTGCGCTCCAGCACGGCGGTGAGCAGGGCACCGACCCGCTCGTGCAGGTGCCCGGTCTCGTCCCGGTCCAGCTGGACGGCGCCCCGGACCGCTCGTACCGCCACGTCGTGCTCCTCGCTCGTTCCGTACCGCTTCGTGCTCAGGAGATCAGCGTAGAGGGGCGGCGGGGTCCCGTGCCCGCCCGCCCTATTTATGAGACGCGCCCACGCCCGGTCCTCGCGTAGCCTCCCGGCATGATCACGCCGACCGACGAGGACCTGGTGCGCCGCCACACGGTGTACTCCTGTGTGATGGGGTCGCGCGCCTTCGGTCTCGCCACGGAGGACAGCGACACCGACCGGCGGGGCGTGTTCCTGGCACCGACCCCGCTGTTCTGGCGCTTCGAGAAGCCGCCCACGCACATCGAGGGCCCGGCGGACGAGCAGTTCTCCTGGGAGCTGGAACGCTTCTGCGAGCTGGCCCTGCGCGCCAACCCGAATGTGCTGGAGTGCCTGCACTCGCCGCTCGTCGATTACGTGGACGACACCGGCCGGGAGCTGCTGGCCCTTCGCGGCGCCTTCCTCTCCCGCCGGGCGCACGACTCGTTCGTACGCTATGCCCTGGCCCAGCGCCGCAAGCTGGAGGCGGACGTCCGCCTCCACGGCGCCCCGCGCTGGAAGCACGCCATGCACCTGCTGCGCCTGCTGGCGAGCTGCCGGGACCTGCTCCGCACCGGCGAACTGACGATCGAGGTGGGCGAGGCCCGCGAGGCCCTCCTCGCGGTCAGGCGCGGCGAGGTCCCCTGGCCGGAGGTCGAACGCCGCATGACCCGCCTCGCCACCGAGAACGACGAGGCGGCGCCCACCTCTCCCCTGCCGCCGGAGCCCGACCGGGCGCGCGTCGAGGACTTCCTCGTCCGCACCCGCCGGACATCGGCGGCGGCCTCAGCGCTCTGAGAGCCGGGCCCGCACCACGAGGTCGTGGAGCGCGTCGTAGCCGCCCGCCCCGTCCGGAAGCTCCGACGCCTCCTGCGCCGCGTCGAGCACCCCGTGCAGCGCCGCGACGTCCCGGCCCACGGCCGCCGCGTCCACACCGTCCGCTCCCCCGTGCTCGGCCTCCGCCTTGGCCGCGATGAGGCCGGGCAGGTAGCCGGGAGCGTCCACCCGCGCGAGGAGCGTCGGCAGGTGGGCCAGCACCTCACCGCTGCGCATCAGATGGATACCCGGTGAGCAGCGCCCGGAAGGTGTACAGCAGCGGCTTGAGCTCACCGGTGCGCTCGAAGAGCCGCCACTGCGTGTTGGCGAACCCCCGGTAGTGGTGGGCGTGGTTGCGGGTGAGCACCTGCGGGGCGAGGGCCACCAGCTCGGCGTGCAGCGGGGTGGTGTGCACGATGAGCGGCGAGAGCAGCTGTTCCAGCACGTAGCCGTTGGGCTTCAGCATCAGCCGGACGAACTTGCGCAGGTCGTGCGTGACGAGGTCCATCTCCACCCCGTCCCGGTCCCACATCCGCGTACGGGTCTCCTCGGGCTCCCGCAGCCCGACGAGGTCCTCCGCAGGCAGCAGATGCACCCCGCGCATGTCAACGTCCGAATCCCGGGACGGGAAGCCGTACAGGTGCGCCCCGGAGACCGTGGCGAACAGCAGCGGGTGACGTTCGCCGGCGAGGACCGGGCCGAGGTCGGTGACCGGCAGCCCGGCGTCGTGGAGGGTTGAGGCGTTGCGAGGCATGGCTCAAGCGTCCCAGAGGACCCCCGGCTCCTGCGGGCCCCCCTGCATGCCGACGGCAGCCATCGGCGCGAGCCCGAGCAGCGCGCCGGTCGCGGCCCTCTTCGTACGGGTCGTGGTCATGCTGGGCGTCCTTCCGGTCGCAGGAGCGGGGGGTGCAGTGCGGTGGCGTCGCCCGCGCGGTAGAGGGCGGCCGGTTTGCCGCGGCCGCCGGTGCGGCGGGGGGCGCCTTCGGCGGGCTGCACGAAGTCCGGGGTCGCGAGGACCTTGCGGCGGAAGTTGGGGCGGTCGAGCTCGACGCCCCAGACCGTCTCGTAGACCTGTTGCAGCTCGCCCAGGGTGAAATGCGGCGGGCAGAACGCGGTGGCCAGGCAGGTGTACTCCAGCTTGGCGCCGACCCGGTCGCGGGCGTCCGCGAGGATGCGGTCGTGGTCGAAGGCGAGCGGGCCCGTCCGGGCCGCGTCCCACCACCGCGCCCCCGCCGCGTCACCGCCGCCGCGCGGCTCGGGCAGGTCCGGGACGAGGGCGGTGTGGGCGACGGAGACGACGCGCATCCGGGGGTCGCGGTCCGGGTCGCTGTAGGTGCGCAGCTGCTCCAGGTGGAGGCCGGAGACGGTGTCGTCGCTCAGCCCGGTCTCCTCGGCCAGCTCGCGGCGCGCGGCGGCCCCGGCGGACTCGCGGGGCAGCAGGAAGCCGCCGGGGAGCGCCCAGTGGCCCTTGTACGGTTCCGCGCCGCGTTCGACCAGCAGGACGTGCAGCCGGGAGGCGCGGACCGTGAAGACCGCCAGGTCCACGGTGACCGCGAACGGCTCGAAGGCGCTCGGGTCGTAGCCCTCGGGGGCGGCGGCGCTCATCGGTGCTCCGGGAGGGGCGCGGCGAAGTCCCAGCCCTCGGCGAGCAGCGCGTCGACGGCCTCGACCGCGCGGGCCAGGCGCGTCTCACGGCTGCCGGTCACCTCGATGAAGGTCCGGCCGGTACGGGTGAGCTCGGCCCGGAAGCGGTCGGTCATCCAGGGCCGCAGCTCCTCGCCGTCGCGCAGCCCGTCGTCCTCGAAGGCGACGCCCTCGTGGTCGGTGAGCAGCCAGAGGTGGTGGCGGGCCCGGTCCGCGACGCGCTCGACGAGGGGGTTGCGCCCGCCCACGTACCGCTCGTGCCAGACGGTCGTCGCGAAGGAGTCCGTGTCGCAGAAGAGCACCGGGGAACCGGTGCGGGCGGCCTCCTCCTCGCGGGCGTTCTGGACCTCGGCGATGTGCGGGAAGTCGTGGGTGGCGAGGGTGACGTCCTCCCACTGGGCCCGGGGCCACCGCTCGCGCAGCTCGGCCAGTCTCCGTTCGCTGAACTCGCGCCCGTACTCGGCCACGTACCCCGTGTGCGCCCAGATCCCGCCGCGCTGCCGGTAGTGGGCGGCGAGCGCGCGGGCCAGCGTGGTGGTGCCGGTGGACTCCGCGCCGAGGACGACGACGCGGCGGGCGAGCGCCGCCCGCACCGGCGCTTCGAGGAAGCCCCAGCAGCCGGCCGGGTCCGCGCGGACGGCGGTGCCGGAGACGGGGTACGCGGTGCGGTCGGGGTCGACGCGGACGGACTCGGCGCCGAAGCGGCGGGCCAGTTCGTCCCCGTACGACTCCGAGGTGAAGACGGCGTCCACGCGCTCGGGCACCGCGGCGGTGAAGACGGCCATGTGGGCGTCCCAGATCGCCGGGTCGTGGAGGTCCATGCGGGTGTCATCGACGGCGCCGACCACCGTCACGTCGGGGTGCGCCTCGCGCATCCAGGCGACCCGGTCGGCGAGCGGGACGGACTCCACCGAGGCGGCGCAGACGAGGACGGTGAGCCGGTCGCAGCGGGCGGCGGCGGTGCGGACGAGGTGGTGGTGGCCGGCGTGCGGCGGGTAGAACTTGCCGAGCACGAGTCCGTGCGGGTAGCGCTTCATGCCAGGGTCTCCGCAGGTCGCGGGGTGGATGCGGTGAGGTCGCGGCGCCAGTTGCGCAGGCCGATCAGGCACAGCGTCAGGAAGCCGATGTACAGCAGCGAGGTCAGGTACAGCTCCTTGTACGCGTACAGCGGGATGTACACGAGGTCGGCGGCGATCCACAGCCACCAGGACTCGACCAGCTTGCGGCACTGCCCGTAGGTGGCGGCGAGCGAGAGCGCGGTGGTCAGCGCGTCCCAGAACGGCACGGTCGAGTCGGTCGCCCGGTCCAGCAGGACCGTCAGCGCCGCGGTCCCCACCGCCCCCGCCGCGAGCAGCCAGGTCCACTCGGTGCGCGTGGTGCGCCGCACCGGCAGATCCGTCCCTGGTCCACCCCCGTGGGTCCAGGTCCACCAGCCGTACGCGGCGAGGGCGATGAAGACGATCTGGAGTCCGGCGTCGGCGTACAGGCCGGACTGGGTGAACAGCAGGATGAAGAAGAGGTTGTTGGCGATGCCGATCGGCCAGTTGGCGAGGTGCTGGCGGGCCACGAGCCAGACGCACAGCGCGCCGCTGCCGAAGCCCAGCACCTCGGTCCAGCTGACCGGGGTGTCCAGGACCGTCACCAGGGGCTGCTGCAGGGGATCGAGTATGTCCGCGAGACTCACGCCCGCCTCCTTAATGGTCAGTATGACTATAAAGGCTCGGCCGGGCATGCGAAAGGCCCGCGGCCGGTTCCCCTCCGGAAAATTCCGGGGAACCGGCCGCGGGCCTTCGCGTGCTGCTTACGGGGACGGGCTACAGGCCGACCTCGCGCATCAGCATGCCCACCTCGGTGTTGGTCAGCCGGCGCAGCCAGCCCGACTTCTGGTCGCCCAGCGCGATCGGGCCGAAGCCGGTGCGCACGAGCCGGTCGACGGGGAAGCCCGCCTCGGCCAGCATGCGGCGCACGATGTGCTTGCGGCCCTCGTGCAGGGTCACCTCGACCAGGTAGTTCTTGCCGGTGTTCTCCACGACGCGGAAGTGGTCGGCGCGGGCGTAGCCGTCCTCCAGCTGGATGCCGTCCTTGAGCCGCTTGCCCAGGTCGCGCGGGAGGGGGCCCTGGATGGCCGCCAGGTACGTCTTCTTCACGCCGTACTTGGGGTGGGTGAGACGGTGGGCCAGCTCGCCGTGGTTGGTGAGCATGATGATGCCCTCGGTCTCGGTGTCCAGCCGGCCGACGTGGAAGAGCCGCGTCTCGCGGTTGGTGACGTAGTCGCCGAGGCACTGGCGCCCGTCCGGGTCCTCCATGGAGGCGACGACACCGGCCGGCTTGTTCAGCGCGAAGAACAGGTAGGACTGGGTGGCGACGGTCAGCCCGTCGACCTTGATCTCGTCCTTGTGCACGTCGACGCGCATGCCCTGCTCGACGACGATCTCGCCGTTGACCTCGACCCTGCTCTGCTCGATCAGCTCCTCGCAGGCGCGGCGCGAGCCCATGCCGGCGCGGGCCAGGATCTTCTGCAGCCGCTCGCCCTCCTGCTCGGCGCCCGGGTGCGTCTTGGGGGTCTTGATCTCGGGCTTGTTCGCGTACCGGTCGCGGTTGCGCTGCTCGATCTTGGCGTCCAGCTCGCGCGGGCGCGCCGGGGCGCCGTACGGGCCGCGCCGGGCGCCGCCCTTCGCGCCGCCGCCCTGCGGGCTCTTCGGGCCGCCCTTGGCGCCGCCCCGGGCCGCCGCGCCGCGCCCCTTGCGGGCACCGCCGTCGGCGCCGGGCTTGTCGGAGCCCACGTCGTAGCGGCGCTCCTCGGGCCTGGGCTTGCGGGGGCGCTCCTCGTTCCGGCGGTCCTCGCGCTCGGAGCGGGGGGTCCGCGCGTTCGGGTTGCTGTTCCTGCCGGTGCCGCTGTTGTTCCTGCCGCTCCGGCCCCCGCCGCTGCCGCCGCTCCTGCCGCCGCCGCTTCCGCTGTTCCTGCCACTGCTTCGCATCAAAAGTCCGTCTTGTCGTCTGCGTGAGTTTCCGGGGTGTCCGGTGCGTCCGGATCGAACGACGGCACACCCTCTGGCGTCTCGGCCTCGATCGCGTCCGCCTCGGGGAGGAAGGGCGCGAGCTCCGGGAGCTCATCCAGGCCACGCAGGCCCATCCGCTCCAGAAAGTAGTTCGTCGTCCTGTACAGGATCGCACCTGTTTCGGGTTCCGTGCCCGCCTCCTCGACCAGGCCCCTCTGGAGCAGGGTCCGCATGACCCCGTCACAGTTCACCCCGCGCACCGCCGAGACCCGCGACCGGCTCACCGGCTGCCGGTACGCGACGACCGCCAGGGTCTCCAGGGCGGCCTGGGTCAGCCGGGCGTGCTGGCCGTCCAGGACGAAGCCCTCGACCGCCGCCGCGTACTCGGGCCGGGTGTAGAACCGCCAGCCGCCCGCGACGAGCCGGAGGTCGAAGCCGCGCCGCTGCACGGTGTACTCGTCGGCCAGCTCCCGCAGCGCGGCGGCCACGGCCCGCCGGGGGCGCTCAAGGACCTTGGCCAGGTGCTCCTCGGTGGCGGGCTCGTCCACGACCATGAGGACGGCCTCCAGGGCGGGCTTGAGGTCGAGGTCCGCGACCGCGGAGCCGGTGGGGTCCGTCATGGCGTCTCCTCGGGGGTTGCGGAGGCGTCCGGCGCCTCCTGGTCGAATTCGTCCGTCACGACGGGCTCGGCCCCCGCCTCACCGGCCCAGCGCACCATCAGCTCGCCGAGCGCCACGTCCTGGTCCAGGGCGACCGCCTTCTCCCGGTACAGCTCCAGCAGGGCGAGGAAGCGGGCGACGACGGTGAGGGTGTCCGGCGCGTCCTCGGTCAGCGCCCGGAAGCTCATCTCGCCGGCCTCGCGGACCCGGGCGATCACGATGCCAGCCTGCTCGCGCACGCTGACCAGGGGGGCGTGGATGTGGTCGACGTACACCTGCGGCGCGGGCTTCGGCTGCATCGCCTTCACGGCCAGCCTGGCGAAGCCCTCGGCGCCGATGCTGATGACGACGTCCGGCAGCAGTGCGGCGTGGTGCGGTTCGAGGCCGACGGTACGGGGGTAGCGGCGGCTCTCCGCGTCGAGCCGGCCGCTGAAGATGTCGGCGA
The DNA here is from genome assembly GCF_044761525.1 of Streptomyces sp. NPDC097595. Lineage (NCBI taxonomy): Bacteria > Bacillati > Actinomycetota > Actinomycetes > Kitasatosporales > Streptomycetaceae > Streptomyces > Streptomyces sp. NPDC097595. The sequence continues at coordinate 25,238 of NZ_JBIWCN010000021.1, read as the reverse complement.
CGCGCTTGTACGCGCGGTACTGGAGGAGCCGCGCGAAGAGCAGGTCCCTGGCCTCCAGCAGCGCGAGGTCCGCCTCGTCCTCCACCTCCGCGGCGGGGAGCAGCCGGGCGGCCTTCAGATCGAGGAGGGTCGCGGCGACCACCAGGAACTCGGTCGTCTGGTCCAGGTCCCAGTCGGGGCCCATCGCCCGGATGTGGGCCATGAACTCGTCGGTGACCTTGGACAGGGCGACCTCGGTCACATCCAGCTTGTGCTTGGAGATCAGCTGGAGGAGCAGGTCGAAGGGGCCCTCGAAGTTCGCGAGGCGCACGGTGAAGCGGCCGTCGTCGGGGGCGGGTGCCGCTTCGGGGGCCTCAGCCGGCTCGGGTGGCTCCTCCGGCGCGGGCGGCTCGACGGGCACGCCCCCCGCCCCCGGTCCGCGCCCCAGGGGGCGGCGGGCGGTGCGGGCGGGCTCGTCGGGTGTCGGCATGGAGATCCAGGGTGCGCGGGGCGGGATACGGCGGCGGGCGGCGGCCCGTACGGAAGGGGGCATGCCTCCCGGGCAGGCTACCGGCGCCGTACCGGTCAGCGGCCGCGCAGCCGTCGTACGAGGATGCTCGCGTCGCCGCGCGATTCCAGGTCCGCCAGGACGACGGCGACCGCCTCGCGGACGATCCGGCCCCGGTCCACGGCGAGGCCGTGCTCGCCGCGCAGGACGAGGCGCGCGTGCTCCAGGTCCATCAGCTCCTCGGCGGAGACGTAGACCGTGATCTTCTCGTCGTGGCGCTCGCGGCCGCTGGGCCGCCGGTTCGCACCGCGTCCGCCGCCGCGCCGGCGCTGCTGCTGCACGACGGGCGCCGGGGCGGGTTCGGCGGGCTGCTGCGGGCGGCGGCCGGCCTGGGCGGCGACGGCGACCCGGTCGGCATCGGCGGTCCGGCTGCGCGAGTCGCCCGCGTCGGCGCCGGCCGCCGCGTGCTCCGGGCGCGCGGGGGCGGTACCGGGGTCCGGGGCGGTCTCCCCCGGCGCCTCGGCCCCGGGGTCGTTCTCGTCGGCCGGGGCCGGGACCCGGGCCTCGCCGTTCGCCTTGCGCCTCCGCTCGGCGGGCGACGAGGACTGGAGCCCCATCCCCCCGGTCGTACGGAACAGTTCGTCGGCCCCGGGCAGACTCACTCGGCGTGACACCGGGCGAGCACCTCCCTGGCGAGCTGACGATAGGCGGCGGCACCGACCGAGTTGGAGGCGTACGTGGTGATGGGCTCACCGGCGACCGTGGTCTCCGGGAAGCGGACCGTGCGCCCGATGACCGTGTGGTAGACGTGGTCGTCGAACGCCTCGACCACCCGCGCCAGGACCTCGCGGCTGTGCACCGTACGGGAGTCGTACATGGTGGCGAGGATGCCGTCGAGCTCCAGCTCCGGGTTGAGCCGCTCCTGGACCTTCTCGATCGTCTCGGTGAGCAGCGCCACCCCGCGCAGCGCGAAGAACTCGCACTCGAGCGGGACTATCACCTTGTGCGCGGCGGTCAGCGCGTTCACCGTGAGCAGGCCGAGCGAGGGCTGACAGTCGATCACGATGTAGTCGTAGTCGGCCATCAGCGGCTTCAGGGCGCGCTGGAGCGTGGACTCGCGGGCCACCTCGCTGACGAGCTGCACCTCGGCGGCGGAGAGGTCGATGTTGCTGGGGAGCAGGTCCATGTTGGGGACCGCGGTCTTCAGCAGGACCTCGTCGGCCGCCATGCCCCGCTCCATGAGCAGGTTGTAGACGGTGAGGTCGAGCTCCATCGGGTTGACCCCGAGGCCGACCGAGAGGGCGCCCTGCGGGTCGAAGTCGACCAGCAGGACACGCCGTCCGTATTCGGCCAGCGCGGCACCCAGGTTGATGGTCGACGTGGTCTTGCCGACGCCGCCCTTCTGGTTGCACATCGCGATGATCTTCGCGGGGCCGTGGTCGGTCAGCGGGCCCGGGATCGGGAAGTAGGGCAGGGGGCGGCCGGTCGGGCCGATCCGCTCGCGGCGCTGCCGGGCGGCGTCCGGGGCGAGCGTGGCCGCGTACTCCGGGTCGGGCTCGTACTCGGCGTCGGGGTCGTAGAAATGCGCCTGAGGCGTCTCGGCGAAGTCGGCGAGGGGGGCGGTGTCCCGGCCACTCTCGTTGCCGGCCATGGCGTTCACGTGTAGGCCGTCCATCATCTGGGGGGCTGTCGTCATGTGCTGGTGGGTGGCGAAGGTGCGGACAGCGACGGAGCCGACAGCCTCCAGCCCGTTCGGGCTCTGGCCCCGTGCAGGCATCCCTGGTTGAACACCCCCGGGAGTAATTGTCGACTCATTCACAAGTCGTCTTACCTCCTTGGACGTGACCAGGAACTTATCGATAGGTCAGCGTGGCACCATGCCGACGATTGGCGACTCTATGGCGTGTCCCCTGTCCGCAGCAACACAATCCGCCGGACCCGGCCCGTTGTGTCGGCAATCGAACGCCCCGCTGTCAAGGGCGCGCAACCCTCGGTACACACTTTTCCCGAGTGTACGAAACGGTTAAAGGGTTACGTTCGAGACGAGTTGCTCGGGGGCGCGCACGGCCCCGGCATGCGTCCGGCCGGACCTCGACAGCAAGGTCCGGCCGGACGCACGGAGTTGACGAAGGGGTTGACCCGGGTCAGCCGATGAGCGTGTTCAAGTCGACATGGTCGAGGCCGTGCGCCTCAGCCACCTCGCGGTAAACGACCTGTCCGTCATGGGTGTTGAGGCCCTTGGCGAGTGCGGCGTCACGGCGCAGCGCCTCCGCCCAGCCCCGGTTGGCGAGCTCCACGATGTAGGGCAGCGTCGCGTTGGTGAGGGCGTACGTCGAGGTGTTGGGCACCGCGCCGGGCATGTTCGCGACGCAGTAGAAGACCGAGTCGTGGACCTGGAAGGTCGGCTCGGCGTGCGTCGTGGGGTGCGAGTCCTCGAAGCAGCCGCCCTGATCAATTGCAATGTCGACAAGTACACTTCCGGGCTTCATCTTGGCGACGAGCTCGTTGGTGACCAGCTTCGGGGCCTTGGCACCGGGGATCAGCACGGCACCGACGACGAGGTCGGCCTCGACCACGGCCTTCTCCAGCTCGAAGGCGTTGGAGACGACGGTCTGCACCTTGGTGCCGAAGACCTTGTCCGCCTCGCGGAGCTTGTTGATGTCCTTGTCGAGCAGCGTGACGTGGAAGCCGAGGCCCACCGCGATCTGGGTGGCGTTCCAGCCGGAGACACCGCCGCCGATGACGACGGCGCGGCCGGCCGCCGTACCGGGGACCCCTCCCGGCAGCACGCCGCGGCCGCCGGCCGAGCGCATCAGGTGGTAAGCGCCGACCTGCGGGGCCAGCCGGCCCGCGACCTCGGACATCGGGGCGAGCAGCGGCAGCGCGCGGTTGGCCGTCTCGACGGTCTCGTACGCGATGGCGGTGGTGCCCGACTCCAGGAGCGCGTCGGTGCACGCGCGGGAGGCGGCGAGGTGCAGGTAGGTGAAGAGGGTCTGACCCTTGCGGAGGCGGTGGTACTCCTCGGCGACCGGCTCCTTGACCTTGAGCAGCAGGTCGGCGGCGGCCCAGACCTCGTCGGCGGTGGGCAGGATCTCCGCCCCCGCCGCGACGTACTCCCCGTCCGTGATGGACGAGCCCGCTCCGGCGTTCCGCTCGACGACGACCTGGTGGCCGTGGCGGACGAGCTCATGCACACCGGCAGGCGTGATCGCCACGCGGAACTCGTTGTTCTTCACTTCGCGGGGGATGCCGACCTTCATGTCGATCACGGTCCTTGGCTCAGAGGATAATCCGGGCACAGCAATGCAAAACGGGTGGATGCATCGCATGTGAAGGCACCGCGAAGGGCCGCGGTACAGCCAGTCTAATGAAGGGCTTCCCGCTGTCTAGCCTTGCAAAGCATTATTTTTCTGATGAAGCACTGCCGGTTTCGCAGGCTGCACTCGCTTCGCCCAGCAATCTGTCGGCCGTGCCCCGGTGCAGCCCCGCCGCCGCGGGGTCACCGAGCCGGTCCAGGGTGTCCGCGAGCCGCAGCTCCAGCGCCGCCTGAAGCCGTACGTCCTTGGCCCGCCGCGCCCACTCCACGGCTTCCCGGCAGGTGCGCAGCGACTCCTGCGGGCGGCCCGCGTACTCCTGGACCCGGGCCATCTCGCTGAGGGCCCGCGCCTGGGCGGCGAGGTCGCCGAGCCTGCGGTGGCCCGCCGCCGCGGCCCGCCAGTTCCGCAGCGCCTCGCCGTACCGCCCGGCGTAGGTGTGGACGGTGCCGAGCCGCCCGTACAGGCGCGCCGCCTCGGCCGGCTCGCCCTGGGTGAGGCGCTGGGCGAGCGCCCGTCCGTACCAGTCGGAGGCCCGGTGGTAGTCGCCCAGCTCCGCGTAGGCGCCGCCGACGGACTCCATGGCCCGCCCGGTGGCGTACGGGTCCTTCGCGGCCCGCCCGGCGTCCAGCGCTTCCCGGTAGCGGGCCAGCGCCTCCCCGGTGCGGCCGGTCCCGGCGTCCAGGTCGGCCAGGTTGAGCAGGGCCGCCGCCCGCTCGCGGGGCAGGTCGCGGCGCTCGGCGACGGCCAGCACCAGTCCGTGCAGGGCGTAGAGGTCGGGGGCGGCGGCGTCGGTGCCCTCGTGCGCGGCGAGCGCCCGCACCAGCGCGGCGACCAGGCGGCGGGCCAGCGTGTCCAGCTCCCCGTCCTCGACGGCGATCCGGGCGGCGGCCAGCAGGGCGGGCCTGCGGGCGCGCAGCCAGGCGGCGGCGGTCTCCGGGTCCGGGAAGCGCAGGGTGCGCGGGAGGCCGGCCAGCTTGCGGCGGGACGGCGAGCCCTCGGGGTCCGTGACGGCGCGGCAGGACTGGAGGAGGCGCACGGTGCGCTCCAGCATCCTGGCCCGGGCGAGCTGGATCTCGGCCGGGCGGTCCCGGTCCGCCAGGAGCGCCCGCAGCAGCCCGGCGAGGCAGCCCGGCACCTCGTACTGCGGATCGTCGGTGCCCTCGCGGCGCAGCAGGCCGAGGGTGACGAAGTCGTCCAGGGTGGTCCGGGCGGCCGAGACGGAGCAGCCGGCCAGCGCGGAGGCGGTGTGGGCGTCGGCGAGACCGCCGGGGGCGAGGGCGAGCAGGCGCAGTATCCGGGCGGGGGTGGCCGGCAGGGAGTCGTGGACGAAGCGGAAGGCGCGGGTCAGCGGGCGCGTCCCGGCGGGCGGTTCGGGGTCGTCCGGCAGCGCGCGCAGCTGTCGGCCGGCGTCGGCCACCGAGGTGGTCGGACGGGTGGCGAGCCAGCCGCCGACGAGGACGAGGGCGGCCGGCTGCCCGCCGCACTCCTCGGCCAGGGTCTGGGCGGTCAGGGGGTCGACGGTGATCCTGACCTGGCCGGTGGCGCGGCCGAGGAGTTCGACGGCGGAGCCCGCGTCCAGGCCGCCGATGGTGCAGGGCCGGACGCCGGGGATGCCGGTGAGCGGGCCCTCGGACGTGGCGACGACGAGGCAGTCCGGGTTGTCGGGGAGGAGCGGGTCGACCTGTTCGGCGTCGGCCGCGTCGTCCAGGAGGAGGAGCACCCGGCGGACGGCCAGGGCCTCGCGGACCATTTCGGACAGCTCGTCGGCGTCGGCGCCGGGCGGTCCGGTCAGGCCGAGCCGGCCGAGGAGGTCGCGGGCGGCGCGCTCCGGGGGGACGGGGCCGACGCCGGTCTCGGCGAGCCGGACGCGGAGCAGCCCGTCGGGGTAGTCGCCGGTCTCCAGGAGGCGGCGGGCGAGTTCGGAGGCGAGCGCGGTGCGGCCGGAGCCGGGGCGTCCGGCGATCAGGAGGACCCGGGCGCGGGCGCTGCGGCGGCCGGCCATGGTGTCGAGCCCGGCGCGTTCGATGTCGTCGCGGAGTTCCTTCAACTCGCGTTCGCGGCCGAAGAATCGGGCTGGTTCCGGCGCGGGCGGCTCCTCGGTCCCCGCTGCCTCGGCCGGGCCGCTGGTGTCCACCGCCTGATCCGTCACGGGCCACGCTCCACTTCGCTGACGCGTCGCCCTGCGGGACTCCGGTCAGGGCATTCGAAGCGTAGTTCAGGCGGGTGTCCGGAGAAGGGGGAGCGCGACCCGGGCATCCCCCGATCGGATCAGCATTTTTTACGATCGGGAGATGCGCGGGAGTGACCGTACGGACGGCCTCATCGACTGCCCCGCAGGGCTTCGGACGGCCCGTCAAGCCCCGAGGAGACGGCGCCCGTCAGGTTTCGAAGGGCCGGGCCGTCAGGCTTCGAAGGGCCGGGCCGGCCAGGGCGCGTCGGCCGGGCGCAGCGCGTCGACGCCGTCGCCCGCGAGGGCCGCGGTGAGCGCGAGCACGCCCACGACCAGGCAGCTGTTGTGCAGGTCGCCGGCGAGGACCTTGCGCACGAGGTCCTGGAGCGGCACCCGGGCCAGCTCCATGTCGGCCTCCTCCTCGGCGACCTCGAAGCGCTCGCCCTCCGCCTCGGAGACGTCCCGGGCGAGGAAGATGCGTACGGCCTCGTCGGAGCCGCCGGGCGAGGTGTAGATGTCGGCGAGGACCCGCCAGTCCTCGGCCTTGACGTGCGCCTCCTCGTACAGCTCGCGCTGCGCGGCGTGCAGCGGGTTCTCGCCGGGCACGTCGAGCAGCCCGGCGGGGATCTCCCACAGCTTGTGGCGGACCGGGTGGCGGTACTGGCGCAGGACGAGGACGCGGTCCTCGTCGTCCAGCGCGAGCACGGCGACGGAGCCGGGGTGCACCTGGTAGTCGCGGTGCGCGACCGTACCGTCGGGCATCTCGACATCGTCGGAGCGGACGCTGGTCTTCTTCCCCCGGAACGGGGTCGCGCTCTCGGTGACGCGCCATTCCTCGGGCGTGTCCTGGAAACCCATCTGCGTCCTCCCACGAAAAACGGTGACCGGGGCCCGCGTCCCTGTTCGGACGCGCGCCCCGGTCAACCGTAACGCCTGCGGAGGTGCCGCTTACTTGCCCTGCTCGCCCCCGGCGGCGGCGCCCGTCTTGCGGGCGACGGCCGCCTTCACCAGGCCGGCGAAGAGCGGGTGCGGGCGGGTCGGCCGGGAGCGCAGCTCCGGGTGCGCCTGGGTGGCGACGAGGTACGGGTGGACCTCGCGCGGGTACTCGACGTACTCGACGAGCTTGTTGTCCGGCGAGGTGCCCGAGAAGACCAGGCCGGCCTTCTTCTCCAGCTCGGCGCGGTAGGCGTTGTTGACCTCGTAGCGGTGGCGGTGGCGCTCCTCCACGTACGGCTCGCCGTCGTAGGCCTCGCGGACCAGCGAGCCCTCGGCGAGCTTCGCCGGGTAGAGGCCGAGCCGCATGGTGCCGCCCAGGTCACCGGCGCCCTCGACGTACGCGAGCTGCTCCTCCATGGTCGAGATGACCGGGTGGCCGGTCGCGGCGTCGAACTCGGTGGAGTTGGCGTCGGGGATCTCGGCGAGGTTGCGGGCCGCCTCGATCACGATGCACTGGAGGCCGAGGCAGAGGCCGAGCAGCGGCACCTTGTTCTCGCGGGCGTACTGGATCGCGCCGACCTTGCCGACCACGCCGCGCTCGCCGAAGCCGCCGGGGATGCAGATCGCGTCGATGCCGGCGAGGGCCCTCTGCGCACCGGCCGGGGTCTTGCAGTCGTCGGAGGCGACCCACTCGACCTTGACCCGGGCCTTGTTGGCGAAGCCGCCGGCCCGGATGGCCTCGGTGACCGAGAGGTAGGCGTCGGGCAGGTCGATGTACTTGCCGACCAGGGCGACGGTGACCTCGTGGTCGGGATTGTGGACGCGGTCCAGCAGGTCGTCCCAGGTGGTCCAGTCGACGTCGCGGAACGGCAGGTCGAGCTTGCGGACGACGTAGGCGTCCAGGCCCTCGGTGTGCAGCACCTTGGGGATGTCGTAGATCGACTTGGCGTCCACGCAGGCGACCACGGCGGCCTCGTCCACGTCGCACATCAGGGAGATCTTGCGCTTGATGGCGGTCGGGACGTCGCGGTCGGCGCGCAGCACGATCGCGTCCGGCTGGATACCGATGTTGCGCAGCGCGGCCACGGAGTGCTGGGTGGGCTTGGTCTTCAGCTCGCCGGAGGGGCCGATGTAGGGCAGCAGCGAGATGTGCACGACGAAGACGTTGTCCCGGCCGACCTCGTGGCGGACCTGGCGCACGGTCTCCAGGAACGGCAGCGACTCGATGTCGCCGACGGTCCCGCCGACCTCGGTGATGACCACGTCGACGTCGTCGGTGGCCATGCGGCGGATGCGGTGCTTGATCTCGTTGGTGATGTGCGGGATGACCTGCACGGTGTCGCCCAGGTACTCGCCGCGCCGCTCCTTGGCGATGACCTGCGAGTAGACCTGGCCGGTGGTGACGTTGGCCGAGCCGTCGAGGTCGACGTCGAGGAAGCGCTCGTAGTGGCCGATGTCGAGGTCCGTCTCCGCACCGTCGTTGGTCACGAAGACCTCGCCGTGCTGGAACGGGTTCATCGTGCCCGGGTCGACGTTCAGGTACGGGTCGAGCTTCTGCATGGTGACCCGGAGACCGCGCGCCTTGAGCAGGGCGCCGAGGCTGGAGGCAGTCAGACCCTTGCCGAGGGAAGAGGCGACACCCCCGGTGACGAAGATGTGCTTGGTCGTCGTGGATGTGGGCTGCATAGCCAAAGGGGGCTCCCGTGGTCGCGATCATGAGGTGCGTGCCGGCGTTGCCGTCCGGAGATTCCGGAGATGCCGTCGCTGCGGTTCGGGGGCCTCGTCTGCTCTCGCCGACGACCACCGGTCCACGGGCTACCAGGGTATCAGCGACGGGGAGAGACCGCTTCCGGCCACCGGTACGCAAGCGCGGCGCAAGCCGCATATGCCACTCGCACCCCGCTAGACCGGACCACTCCGGTTGGCAAGAGGGTCGCGCGGATCACCCGGCTGCGTCGTATCCTGCTCGGACACTCGCTCGGGCGAGGCCGAAAGTTCGCAGGTCCCCCCACTACAACCCCTTGCGACACCCTCTTGACCCGCAGTAAGCGCCCCACGGGGCGACATGGCCGTTCGACTGGAGATGCACGTGGCCGGGCGCATCGAGGATTACGCACTCATCGGAGACATGCAGACCGCAGCCCTGGTCTGCCGGGACGGCACAGCCGACTGGCTCTGCCTGCCCCGCTTCGATTCACACGCCATTTTCGCGGGCCTTCTGGGCACCGAGGAACACGGCTTCTGGCGACTGGGGCCGGCCCGCCCCGAGGGCACGGAGCCGCCCGCGGCCGACCGCCGCCGCTACCGCGGGGACTCCCTCATCCTCGAATCGGAGTGGGACACGCCGCGCGGCACGGTCAGAGTGACCGACTTCATGCCGCCCCGCGACGGCGCACCGCAGCTCATCCGGATCGTGGAGGGCGTCAGCGGCCGGGTGCCGATGCGCTCGGAGCTGCGCATGCGGTTCAGCTACGGCCGCGTCACCCCCTGGGTGCACAAGGTGGACTCACGTACGGTCGCCGTCGCCGGCCCGGACTCGGTGTGGCTGGACACGCCCGTCGACACCTACGGCGAGAACCTGACGACGTACTCCGACTTCACCGTCGCCCCCGGTGACCGGATCGCGTTCACGATCAGCTGGCAGCCCTCGCACCACGAGCCGCCCGCGCTCCCGGACCCGGACGGCTCGCTGGAGGCGACCGCGGACTTCTGGCGCGAGTGGGTCGAGCAGTGCACGTACCACGGGCCGTACCGCGAGGCCGTGGTCCGCTCGCTGATCACGCTGAAGGCCCTGACGTACGCGCCGACCGGCGGCATCGTCGCCGCGCCGACCACCTCGCTGCCCGAGGACATCGGCGGCTCCCGGAACTGGGACTACCGCTACACCTGGCTCCGCGACGCCGCGATCACCCTCTCCTCGCTGCTGCGCACCGGCTACCGCGAGGAGGCCCGCGCCTGGCGCGAGTGGCTGCTGCGCGCGGTGGCCGGCGACCCGGAGAACCTGCAGATCATGTACGGGATCGCGGGCGAGCGGGAGCTGGGCGAGGCGGAGCTGGAGTGGCTGCCCGGTTACGAGGGCTCCGCCCCGGTCCGCGTCGGCAACGGCGCTGCGGGCCAGCTCCAGCTGGACGTGTACGGCGAGGTCACCGAGGCGCTGCACCTGGCGCACATGACGGGCCTGGCCCGCAACGACTACGCCACCGGACTCCAGCTCAAGCTGATCGAGTACCTGGAGAAGCACTGGAACGAGCCGGACGAGGGCATCTGGGAGGTGCGCGGCCCGCGCCGCCACTTCGTGCACTCCAAGGTGATGGCCTGGGTCGCCGTCGACCGGACGATCAAGCTCATCGAGTCCGGCGACGCGGAGGGCCCGGTCGAGCGGCTGCACGAGCTGCGCGACGAGATCCACCGGGACGTCTGCGAGCGGGGCTACGACCCCGAGCGCAACACCTTCACGCAGTCCTACGGCTCGAAGGAGCTGGACGCCTCCCTGCTGCTGATCCCGCAGATGGGCTTCCTGCCCCCCGACGACAAGCGGGTCATCGGCACCATCGAGGCGATCCAGCGGGAGCTGTCCACGGAGGACGGCTTCGTCCTGCGCTACCCGACCGCGGGCGACGACGCGGGCGTGGACGGCCTGGAGGGCGACGAGGGCGCGTTCCTGGCCTGCTCGTTCTGGCTGGCGGACGACCTCGCGATGATCGGCCGGGTCGACGAGGCCCGCCGGCTGTTCGAGCGGCTGCTGGCCCTCCGCAACGACCTGGGCCTGCTGGCCGAGGAGTGGGACGCCCGGCTCCAGCGCCAGGTGGGCAACTTCCCGCAGGCGTTCAGCCACGTCCCGCTGATCGACACGGCCCTGCGGCTGACGGCGAGCGGGGCGTACGTGGGCTGACGGACGCGGTCCGTTTCCTCCCCGCCCGGCTGCCGTGCCCCGGCAGCCGGGCGGAGCCACATCCGCGCCGCTACGGGCCCGTCACGACCGGCCGGTCCGCCGGGGTCTCCGGGGCCGCCGGGTCCCCCGTGGGCAGCCCCCACTCGCTCCAGGATCCGTCGTACACGGCCAGGTCCCGGTATCCGGCCAGCTCGGCCCCCAGCGCGAGGACGCAGGCGGTCACACCCGACCCGCAGCTGAAGTACAGCCGCTCGCGGTCACCGGCCGCACCGGCGAACGCGGCGCGCAGCTCGTCCGGCGCCCGCATCCGCCCCTCGTCCTGGAGCCGGCCGAACGGCAGGCTGACGGCCCCCGGCATATGGCCGCCGCGCAGCCCGGTCCGGGGCTCCGGCTCCGTGCCCTCGAACCGCCCCCGGGTCCTGGCGTCGAGCACCGCCGCCCCCGGATCGGCCAGCGCCTCCGCCACCTCGCCGGCGCCGACGAGGAGTCCGGGCCGGGGCCTGGCCGTGAAGTCCCCGCGCCCTGCGGCCGGTTCGGGTGCGCCCTCGGTGACCGGCAATCCGGCGGCGGTCCAGGCGGGCAGGCCCCCGTCGAGGATGGCGGCCCGGTCGAAGCCCATGGCCCGGAGCATCCACCGGGCCCGGGCGCTGGAGTAGATCCCGGCGGCGTCGTACACGACCACGGTGTCCGTGTCGTTCAGGCCGAGCGCCCGCATCTCCTCGGTGAACCGGGCGGCGTCCGGCATGGTGTGGGGCACCGGCGCCGTGTGGTCGGAGAGCGCGCCGTCGATGTCGAAGACCCCGGCCCCCGGAATCCGCGTCCCGCTCCCCCGGCGCGCGCCGACCGACGCGTCGGGTACCTGCCCGGGAGCGCCGACCGACGCGTCGAACACCCTCAGCCCGGGGGCGCCGAGGCGCGCGGCGAGCCACTCCACGGAGACGAGGGGGCCGGGCAACGCGCCGACGGCGGCTCCCTCGTCCTCGTACGCCTGCGTGTCCTCGGCCATACGCCCTCCCCGATTGCCCGGTCCGATTTTCAAGATCGCAGCCGGTGCGGGGGCTGTCAACGCGGCCGGGCCAGCTCGTCGTACACCGCGAGCACCTGGGCCACCGTGTCGTCCTCGGTCGGCCAACTCGCCGCCTGCCGCAGCCCCTCGGCGGCCAGCCGGTCCCGCTCGGCCGGGTCCCCGAGCAACCGGGCCACCTCGGCGGCCAGCGCCTCGGGGTCCGCGTACGGCACGAGGACGGCGGCGTCCCCGACGAGTTCGGGCGTACCGCCGACCGCCGTGGCGACCAGGGGCACCCCGGACCGCAGCGCCTGCTGGGCGGAGGTGGAGCGGGACTCCCAGCGGCTGGGCAGGACGGCGACATCGGCGGCGGCCAGGAGGGCGGCGGCGTCGGACCGGTCGCCGAGCAGTTCGACGGGCAGGCCCTCGGCCGTGATCCGCCGCCGCAGGGCCGCCCGCTCCCGCCCCTCGCCGACGACCGCCACCAGCGGCACGGGGTCGAGCAGGCGCCACGCGGCCGCCGCGTCGAGCAGGGTGTCGTAGCCGTGATGCGGTACGAGAGTGCCGAGCGCGACGATCAACGGCCGCTCGACCGCCCCGAGTTCGGCGCGGACCTTGTCGGCGGGCGGCCCGGTCGGGCGCGGCGCCCTGGGGGCGGCGACGGGCGCGAGCCGGGCATCGCGGGCGCCCCGGGCGCGCGCCCGGTCGACCAGGTCGGACGAGGTGGCGAGCACCACGGCGGCCGCGCGCACCGCCCGTCGCTCCAGGAGGTGCAGGAGCCGGCGGCGGGCCCCTTCGGCGTGGGACCGGGTGTGCCAGGTGACGACCAGGGGGACGGGCCGGCGGCCGATCGCCAGGGCGGCCCGCACGGCGGCGTGCAGTCCGTGCGCGTGGACGACGTCCGCTTCGGCGCAGGCGGCGCGCAGGGCGGCGACGGCCGCCGGGTCGCTGCGCCGGGGCACGGGCGCGAAGTGGGCGCCGGTGGCGGCGAAGTCGTGGGTGCGGTCCAGCGAGGCAGGCGCGCAGACGGTGACCCGCACGCCCCGGGCGACCAGCCCGGCGGCCAGCGCGCCGGCGTGCGTGCTGCTGCCGGCACTGCCGCCGCCGACTACCTGGACCGTGCGCAGCTGTGACACGTCGATTGGCTCCCGGGGCTCCCGAGTCGGGGGTACGAACACGGCCAAGGATGCCAGTCCGTACGCACGTTCCGGCACGACGGAACCGTTACCCCGGGGCTCACCACGACAAATCGGGCACCGCACACCACCCGCACGGGTGAAAGTGTGTACGGCGCCACGACACCCGTACGGCCGGGGCGCGCGGACGCGCCCCGGCCACCGCGGCTATCCGTCGGCGCGGGCCGTGGCGAGCAGTTCCTCGGCGTGGGCGCGGGCCGTCTCGGAGTCCTCCTGGCCCGCGAGCATCCGGGACAGCTCCCGTACCCGGTCCTCGCCCTCCAGGACGGTGACCCCGCTGCTGGTCACCGAGCCGTCCACGGTCTTCTCGACCAGCAGCTGCCGGTCCGCGAACGCGGCCACCTGGGGCAGGTGCGTGACGACGACGACCTGGGCGGACTTCGCCAGCTTCGCGAGCCGCCGCCCGACCTCCACGGCCGCCTTGCCGCCGACGCCCGCGTCGACCTCGTCGAAGAGGTACGTGGGCACGGGGTCGGAGCCCGCGAAGACCACCTCGACCGCGAGCATCACCCGGGACAGCTCACCGCCCGACGCGCCCTTGGCGATCGGCCGGGGCTGGGCGCCGGGGTGCGGGGCGAGCAGCAGTTCGACCTCGTCGGCACCGGACGGGCCGTAGGCCACATTGCGGCCGCCGATCTCGATGCCGGACGCCTCGTCCGCCGCCTCGGTCTGCCGGATGTCGAAGGACACCCGGGCGTGCGGCATGGCGAGCGACGCCAGCTCCTCGGTCACCGCCTCCGCGAAGGACGCGGCGGCGGCCGTCCGGGCGTCGGTCAACGCCTGCCCGAGGCCGGAGAGTTCGGCGCGCAGCGCGTCCCGCTCGACGGTCAGCTCACCGATCCGGTCGTCGTCGCCCTCCAGCTCGGTGAGCCGGTCCGCGCCCTCCTGCGCCCAGGCGAGTACGGCGGTGATGTCCTCGCCGTACTTGCGGGTGAGCGCGGTGAGCGCGGCGCGCCGCTCCTCGACGGCGGCGAGCCGCAACGGGTCGGCGTCGAGCTGGTCCGCGTAACCGGACAGTTCGCCGGAGACGTCCGCGAGCAGGATGGAGATCTCGCCGACCCGGTCCGCGAGCGAGGCGAGCGCCGGGTCGTGCGAGCGCACCCCGTCGAGGGCCTGCCGGGCGGCGGCCACCACGGTCGTGGCGTCCAGGGCCTCCGGGTCCTCCGGGTTGCCGGCCAGCGCGGTGTGCGCGAGCGCGGCGGCGGAGGCGAGCGCGTCGGCGTGACCGAGCCGCTGGGCCTCGGCGGCCAGCTCGGTGTCCTCACCGGGCAGGGGCTCGACGGCGGCGACCTCGTTGAGCCCGAAGCGCAGCAGGTCGGCCTCCTGGGCGCGCTCGCGGGCGCGCGTCGTCAGCTCGTCCAGCTCCGCCGCGACGTCCCGCAGCCGCCGGTGGGCCGCCGCGTACTTCGCGAGCGGCCCGGCGACGCCGTCACCCGCGTACCGGTCGAGGGCCTGGCGCTGCCGGGCGGGCTTGAGCAGGCCCTGCTGGTCGGTCTGGCCGTGCACGGCGACGAGTTCGTCGGCCAGCTCGGACAGCACGCCCACGGGCACGGATCTGCCGCCGAGGTGCGCCCTTGAGCGCCCTTCGGCGGAGACGGTGCGGCTGATGAGCAGCGCCCCGTCCTCGATCTCGGCCCCGGCCTCCTCGGCGCGCAGCGCCACCGCGTCGCCGTCGGCCACCGTGATCCGTCCCTCGACCACCGCGGCCTTGGCGCCGATCCGCACCAGGGCGGGGTCGGCGCGCCCGCCGAGCAGCAGCCCCAGGCTGGTGACGACCATGGTCTTGCCGGCGCCGGTCTCACCCGTCACCGCGGTGAAGCCGGGTGACAGCTCCACCACCGCGTCGTCGATGACCCCGAGCGACCGTATCCGCATCTCCTCCAACACGGACATGACCATACGAGGTTTCCCCGCCCGCGTGCACACGGGCGGGGTCAGTGGGGCGCGCCCCGCCACCCCGAGACGGGCAGCGCGAACTTGGCGACGAGGCGGTCCGTGAACGACGCCTGGTGCAGTCGGGCGAGCCGGACGGGCACGGCACCGCGCCGCACCTCGACCCGCGCCCCGGAGGGCAGCTCGACGGTCCTGCGCCCGTCGCACCACAGCACTCCGTGCGGGGTGTGCGGCTGGACCTCGACGGCGAGCACCGAGGTCGGCGAGGTCACGAGCGGCTTGGCGAACAGGGCGTGGGCGCTGATCGGGACCATCAGCAGCGCCTCGACCTCCGGCCAGACGACGGGCCCGCCGGCCGAGAAGGCGTACGCGGTCGAGCCGGTGGGCGTCGCGCACACGATGCCGTCGCAGCCGAAGCCGGTCACCGGGCGGCCGTCGATCTCCAGGACGACTTCGAGCATCCGCTCGGCCGACATCTTCTGCACGGCCGCCTCGTTGAGCGCCCAGTCGGTGTGGACGACCTCCCCGTTGCTGTGCACCAGGACGTCGATCGTCATGCGCTCCTCGACCGTGTACGCCCGGGTGACGACCCGGTCGACCACCTTGTCGAGGTCGTCGCGCTCGGCCTCGGCGAGGAAGCCGACCCGGCCGAGGTTGACGCCGAGCATGGGCACGCCGGAGGCGCGGGAGAGCTCGGCGCCGCGCAGCAGCGTCCCGTCGCCGCCGAGGACGATCAGCAGCTCACAGCCGTTGAGCACCTCGGGCGTGGCATCGGTGACGGTCTCCACGGCCGCGGGCAGGGGGAGGTCGGCCGCCTCGGTGGCGAGGACCCGCACCCCCAGGCCGTTGCGCAGCAGCCCCTGCACGACGAGCTCGGCGCTGCGGATCGCGGCCGGGCGGCCGGTGTGCGCGAGAAGAAAGACTGTACGTGCCGCATTCGTCGTCAACGGGGCCCCTCCGCCACTGCACGGTCGACATCCGCGGGATCCAGTTCCGGTGCTCCGGCCCGCAGCCACAGAAAGTACTCGACGTTCCCGGAGGGCCCCGGCAGCGGGCTCGCGGTCACGCCCCGCACCCCCAGGCCCAGCGCCCACGCCCGGCGGGCCACTTCCCGTACCGCCTCGGCGCGCAGCTCGGGGTCGCGCACCACACCGCCGCTGCCGAGGCGTTCCTTGCCGACCTCGAACTGCGGCTTGACCATGAGGACCAGGTCGGCGCCGGGGGCCGTGCAGCGGACCAGGGCCGGCATCACGAGCCCGAGCGGGATGAACGACAGGTCGCCGACCACCAGGTCGGCCGGCTCGCCGTCGATGGCCTCCAGGGTCAGTTCCCGGACGTTGGTCCGGTCCTTGACGACGACGCGCCCGTCGGACTGGAGCGACCAGGCGAGCTGCCCGTAGCCGACGTCCACGGCCACCACCTGGGCCGCCCCGGCGCGCAGCAGCACATCGGTGAACCCGCCGGTCGAGGCCCCCGCGTCGAGCGCCCGGCGGCCCTCGACCTCAAGGCCGAGCGGGACGAAGGCGGCGAGGGCGCCGGCCAGCTTGTGGCCGCCGCGCGAGACGTACTCGGGGTCGCTGTCGTCCTTGGTGACGACGAGGGCGGCGCTGGTCTCGACCTGGGTGGCCGGTTTGGTCGCGGTGTTGCCGCCGACGGTGACCCGGCCCGCCGCGATCAGCTGGCTGGCGTGCTCGCGCGACCGGGCCAGCTTGCGGCGTACCAGCTCGGCGTCGAGACGGCGGCGGGCGACTCCTGCCACGTTCGGTTCAGCTCCTGTGGTTGTACGGGGGTGCGGGGGCGGGGCCGGCGTCCAGCGCGCTCAGCGCCTCGCGGAGGCCCCGGTGTACATCCTCGTACACCTCGGTGTGTCCGTCCGCCGCGAGGTGGTCGGCGTCGGCCAGCCGCTCCAGCAGGCCGTCCACCTCGGCATTGCCGGTGGGCGTCCGTACGACTCCGAGGGGCGCGGGCTCCGTCACGGTGTCGGGCATCGGGTCGCTCATGCGGAAACGCTACCGCGAAGCGCTGGGGTACCGTCGATCACGATGGCGACCATGGCGGAGTGCCGCAGCGCACTCGACAGACTTTCCGACAACCTCGCGGGGGCCGACGGCGACGTACGCCGCGCCGCCGACCTGGACCGCTCGCTGAGCTGCCACATCCGGGACCTGGACATCACGTTCACCGGCCGCCTGTCCGGCGGCCGCATCCGGGTCCTGGACACGCTGGAGGGCCCACCCCGCGAAAAGGCCGAGATCCGCCTCGCGATGACCGGCGACGACCTGGTCGCCATGGTCGACGGCGACCTGAACTTCGCCAAGGCCTGGGCCTCGGGCCGAGTCCGCCTGGAGGCGGGCTTCAGAGACCTGCTCAAACTGAAGTCACTGTTGTAGGAATCCAAGCCCTGCATGCAGGCCGAGGTCAGCACACTCAAGCCCGTCCGGCGATTGAGGACATCTTTGGCCTCGGCAGGACGAGCCCACGCCGGCCAAACTCAAGCCCGTCCGGCGCTTGAGGACGTCTTTTCGACGGCCCCGCGCGCAACGCGCGCCCGCGCAGCAGGTACGACAAGCGGCGTCCCCGTCTCCGGATCCGGAATCACCTGACACCGCAGCCCGAACACCCGCTCCACCAGCTCCGCGGTGACGATCTCCCCCGGCGCCCCCTCCGCGACGATCTCCCCACCCCGCATCGCGATCAGATGCGTGGCGTACCGCGCCGCGTGGTTCAGGTCGTGCAGGACGGCCACCAGCGTCCGCCCCTGCGTCTCGTGCAGCTCGGCACACAGGTCAAGCACATCGATCTGGTGCTGGATGTCGAGGTACGTCGTCGGCTCGTCCAGCAGCAGCAGCGGCGTCTGCTGGGCGAGGGCCATCGCGATCCAGACCCGCTGCCGCTGACCGCCGGACAATTCATCGACATAGCGATCGGCCAGCTCACCGACGCCCGTCGCCTCCATCGACTCCTGGACGACCCGCTCGTCCTCCGGCGACCACTGCCGCAGCAGCCCCTGGTGCGGGTACCGCCCCCGCGCCACGAGGTCCGCGACCGTGATGCCCTCCGGCGCGATCGAGGACTGCGGCAGCAGGCCCAGCGTCCTGGCGACCTTCTTCGCGGGCAGCCCGTGGATCGACTGCCCGTCCAAAAGCACCTGGCCCCGGCTCGGCTTGAGCATCCGGGAGAGCGCCCGCAGCAGCGTCGACTTGCCGCAGGCGTTGGGGCCGACGATCACGGTGAACGAGTGGTCGGGTATCTCGACCGAGAGGTTCTCCGCGATGACCCGCTGGTCGTATCCGAGGGTCACCGAGTCCGCGGTGAGGCGCTGCATGGTCGTACTCCGGGGGTCGGACGGTCGGCTGTCGGGCGGTTGAGGAGAGGCGGCGGGGAGGCGGGATCTCATATGCGCCCCGCCTTGCGCTCGGTCACAAGGAGCCACACCAGATAGCAGCCGCCGAGCACCCCGGTGACCACACCCACCGGCAGCTGACGGTCGCCGAACGCGTCGAGCGCGACCCAGTCGGCGACGAGCAGGAGCGCCGCGCCCATGAACGTCGAGGCCACCAGGTTCGGCCCGGTGGACCGGGTCAGCCGGCGCGCCAGCTGCGGGGCGCTCAGCGAGACGAAGGCGATCGGCCCGGCGGCGGCCGTGGCGACGGCGACGAGCAGCACGGCGGCGCCCATGAGGAGGAGGCGGGTGCGTTCCACCCGTACCCCGAGCGCGTACGCCGCGTCGTCGCCCATCTCCATGACGCGCAGGGCCGGCCCGTGCCCGTACACCAGCGGGAGCAGCACGGCGCAGACGACCAGCAGCGGCCAGACCTGCGCCCAGTCGCGGCCGTCCAGCGAGCCGGTCATCCAGACGACGGCACGCGTCGCGTCGACCAGGTTCGCCTTGGTGATCAGGTACTGGGTGGCGGCGGTCAGCATGGCCGCCGCCCCGATCCCCACCAGGACCAGCCGGAAGCCGTGCACACCGCGCTTCCACGCCAGCAGGTACACGGCGAGACCGGTCAGCAGGCCGCCGACGACCGCACCGGCCGCGACCTCCTTCGCACCGCCCTGGAAGAGGACGATCACGGTGAGCGCGCCGACCGTGGCGCCCTGCCCGAAGCCGAGCACGTCGGGGCTGCCGAGCGGGTTGCGGGAGATGGTCTGGAAGACGGCGCCCCCGGCACCGAGCGCCCCGCCGACGAGGAGTCCGACGAGCACACGGGGCAGCCTGAGGTCGGTGACGATGAACTCCTGCTGGAAGGTGCCGTGGCCGAAGAGCGTGGTCAGGACCTCGTCGGGGGTCATCGAGAAGTCGCCGCTGCCGATGAGGACGACCGCGGCGCACGCCGCCACGACGGCCAGGAGCAGGACGACCAGGGCCGCCCGCACGTTCATCCGGAACGAGTACCCGCCGGCCGTCCGCATGGCCCGCACCGGACGGACGGCGCGTGCCGTCTCCTTCGTGGTCGTGG
This sequence comes from Streptomyces sp. NPDC097595, assembly GCF_044761525.1. Lineage (NCBI taxonomy): Bacteria > Bacillati > Actinomycetota > Actinomycetes > Kitasatosporales > Streptomycetaceae > Streptomyces > Streptomyces sp. NPDC097595. The sequence goes on along the minus strand of NZ_JBIWCN010000021.1, from coordinate 5,881 downwards.
CCTTCACAGCTGGGACATCCTCTTGCGTCGTACGAGGTAGATGAAGACGGGCCCGCCGATCAGCGCGGTGACGATACCGACCTGGAGCTCCGAGGGGCGCGCGATGACCCGGCCGACCACGTCCGCGCCGAGCAGCAGCACCGGGGAGAGCACCGCCGCGTACGGCAGGATCCACCGCAGGTCGGGACCGGTGAGGGTCCGCACCAGGTGCGGGATCATCAGCCCGATGAAGACGATCGGCCCGCACGCGGCGGTCGCCGACCCGCACAGCAGGGTGACGGCGAGCATCGCGAGCACCCGGGTCCTGGTCAGGTTCGCGCCCAGCGACCTGGCGGTGTCGTCGCCCATCTCCAGGGCGTTGAGCGGGCGCGCGATGAACACGGTCAGCAGGACGCCCGCCGCGATGAACGGCCACACCTTGCCGACGGTCTCGGTGTTCGCGGAGGCCAGCGAGCCGACCGTCCAGAACCGCAGCCGGTCCAGCGCCGCCGAGTCCAGCAGCTGTACGGCGTTGACGTATCCGTACAGCGCGGCGGTGACGGCCGTCCCCGCGAGCGCGAGCCGCACCGGTGTGGAGGACCGGCTTCCGCCGAGGAAGTACACGGCGACCGACACGATCGCGGCGCCCGCGAAGGCGAACCACACATAGCCGGTCAGCGAGGTCACGCCGAAGAAGCTGATGGCGGAGACGACGGCGGCCGAGGCCCCCGCGTTGACCCCGAGGATGCCCGGCTCGGCGAGCGGGTTACGGGTCAGCGCCTGCATCACCGCCCCGGCGAGGCCGAGCGCGGCACCCACAAGGAGCCCCAGCACCGTGCGGGGGACGCGGACCTTGCGTACGAGGACGTCGTCGCCGCTGCCCGCGTAGTGGAACAGGCCGTGCCACACGTCGGAGAGCGGCAGCGCCTTGGCGCCGATCCCGATGGACGCGAGACACACCAGCGCGAGGACGGCCACGGCCACCAGGAGCCCCGCCGCTCTCGCCGCGTGACGTCTGCGGGGAGCGGCGGCCTTGTCCGGCGCGGCTATCGGGCCGGAACTGGAATCCGGGGGGCTTTCAACCAACACCCGGTTAGGTTAGCCTACCCAGCCTCTCGGGCCCCGGGCCCGTCCTCACAGCCCCAGCCGGGCCACCGCCTTGTCCGCGTCCAGGTCACAGGCCCCGTCCCCGGCGTGCGACCAGGCCGCCGCGCACAGCGCCCGCAGCCCGTCGAGCGCGTCGCCGTCGCCGTCCAGCACGAGCGCACCGCCTCCGGCGGAGGCCGTCCAGCCGCCGCAGCGGAATCCCCCGCCGTCCTCGGTCACCTCGGGCTGTCCGGTGAGCAGCCCGCGCAGGTCCGCGTCGATGTACGTCGGCCGGTGCTCGGGGACGGCGGTCACCAGCTGGGCCGCGTCGGTCACCCCGGTGAGCACGAGGAGCGAGTCGACGCCGCCGTTGAACGCCCCCTCGATGTCGGTGTCGAGCCGGTCGCCGACCACCAGCGGCCGTTCGGCGCCGGTGCGCAGCACGGTCTCGCGGTGCATCGGCGGGAGCGGCTTCCCGGCGACCTGCGGTTCGGCGCCGGTGGCGATACGGACGACCTCGACGGCCGCCCCGTTGCCCGGCGCGATCCCGCGCGCGCCCGGGATCGTCAGGTCGGTGTTGGACGCGTACCACGGCAGCCCGCGGTTGATCGCGTACGACGCCTCGGCGAACCGGCCCCACGGCAGGTCGGGGCCGCCGTATCCCTGGACCACGGCGACCGGGTCGTCGTCGGCGGACTCGACGGGTTCGAGGCCGCGTTCCCGCAGCGCGACGCGCAGTCCCTCGCCGCCGATGACCAGGACCCGGGCCCCGGCGGGCAGCTGGTCGGCCATCAGCCGGGCCACCGCCTGCGCCGAGGTGATCACGTCGGTCGCCTCGGCCGGGACGCCCAGCTCGGTCAGGTGCTCGGCCACGGCGGCCGGGGTGCGCAGCGCGTTGTTGGTGACGTACGCCAGGTGCATCCCGCCGTCCCGGGCCGTGCCGAGCGCCTCGACGGCGTGGTCGATCGCCTGCCCGCCCGCGTACACGACACCGTCGAGGTCGAGCAGCGCCGTGTCGTACGCCTCACTCAGCGCGGTGCTGCTGCCGCTCGGCCTGGTCCTGCTCGTCCCGCTCATGTTCCGCGCTCCTCTTCGACTGCTTCTCCCCCGATCATCGCGCATCCGTGCAGCCCACATACGATGCGTGGATGAACACACGAGGCACGGCGGACCAGGGACTGCGTCTGCTTCCGTTCCGTGGCCTGCGGTACGTCCCCGAGCGGGTCGGCAGCCTCGCCGCGGTGACCTCTCCCCCGTACGACGTGGTCGTGCGGCCCGACGGGCTGCTGCACCTGGAGTCGGCGGACCCGCACAACATCGTCCGGCTGATCCTGCCGCAGGCCGGCACGGTCGCCGCCCGCAACGCCCGGGCCGCCGCCACCCTGGACGGCTGGCTCGCGGAGGGCGTCCTCGCCCCGGACGCCGAGCCCGCCCTGTACGTGTACGAGCAGCGCGACGACGAGATCCTGCAGCGGGGCGTGATCGGCGCCCTCGGGCTCTCGGGCCCGGCGGACGGCGTGGTGCTTCCGCACGAGGACGTCATGGCCCATGTGGTCGAGGACCGGGCCGACCTGATGCGCGCCACCGCCGCCCATCTGGAACCGCTGCTGCTGACGTACCGGGGCGACGGGGACACGGCGACGGGGGCGACCGCGGTGGTCGAGCGGACCGTCGAGCGCGAGCCGCTGTTCTGCACGACCACGGAGGACGGCTTCCGCCACCGGCTGTGGGCGGTCACCGATCCCGCCGAACGCGCCGAGGTCCAGGCGGACCTGGCCCGGCACCAGGCACTCATCGCGGACGGCCACCACCGCTGGGCCACCTATCTCAGGCTTCAGCAGGAGCACACGGACCCGGGCCCCTGGGACTACGGCCTGGTCCTCCTGGTGGACACCGCCCGCTACCCGCTCCGGGTCCGCGCCATCCACCGCCTGCTGCACGGACTGCCCGTCGCGGACGCGCTGGCCGCGCTGACCGGCCTGTTCCGGATACGGGAGGTGGCGGGGCCGCTTCCGGACGCGATGGAGGCCCTGGCCGGGGCGGCCGCCGAGGGCAACGCCTTCCTGCTCGCGGGCGACGGGGGCTTTCACCTGGTCGACCGCCCGGACGCGGCGCTGCTGGCCCGCACGGTTCCGGCGGACCGCCCGGCCGCCTGGCGCACCCTCGACGCGACGGTCCTGCACTCGGCGCTGCTCGACGGGGTGTGGCGCATCCCGGACGACCCGGCTCACATCGCGTACATCCACGACACCGCCGCCGCGGTGGAGCAGGCCGAGCGGAACGGTTCCACGGCGGTGCTGATGCATCCGGTACGCGAGGAGCTCGTCCGGGACCTGGCCCGCCAGGGCGTCACCATGCCCCGCAAGTCGACGTCGTTCGGCCCGAAGCCGGCGACGGGCCTGGTCCTGCGCAGCCTGAACCTGGGCTGAACGCGAAAGAGGGCGGCACCCCGTGCGGGTGCCGCCCTCTTCTCATGCGTTACGCCTGGGACTCGCCGTCCTCGTCGGTGTCGTCCCGGTCCGCGTCGGCGGCGACGGGCTCGGCCTCGTCATCGTCCAGCGCGTCCACGAACTCGACGCCGTCCAGCTCGGCGAGGCGGTCGGAGGCGTCGGTGGCGCCATCCTTGTCGGCCTCCAGCGCCTTGCCGAACCACTCGCGCGCCTCGTCCTCGCGGCCCGCTTCGAGCAGCGCGTCCGCGTACGCGTAGCGCAGGCGCGGGGTCCAGGGGTGCACGGCGTTCGAGGCGAGCTCGGGGCTCTGGAGCGTGACGATGGCGGCGTCGAGCTGCCCCATGTCCCGCCGGGCGCCGGCGGCCACGAGACGCATCTCGACCTGGCCGGCCTTGTCCAGCTTCTGCACCTCGGGCTCACCGGCCATCGCCATGGCCTTCTCGGGCCGCCCGAGACCGCGCTCGCAGTCGGCCATGACCGGCCACAGCTCCACGGACCCGGTCATCCGCCGGGCCGCCCGGAACTCCGCGAGCGCCTCCGCGTACTTCTGGGTCGCGTAGGCGGCGAAACCGGCGGCCTCGCGGACGGCGGCGACGCGCGAGGCGAGCCGGAGGGCGATGCGCGCGTAGGCGTACGCCTCCTCGGGGTCCTCGTCGATGAGCCGGGCCACCATGACCAGGTTCCGCGCGACGTCCTCGGCCAGCGTCTTGGGCAGGCTCAGCAACTCCTGGCGGACGTCCTGGTCGATCTCGTGGCCGGTGACGTCGTCCGGGATGGGCAGCCGCTTGATGGGCTCACGGTCACGGTCGCGGTCGTCCCGGCGCTCGTAGCCGCCCGGCCGGCCGCCGCGGTCGTCGCGGCCCCGGTAGCCACCCCGGTCGTCGCGACGGTCGTCCCGCTGGCCGCGGAAGCCGCCGCCCCGGTTGTCGTCGCGACGGGGTCCACGGTCACGGTCGTCGCGACGGAACCCACCACGGTCGTCATCACGACGCGGCGCACGATCATCGCGACGGAACCCACCACGGTCGTCATCACGACGCGGCGCACGGTCATCGCGACGGTAGCCACCACGGTCATCGTCACGGCGGGGCGCGCGGTCATCGCGACGGAAGCCACCACGCTCGTCGTCCCGGCGCGGGGCACGGTCGTCACGGCGGAACCCACCACGGTCGTCATCACGACGCGGCGCACGGTCGTCGCGGCGGAACCCACCACGGTCGTCGTCCCGGCGCGGGGCACGGTCATCGCGGCGGAAGCCACCGCCGGAGTTGCCACCACGGTCGTCACGACGGAAGCCACCACCGGAGGGACGGTCGTCGCGACGGAAGCCACCGCCACGGTTGTCGTCGTCCCGGCGGGGACCACGGGGCCGGTCGTCACGACCGCCACCGAAGCCACCCGGCCGGCCACCACGGTCGTCATCACGACGCGGCGCACGGTCGTCACGGCGGAAGCCACCACGGTCGTCATCACGACGCGGCGCACGGTCATCGCGACGGAACCCACCACGGTCGTCATCACGACGCGGCGCACGATCATCGCGACGGAACCCACCGCCGGAGTTGCCACCACGGTCGTCACGACGGAAGCCACCACCGGAGGGACGGTCGTCGCGACGGAAGCCACCGCCACGGTTGTCGTCGTCC